>JBKBKL010000001.1:0-112206 GCA_046294665.1 Runella sp.
GGTGAGGCCAAAAAGGGTGTAAATCACTCCCCCTTCTTCGGCCTCGATCGAAACGGAGGCGATGGGCTTTTGGGGGTGAGGATTGTCTATGGCACACCAACTCAACCCAATCCCTTCCGATACAGCATTTTTGCCATACCAAGCTACGCCCGATCGGTCGGTTTCTAACGTAGAAAACCACCAGTAGGTAAGATGTTTTCCGTGAATAAGATATTGGGTAAAATATGAACCGTCGGTATATTTTAGTTTGAGGCAAGCTGCGATATTTTCTGACAAAGGTTTGGAGGACGTATGTAACAAATAAATGCTGCTAGCAGTTTGACCAACGGGAATTTCTATTTTTTCGGGAAGACCCTTTTGTTTTGACACAGCTAACACCGCTTTTCGAGCATTAGTATTGGGGTCTATGACAACAAATGGAATGTTGGCGAAGATTTGCTTTCCCAAAGGCAAATGGCTGAAATCATCGCCTACACGTTTGCCTCTCATAAAGGTTTCTGTCGTTGGATTTTCGCTTACCCATGAGTCCATATTGGCGAGTAAAGACAAATCCAATGGTTTGTAATGGGGGGGAGGGGGCGGTGGGAAAATAGCTCCTGTGTATGAGAAATAAATCTTGTTATCGTATTTTTTGGCCAATTCATAAACACGCTTCAGAATATCAGAAGCGTATTTTTCATATCCAAATTCGTAAGTTCCTCTGGCCAGCTCACCCGCTACGTGTCCGCCTACTCCTCCGTTCATGTATTGCCATTTGTCGCCGTGCTGGCCAAAGCCTCGCTCAAAAGGAGGATAAATAGCATAAAACTCGCCGGGTGAACCAGAGGGTAAATTTTGACGTATATGGAGATAAGTTTCGATGATGGCCTTGGCTTGGGTAGGCGTAATCGGACGATTGAGCGAATAAGCATTCGACTGCGCTACTTGTTGGCTTTCATCTACTCCCAATTTTCTGACTACCGTAGAATCCTCATCTATAAAATGGCGGTAGAATCGGCCATTCCAAGCCAATTTATCCAAACGTTCTTTCAATGTTTGGCCTCTTTTTTGGAAGCGTTCGGCTTCTTGAGCGAAACCTGCATATTGCATCATTTCGGCCAACTCAAAACAGGCGGCGATGTAGCCCGTATTATCGCCAAAGAATACACCAAATTTGGATTTTTCGGGGTCAATGATCATTGTATTGGTAAGCCCAAGGTCGGGTAAATACTCGTCCTCTACGGCAAAATCCCACGAATCAATCGTATAGACTCTTTTGAGGAGTTGAAAGCGTTTGCTCCAGCGGGCGGGGTCGTTGGGAGCGTAATCAAGGGCTTTGGCTGCGGAGGTGAGCATTGACTTCATCCATTGGTCGTCGCCGCTCGATTTCCACGCTTGATAAATCGCATCAACATACATATACTCTGGGTGGTTTTCGGTGGGTTGTCTTACAAAAACTTTATCGCCTATCCGTTGGGTATATCCCGAAAACTTGTCGCGTGTAAACCAATATTCCATGCGAGGCATGTGTTCTACAAAACTATATATCATACCATCGGAGCGTTGGGAGGCTTTGAGCAAATCGAGGAACTCATGTCCGAAGTCGTAAAAATATTTTTGACTTCGCATGTTGTGTCCATGGTCGAGTATCCACGGTACAAAATACCGGTACTTTTTACCGTTCCAAGTTACCTCACCGAAGCCCGATTCTTTGTCATTAAGACCGTGATAGGCAATATTGAACAAGGTGTCGAATATGCCACAATATTTGAAATTTGTGGAGGCATTGACCCAGAAATCACCGATGATGATTTTTTGTTTTTTGGGGGTTTCGTACCAAATCTCATGCTTTCCCAACGCACCAGCCGCCAAAAAATTAATGATAGGTTTTGAGGAAGATTGATGGTAAATCTTGCCTTTGCTGTCGCTGACTTTGAGCAATAATCCTTTTGGATTTTCGACAATGATAGTATCGAGAGGGGCAAAGAGCCTTGTCGTCTTTGCTACTTGCGAGTAGCATTGGAGGCTCAAAAAGCATATTGACAGACAATATGTAAAACACCGAATGAGCAGCATATCGAGGGTTAGTTTAGTGTTTTGAATACTTGAACGACTTCATTCACATTGCCGACAATCAATAATTGATCGTCTTTCCGCTTCAATTTACCCAAGGCTCTCGGTTCTTTGTCAGCCCAAAAGCCCGAAGATTTGACAGTATCAAACTTCTTGTTTTGATTCAGTCGAAGTACCGTTCCTTTGCTGGCATTCCACCAGCCTCCTATGGTTTCGGGGGCGTGGGAGTTGCCGGTCAAAATCAAGCAATCGTTAAGTTTTAAGATGGCATTGATGACGGAAAATTGTGCCTCCGTCGGGAAGGGGTGAAATTGAAAACTGCCCTTTCCATTATTTTCGAGCCAGCCGCTACGAAGTTCGTTGACGGTTAGCTTATAAGAATCGTTGAGGTCTTTTTTGTCTAAAATTTCCCACATTTTGGCTTGGGCGTATTCGGTATAAGTAGGAAAATATTTTTTGAGGCCAGGTATTTTCAAGGTTATCAGGTCGCGGGTGGGGACAGGTATTTCCTCCTTATCTTTCAAATAAAAGCTCATTATAGGGTCGAGTCGGTCGTTTTTGTCGAAGTCTTTGGCATATATACGTAACGGCTTTTCGGCAGAAGCGGTGTATTTGGTATTAAGGCCAATATTGCCAATAGCAATATCTATGTCGCCGTCGTGGTCGAGGTCATCGGCCAAAACCGACTGCCAAAGTCCTTGAAGTGAGGATAAGTCGGGAGTTGGCGAGTGGATCAACTTCCCTTTTTGGTTTTTGAAGAGCATAGGTGAAAGCCATTCGCCTACAACAAGCAAATCGGGGGTTTTGTCGTTGTCGAAATCTGCCCAAGTGGCGGCAGTTATCATTCCGACTTTTTCTAAGTCCGAGGCCAGTTCGGAAGTTTTATCTATAAAATGTGTTTTACTTTTATCAGAATGATTGATAAAAAAATAGCTTTGAGGAGGCAAAGGATACTGCCCAGCCCACAGACGGCTTCCTCTGAAAACATCTAAATCGCCGTCTTGGTCTATGTCTGCGACAGACACACAGCCACCGCTAAAAGAGGTTTTGGGTAAGGCATTTTTTTGCCAAGTGAAAGCACCTTTGCCGTCGTTGAGATAGAGACGGTCTTGATATATTTCCGATTCGCCCTCTACATGGCTACCACCGCTTACGACATACAAATCCAAATCCCCGTCGGTATCAGCATCAAAAAACGTAGCGGCTACGTCCTCAAAAGCCTCACTTTCGGGCAAATTTTTTGAGATAAATTTCCCTTCAGCCTGTTGTAAAAAAATTTTGGCAGGAGAACCTGTATCTGTACCTACAAAAAGGTCGTCGAGGCCATCGGCATTGACATCACCTACGGCTATACAGGGGCTGATACGAGAAAGTTTGTAAGGGAGTAGCGGGTTTTGGTTGAAATCGTTGTATTCGTTTTCGGTATGGTTAAAATAAAGACCGACAGTTGCAGGGTTGATTTCTGAAAAAATAGGAGAAGTTTCGACTTCGTCGAATACCGAACGATAAGGTCTTACTTTTTGGGGGGTGTATTTGATGGTCAGAGATTGATTGGAGGTGTAGGGAAATTCTTTTTGGTAAGTACCGTCAGGCCAAAATATGAGCAAGCTATCTATGGTTTGGTGCATTCCCAGCCCAAAATGTACCACAGGTTCGACACAAGATACGTAGCCGCGTACCGGCTGATTTTCTCGATAAAAAACTTGTCCTCCCGAATAAAGTTTTAGCTTACTTCCCAGTCCGTCGCGGTTGAGTTCTGAAAATTGCAATTTTACTTTGAGGAAATTGAAATTGGGTTGGGTATTGGCTGTATTTTCAAATACAAATGCCTCATCATCAATGTTATTGACTACGTAATCTAAGTCGCCATCGTTGTCTAAGTCTGCATAGACAGCTCCATTGGAGTAGCTTGGCAGACTCAAGCCCCATTTTTCGGAGACATCTTCAAAAGTCAAATCACCACGGTTGCGGTAGGCATAGTTTGGGATTTTGATTTGGGGGAGTTCTTTGAGTTTTTGATAAACTTTGGCCTTGTCTTTGGCAGTTTGATTAAACATCATCAATTCACGCTGGGAGGCCAAATAGGCTGTAAAGTCCATATTCGTAACATCACGACGGTAGCCGTTGGTGATGAGTACATCTTGGAGGCCGTCGCAATCCAAATCGGCAAAAAGTGAAGACCAAGACCAATCGGTTTTGGCAACTCCCGCCAAGTAAGCTATTTCGGAAAAACGAGTACTGTTGTTTTTTTGAAGAAAGGGCAGGTTGAGTTGAAGCGTATTTTTCATAAATTGAGGCTGGTAGCCCAACTTCAAATCGAGATGAAAACGGTCATGATTGGAGCCGGCAAGCATCATTTTTTGGCGTTCGTTGGTTTCGGGGAGCATATCCAGCACGATGATGTCGGGGCGGGTGTCGTTGTTGAAGTCGGCGATGTCCACGCCCATACCGTTGTGGGTTTGGTGGGTCATCAGCTCTGCCGCCCGATTGGTAAACGTACCGTTTTGGTTGTTGAGCCAAACGAGGTCGTTAGATAGGAAATCGTTGGCACAATAGACATCTTCCCAGCCGTCGCCGTTGAGGTCGCTTACACAAATTCCCAGTCCGTATCCTTCGGTAAGAATACCCGCTTGGTGAGTAACGTTGAAAAATTGGCCGTTGTCATTCCTATACAGCCTATCATTGCTTGGAGCTTCGCCGTAGGTACGTTTGGGGCGGAGGGCATTTCGGTTTTCTTTTTCGAGGGCATTGGTCAAAACATAACAATCCAAGTCGCCGTCGCGGTCATAGTCGAAAAAAGCAGCTTGGGTGCTATACCCCATGTCATTGAGGCCGTATTGGGCCGCTTTTTCGACAAAGGTTGGAATACCGTTTTTGTCCAAACCTTGATTGATGTACAAAAGATTGGCACGTTGGGTAGTATCTTCGACAAAACCTGCCACACAAACATAAATATCTTGCCATCCGTCTTGGTTGATGTCTGCTACGGCTACCCCGGTACACCACTTGTCGGAAACCAATCCTGATGCGGAGGTTACGTCTTTGAATTTCAACCGGCCTTGATTCAAATACAGCCGATTGGAAACTTGATTTCCCGAGAAAAACAGGTCTGTAAGACCGTCATTATTGAAATCGGCAGCAGCTACACCGGCTCCATTGTAGATATACTCGAAAGTCATGGCATTGAAGGTGTCGGAGTCGGTGAGGGTATTAACAAAATCAACCCCCGTATCTTTGGTTGGCCTAAGATGAAAGAGGTGGGTTTCGTTTTGGCAGCTTAAAATGCCTAAACAAAGCCACAAAATATAAAGGATATTTCTCTGCATCACACTCCTGTAAGATACAGAAATTCCCCACAAATAGTGGGGAAAATCTGAACTCTTGTATTCACATCAAACCTAAAAAATTAGTAGCCCGGATTTTGTTTTACATTGGGGTTGAGGTCAATTTCTGACAAAGGAATCGGATAAAGAAGGTGTTTATTGACATCGAACGTAACGTCGTTGCGTAGAGAGCTCCAGTTGAAGCCCGAACCGAGGTTGATTTTGCCTGCCAAATGCCAGCGGCGGAGGTCGAGCCAGCGCGCACCTTCTTCACCGGCCAATTCGAGGAAGCGTTCGTTGGCAATCCAGTTGAAGATACGAGCGCGGTCAGTTTCGGTAGTGGGGTAATTGGCCGGAACGGTTCCGCCGGCGCGCATCTCACGCGCACGTGTACGCACTTGATTGATAAGTCCGATCGCTTCGGCGGTTGAACCTCCCGACTCAAGAACGGCCTCGGCTCTCAACAAAAGAACATCAGCATATCTCAATATTCTTGGGTTATTGACAGAGGCAACTCCCGACTGTGATTTTTGGTCGCCTGTATTCCAGTATTTATTAAAGGTTCGATTGGCGGCATTGAGCGTTATATCTCTTCTGGGGTCGTTGGGTTCAAAAGCATTGACGAGTTTTTGGGTAGCTTCAAAGCGTGCCTTACCAAAGAGCGACCAGTGGTTTTCATAATAACCCCAGTAGGCCGAGGTGGAGCCAACGCCTCTTGCTTCAAAGTCGTTGGAGAGCCAGACGTTGTCGAAGTCGGGCTGAGAGGCTTGAAATTCAAACAAGGATTCGGCATTATTCTCTACTTTTACATCAAAATTATCTCTGAAATTGGCCATCAAACGTCTGTCGGTGATTTTGTTGAAAGCTGCAATAGCGGCCGTGAAATCAGCATTGTTTTTCTTGGCTGACCCTCTGAAAACCAATGCTTTCCCCAACATTCCATTGGCCGAACTTTGTGTTACGCGGCCACGGTCGCTGGTGGGCCATGAGGTAGGTAGGAGAGTGGCAGCTTCAGTAAAATCCTTGATAGCTTGGTCGAGCAATTCGGTGTCTTTGGAGTTGGGTGGGGTAGTTCTGTCAGAAGTTTGTACCCTTTCTGTCATCAGTGGGGAAGTGCCAAAATAGTTCCAGAGTAGAAAATTAGCCCAGCCCCGAAGAAAAAGAGCTTCGCCACGCAAGTTATTTTTGAGGTTGGGGGTTTTGATGATTCCCTTTTCTTCGTCCAATTTTTGTATTGCCGTATTGGCACGGTTGATGAGTTGATAAGTAACACGGTAAAAAGTATTCAAATCACCATTGGCAGGTTGCAACGTACCGAAAATTTCAAAAGGTACTGTACCAGAGGTTGTGATGTCGTCGCCGGGGAGTTGCCAAAACCCATGAATGGGGTTATTGTTGTTGAACCAATAGTAGTCGTTGATTTTGGCATATACCCCGATAATCGCCCTTGTGAAGTCATTTTCTTCGGTGAAAAATGAGGCCTCCGTAGGGGATAAAGGCTGCAAATCAATGCGTTTTTCGTCGCAACTGGTGTAGAAGGCTGCGGTGATAAACAACGCCATTAAAATTTTGAAACTCTGCTTTTTCATAGTTTTAAAAGGTTTGATTCAGATTAGAATTAGAATGTTGCTGTAAGTCCAACCGTAAGTGATCTTACAGGGGGGACGAGTGCGCCGTCTCGGTCAACATCTTCGGGGTCGAGTCCTGTCCATTTGCTAATCACAAAGAGGTTGGTACCTCCTACAAAGAAGCGCGCACCATTGATGAATCCTAAGTTTTTGGTTAAACTGGCAGGGAGCGAATACCCGATTTGCACGTTTTTGAGGCGTAAGAAGGCGGCACTTTCTACAAATCGGTCAGAGAAACGGTTGTTGGAGGCGGGGTCGGCACGAACCGCACGTGGCATGGTGGTATTGGTGTTTTGGGGAGTCCAGCGATTGAGGGTTGTAGCCCATTGATTGGAACCAGTACTACCCATATTTTCACCATTGGCTCTGGCCCAGTTGTAACGATACACATCACCCACCCCTTGAAAGAAGATGGCCATATCAAAGTTTTTATAATTTCCTCCCAAATTGAACCCATAGTAAAAGCCGGGTATGGTACGACCCAGGAAAGTACGGTCGTCGGCATTGATGATTTTGTCAGGGGTTTTGTCGGGGCCGCTCACGTCTAAGAAGTACAAATCACCCGGAGCGAAGCGGTCGCCATTGATGATGTCTTTGTTTTGCGCTTTCCAAGCGTCTATTTCAGCTTGAGTTTGGAACAAACCACCCACTTTATACCCCCACAAATAACTCATGGGCATACCCACTTCGATACGGCCACCTTCGCCACCGAATGGCTGATCGCGGAATGTCCGCTCAACTTTGTTATTTACTGTAGTCAAGTTTCCGGAAATATTATATTGAAATGCACCAAGATTGCCATTATAACCCAACTGAAGCTCGATACCCTTGTTGCGTACAGAGGCAATATTGAGAATGGGCGAATTTTGATTGCCTACACTTGCTGGAAGTGCGGCTGCCTGCAAAATACCCGAAGTAAGGCGGTCATAGTACTCTACCGTAGCTGTCAGTTTGCGTCCAAAAAAAGCACCATCAAAACCTATGCTCACGGTTTTGCCTACCTCCCAAGACAAATCCTGAACGGGGAAATCCGGCAGCGATACTCCATTACGAAGATTTCCTATGCCGTTGCCATCGCCAGAACCAAGCGCGTAGTCAGGGGCGTTGGAGATAAGCGACAAAAACGCAAAGGAGCGGGTTTCTTGGTTGCCGAGTTTACCCCAGCCCCCACGGATTTTTAAATCATCAATGAAAGTGATAGACTTCATGAATGGCTCGGAGCTAATACGCCAAGCTGCCGAAAAAGCTGGGAAGGTACCCCATTTGTAGCCGGGAGCAAAACGTGAAGCACCATCGCGACGAACTGTTGCATCGAAGTAGTACTTGTTGTCATAGTTATAGCTCAAACGTCCCAAATATCCTTGCAAGGCATCAATATTTCTGAACGAACTTGCCGAAGCATAAGGCGTAACGTTGTTGATAGCTCTGAAATCGGGTTGGGTGAAAAATTGTTGTGTGGATCCTGCCTGCAAAAATTCGTAGGTATATCGTTGGTCCATGGCATTGGCCAAGAGGTCAAGGTTGTGATTACCAAACGACTTACTGTAATTTATACTAAACTCTTTAACAATGTTGAAGTTGCGCGAATGTCTTTCGCCATACTCACCTTTGGAAGTGCCGTCGCCGATAGCATAAGGGTTGCCGGGGGTTTGAGAAAACAAATAACTATTGAAATCCCGCCAAGTATTACGACGATTGTAAAACCAGTCTATACTTAGCGTTCCTTTAAATTTTAGCCCTTCGAGAGGTTCGAGTTGTATGAACCCTGTTCCCATGTTTCGTAAGATATTGTAGCGGGTATCGTCTATGCTTTGACGGGCAAAGGCATTGTTGTTGGTTTCGGGTCCCCAAAGCAAATTGACGGGGCCATCAAAGATAAAAGGTGGAATAGAGGGTAAAAATTGAGGGCGGGCAAAATCTCTTGTAACGGCCCCCAAATCGGGGTTGGGTCTGAATTTCACACTTACAGAAGGGGCAAAGCCGAAAGGTCCGTTGGGGTCGAAAATGGGCTGCCAAGGTGAGGTTTCGGCGTTGTAGCGTAGGTCTGTGTAGGTGTTGTCGAGTGCGCTGTTGTTGGTAAGGCGATAAGTAATACCCGTCGAGAGGTATTTAGAAATCTTACTTTCTACATTCATAGCCATCGAATAACGTTCCATTTTGTTGCCTACCAGCGAGCCTTCTGTATTGGTGTATCCAGCCGATACATAGTAACGTGTGGCCTCATTTCCTCCTGAAACCCTTACGCTATAATCTGTATTGGGGGCATTGGAATTGATCAGAGGCGTTTGCCAGTCATACGTTTGACTATTTCCTAAATAAAGTGGGCTTTCAGGTTTGAAAACATCAGGTAAGTTGCGGGTTTCATTAGGGTTGTTGGCGTATGCTTCCCGATAGAGAGCCGTAAACTGCGATGTATTGAGCATTTGTAGTTTTTTCGGTACGTCTTGCACACTATGAGAAACCGAAACCTCTACTTTGGGAGTGCCTTTCACTCCCTTTTTGGTAGTAATGAGTACGACCCCGTTGGCAGCACGTACCCCATAAATAGCCGCTGCTGAAGCATCTTTGAGTACAGAAATTGACTCTATATCGTTGGGGTTGATCATAGCCAGTACGTTTACGGTACCTCGAATATCTGATACTACCGAGCCTCCGACACCGTCAGTTCCACTCCCAAATTCGGTAAGAGGGATACCGTCCACCACGAAAAGTGGCTCTGCATAGCCGAAAGTGCTTACCCCACGAATCCGTACTTGAGGGCGTGCAAAGGCACTCCCACCCGGCGTAGATACAAAAACACCTGCCATACGGCCTTGCATGGCCAATTCGGGGGCTTGCGCTACACTTTTGCTGATGTCTTTGGAAGATACCGTAGATATAGCTCCGGTCAGGTCTTTTTTGTCGCGCGAGCCGTATCCAATCACCACTACTTCATTCAAGGATTTATCATCAACAGCCAATACAATATTGAAATTTGTCTGGCTACCTACGCGAATTTCTTGACGCAAATAGCCAATGAATGAAACTACCAGAATACTGTTTTGATTGGGGACATCTATGGAAAAAGTCCCGTCGGCATTGGTCGAAGTACCTCTTTGAGTCCCTTTGATTGTTATGTTTGCTCCCGGAAGTACATTTCCTTTATCGTCAGTTACTTTCCCTTTTACCGTAATATCGGCAGGCATCAAAAGTGTTATTCCTTTGGGGGTAAGTGTAGGTATAGATAAACCTTGCTCTACCGTAGTTGGATTGAGTGGGGTTTTCTCTGCACTCATCAAGGCTTGGTTTTCACGAAAAAAGGCTTTAGGAGATTGGGGGTTGTTTTCCTCCGTAATCACATAAGTACCTGCTTTGACACGCTTGTATTTCAGACCGAGTGGTTTAAGTACCTGGTCAAGGGTTTGCTCAAGTTTTCCTTCCACTTTGATTGGGGCGGGTAGGGTTTTACCTGCCAATACACGGTCTTCGTACATGAACGTTACACCATACTTGTTTTTAAGTTCATCAATCAATGATACCACCGAACGTGGTTTAGCGGTTGTGCCTGCGTTGGCGTTTTCGCTTTGCTGTCGCCCTGCGTAAGCCAGTGTTTGAGCATGTACTTGCGTCAGCACCAATAGACATAGTCCTATCAGTATGTGCGCAAATGTGAGGCATCTTTGCTGAAAATGAATGGATAAATTGAACATAGCAAATAAGGGTTTGAATGGTTTTTTATTGATTATCAGGCATTTGGATAAATATTTTTCGACCATTGCGATGGATATTCAGCTCAAAAACTTCCGAAAGTGCCTCCAAAAGTTCGTCGGCATTGTGCGCTTCTATCTCTCCACTGATGCTGCGATTGGCTACCTCTTTGTTTTGAATTTCGACCTTTAAGCCATAGTTTTCTTCTATCATGATAGCCACTTCTTGTAGGGTATTTTGCTCAAAAACAAATCGGTGTGAACGCCAAGCGATGTATTTTTCTGGACGTTTCACTTGTTCGATTTGAACCTTGCCTTTGGAATCATACGTAACCAAATCGCCCGGTTTCATGGTGATAGAGGGGGTATTTTGGCCGTAATGTATCTTCACTTTTCCTTTGTCGAGCATGACTTGAGTTCCACGAGAGCGATTACGAACCGAAAACTCCGTCCCAAGTACTTCGACTCTAAAGTCTTTGCTGGTGCTTACGACAAACTTTTGATGCGTGGCTGTGTGTGTTACCGAAAAATAAGCCTCCCCTTCGAGTAGTACTTCTCGGGTACTTGGCCCAAAACCAAAACGAGGTACACGCAGTGTAGAATTGGCATTGAGATTGACTACCGAGCCATCTTCTAAGATGATATTTTGTATTTTGCCATATTCGGTACTGTAACTTTTGTACCAAATAGTATCTTTCAACAAATAACTGGCTACAAGCAATAATACCACCGAGGCGGCTATTCTCCATGTCCAAAGCTGCCATTTGGGGCGTGAGATAGGTTCTATACCAATAGTGGTTTGTGTTGTTTCTCGTATTCTTTGCTGTAATTTTTCATACTCTGCTTCGGTGTTGGGGTGCCAGTATAAATGCTGCCGTTCCCATTCTTCTAAGCAAGCATAGTAAATCTCTTGGTGGGAAGGTGAACTTTGCAGCCACTCCTCCAACTGGTGTTTGGTGAGTACAGACGAATTGCCTGCGAAATGCGCAAAAAGTTGTTCTTTGGAAAGATTATTTTTCATCGTTCCGAGTTTTTAGTGGTTAGAAACAGTTGTAAAGAAATACCCTATGTTGGGTATGAAAAAATATTGAAATGTGGAGAAAAGAAGTGAAAAACGAAAATAAGGTTAGTAGGGCGTTGAAATCAAAAAAAGAATAGCCCATGCCCACTCATCTTTGAGTGCTTGGCGTAGCTGAAACAGTGCCTTGCTGATGTGCATTTCGACGGTTTTGATGGAAATTCCAACTTCTTCGGCTATTTCGCTGTATTTTTTCCCTTCAAAACGATTCAATAAAAATACACGCTTGCATTGGGGGGGCAGTTGAGCAATCGCCGTTTCTATTTTGTGCTGAAGCTCGTCAAATTGTATAATATGGTCGGGGCAAGGGGAGGTTTGTTCAAATTCTTCATGGCCTTCCAAAGGGGCGCGGCGGGCCAATTCGCGCGTGAGGTAGTTGTAACAGCCATTGCGGACCGCTTTGAATAAATATGCCCTGTAAGAAGTGTTGATGTTGGAATGTTCTTGATTTTTCCAAAAATTGAAAAATACATCGGATACAATATCTTGGGCTACCTCTTTAGACCATACATACCGTATGGCATGATGGCATAAAACAGCATGATAACGCCTAAATAAAAGAGTGAAGCCTTGCTCGGAGTTTTGAGCAAAGGTATGTTGAATGAACAATTCGGCATCTGTAACCCCATAGCTATTTTCAGCCGGGACATCTGCCGACTCATTATTGCTATTTTTGGATAAAGATGCCATAGTTTCAACCATAATCACAAACGTAAGAAAAAGTAATATAAGAAGAAAAAATATGATTATTTTTGATATTAATATGACAAAAATTTTTGATTAACCCTTGCTTAATAAAAGCTGGGTAGGAAACTATTAGTATAACACTACGCTATTTTAAAAAAAGTTCTACAAATTCTTCTTCTTCAACTCACTCACCGCAAAATGTGCTGCGCGTGCGGTCAGTGCCATGAAGGTCAGCGAAGGGTTTTGGCAAGCTACCGAAGCAAAGGCCGCCCCGTCGGTTACGAATACATTTTTGGCAGTCCAAAGTTGATTGTGGGCATTGAGGAGTGAAGTTTTGGGGTCGCGACCCATACGTACTCCCCCCATTTCGTGGATAGCTCCACCGGGTTTGGAGTCGTTGTCGTAGGTTTTTACTTTTTTGTGGCCAGCCGCTTCGAGCATTTCGGCGGCATCATTGGCCATGTCTTGGCGCATCATTTTTTCGTTTTCGCGAAAGGTTACATTGAAAACCACGCTCGGAAGGCCCCACTTATCGAGGCGAGTACGGTCGAGCGTGAGGGAGTTGTCTTCGTAAGGCAGACACTCTCCGAAGGCTACCAAGCCCATATTCCAGGGGCCGGGTTGGGTGAGTTGTTCTTTGAAATCTGCTCCAAAACTCATCTCTGCTATCAAGCGTTGCCAGCCCGAACGCCCCGCGCCTCCTTGATAGCCAAAGCCACGCAAATAGGGGCGTTTGTCGGTACCTATATTTCGATAGCGAGGTATGTAAATGCCATTGGCACGACGGCCATAATAATATTTGTCGTCAAACCCCAATCCTTCGGCCAGTCCGTTGGCACCGATTTGGAAATGATGATCCATGATGTATTTACCCAGTAAACCGTTGTCATTGCCCAAACCGTTGGGGAAACGATTGGAAGTAGAATTGAGCAAAATGAAATTGGTAGATACCGTAGAAGCATTCAAGAAAATAATGCGGGCGTAGTACTCCACAGTCTGTTTGGTATGGACATCAATGACCCGCACGCCCGTAGCACGTTGAGTTTTTTCGTCAAATAGCACTTCCGATACGATGCTATCGGTGCGTATAGTAAGGCGTTTGGTACGTTGGGCGGCAGGAAGTGTGGCCGATTGGGTGCTGAAATACCCCCCAAACGGACATCCTCTGATACACATATTGCGGTATTGGCAGGTAGCCCGTCCCAGTGCCATTTGTTGGGGGGTAGCTTTAGAGAGATTGGCTACGCGCCCGATAGTCATCACGCGGTTCATTTTTTTCTTGAGTTCACTCGCTACGTGCCTTTCTGCACAATTCATCTCCATCGGTGGCTGAAACTCGCTATCGGGGAGTTGGGAGAGATTCTCTTTTTGTCCCGAAATGCCGGCAAACTTTTCGACATAGCTGTACCACGGCGCAAGGTCTTGGTAGCGAATAGGCCAATCATTGCCGAAACCATCGCGGGCATTAGCCTCGAAGTCCATCGGACTCCATCGGTAGCTTTGCCGCCCCCACAATACTGACTTTCCTCCAAAAATACTGGGTCGCCGCCAGATGAAGGGAGCATTTTCGTAATAAGGCGCGTCGTGGTCATCAAACCAGTAGTCGCCTTCGGTTTCGTTGTGTTCAAAAACACGGTACGAGGGCGTAGGTTCTTCTTTAAGAATCGCTCGTCCTCTGTGTGGAAATTCCCAAGAGGCTTTCATAGCCGTAGTATAGCCTGTGATATGGGGCAAGTCGCGGCCGCGTTCGAGCATCAGCACGCGCAAGCCTTTTTCGGTGAGTTCTTTGGCAGCCCATCCGCCGCTTACGCCTGAGCCTACTACGATGGCATCGTAGGTATGGGCGGCTTGGGCTTTGATGTTGAGATTCATACAGAAAAAAGGTGATTTTGGCAAGCAAAGTGTCGAATTGCACTTTTTTTACTCACATGATGAAGGGATATATTTTTAGCGTTTTGGTAAGGAAAAGGAAAGTAAAAAAGCCTTTTGTAAAAAAATATTCCAACATGAAATGGCTTTTTTTTTGTATGATGACCTATTTAGCTTCTGCCCAGGCGAGCATTGAAAAAACTCCCTTTGGCCAACTCCCCGACGGACGGGCGGTAACACTTTTTACGCTCCGTAATGAGCAAGGTATGGAAGCCCGAATTACGGATTTTGGGGGGTATGTGGTAGCCCTTACTGCCCCCGACCGAAAAGGAGATTTTGCACCAGTAGTTTTGGGGTTTGCCACGCCCGAAGAATACCTGCTGGGGCATAGTTTTGGGCCTATCATTGGGCGGTTTGCCAATCGTATCGGTGGAGCGAAATTCACACTTAATGGCCAAACCTATACGCTGGCTGCCAACAATGGTCCTAATCATATCCACGGGGGGCGCGTAGGATTCAATCGAAAATTGTGGGAAGCTACGCCCATTGACGGCCAAGAACCAGCCCTAAAACTACGCTATACTTCACCTGATGGCGAAGAGGGCTACCCGGGGCAGTTGGAAGTAGAAGTAACCTATACGCTTCAAAAAAACAATGCACTTCGTATTGACTATCAGGCCATTACTAACAAACCTACCGTTGTCAATTTGACCAATCATAGCTATTTTAATTTGAATGGGTTGAAAGAAAATGTACTCAACCATGAGGTAATGCTACCTGCCGACCATTTCTTGCCGACGGACTTGGGTCAAATCCCAACAGGCGAACTGCGAACTGTGGCTGAAACACCCTTTGATTTTCGCAAACCCAAACGTATTGGAGAGCATATCAATGACTTTACGGACGCTCAAATCAATACTGCCAAGGGCTATGACCATTGTTGGGTGTTTTCAGATCAATCGAAGGATTTGAAAAAAGGAGCAGAGGTCTATGAGCCTCAAAGTGGCCGACTGCTTACGCTATACACCACAGAGCCGGGAGTACAGTTTTTTACGGCCAATCACCTCAACGGCAAACAAAAAGGAGCAACGGGCGCAGCCTTTGAAAAGCACTTTGGTTTTTGCTTAGAAACGCAACATTTCCCTGATGCTCCCAATCAGCCGCATTTTCCGAGTACAACATTACTCCCCGGTCAAACTTATCGCTCTACGACGGTGTATGCTTTTTCTGTGCGGTAGTGTTATTTAGCCGTCCAGCCGCCATCTACGGTGAGCATCGAGCCAATCATGTAGCTGGCGGCCTCGCTGGCCAAGAAGATAGCAGCTCCTTGGATTTCGCGGAGTTCGCCCCAGCGGCCCAGTGCCGTAGCTCCTACCACAAATTTTTTGCCTTCTTCGGTATCGGCTATGGGTACGTTCATATCGGTCAAAAAAGGGCCGGGGCAAATGGCATTGACGGTGATGTTGAAGGGGGCAAGTTCAAGACCCAATGCACGGGTCATTTGTACGATGGCCCCTTTACTCGCAGTGTAAGGGGTACGATTGGCCAAACCGACCAATCCCAGTGTACTGGCCAGATTGATGATGCGTCCGTAGTGGGCGCGTTTCATGTGGGGTGTTACGGCACGGCAGCAGAGCCAAGTGCCTGTTACGTTTACATTCATTACTTGCTCAAAATCCTGTGGCTGCAACTCATCAATCGGCCCTCGAATGTTGATACCCGCGCTGTTGATGAGTATGTCTATACGCCCAAATGTATCCATGGCCGCATTAGCCATGGCATCGGCGTTGGAGGGTTGCGTTATGTCGGCGGCGAATGATATAGCCTTTATCCCAAAATCTTGAGTGAGTTGCGCTGCTGCTTGTTGGCCTTCGTCAGCGTTTCGATTGACAATCAGTAGGTCGGCTCCTGCCGAAGCCAGCCCTGCCGCCATAGCCAGCCCCAATCCTTTGGACCCACCTGTGATGATAGCGGTTTTGCCAGTAAGGTCAAATTGCTTAATGCCGGGGAGAGGGTTTGGAGTCATCTGGAAGAAATCAAAAAATGAATAAATTTTTGTTAATCAACACCTTAGGGGTCATGGGTTCGACTTATCTGATAGAAAAAACACTACTATCAATAAAAAGCAAGTGAAATCCCAATTATAACCACATCAACGCTATACTGACAATATACTTTTGAAAATCACTACAAGCATGAAAAGTAGAGCAATGGACATAACAGGCTTTTTTTGAGAGTAAAAACCTCCGTTGCCTTGATGTATTGCAAGGTGGGAGTAAGCCAATAAAACCAACAAAAGTAATGGTTACTTTTTCTGAATGGGGAGATTTTATAATTTTAAAAAACACGCTATAAGCGTTTTGTTGATAACTTTGGGGGTTATTGACTCCACCTTATGAACCACCAACACTTACAAGTACTTTCCCAAAAACTCAAAGGCGAGCTTCATTACGATACCACTATGCGCACGCTCTATGCCACAGATGCTTCGGCGTATCGTGAGCTACCTCTGGCAGTAGCTATTCCACAAGATGACGATGATCTCAAAACCCTCATCAATTTTGCGAGGGAACATCATACAGCACTTATTCCCCGTACTGCCGGTACCTCGTTGGCCGGACAAGTAGTAGGTAGTGGAATTGTAGTGGACGTATCGCGCCATTTCAATAAAATCTTAGAAATCAACCCCGAAGAACGCTGGGTGCGGGTTCAGCCCGGAGTAGTACGCGACGAGCTAAACATGGCTCTCAAACCCTACCAACTGTACTTCGGCCCCGAAACTTCTACGGCCAACCGTGCCATGATAGGCGGAATGGTCGGAAACAACTCCTGTGGCTCCAACTCGGTCGTCTATGGCTCTACCCGCGAGCATTTGCTCGAAGTCAAAACACTCTTGAGTGACGGCAGCGAGGCAGTATTTGCCAAAATGACGAAGGAAGAATTGACAAAAAAGGCCAATGAAACAAGCCTTGAAGGTGAGATTTACAGAAAGACAATAGCATTGCTATCAGACCCCCAAAATCAATCTGAAATTCGCGAACATTTTCCTAAAAAGTCTGTCGAACGGCGCAATACGGGCTATGCTTTAGATTTGTTGTTAGCGTCTTTGGAGTCAGATACTTTCAACCTTTGCCAACTCATCGCCGGTTCCGAAGGAACACTTTGTTTTTTGACCGAAGTTAAACTCAATCTCGTACCACCTCCGCCAAAGTCGCAAGGGTTGGTATGTGCGCATTTTGAAAACATTGATGCGGCATTGCACGCTACAATTATAGCTCTTCAATACAAACCTCAAGCCGTCGAATTGATTGACAACTATGTGCTTGAATGTGCAGCCGAGAATGTCGAACAACGTAAAAACGCTTTTTTTGTACAAAAGAAAGAGGACGGGAGTTATCCTATCATTTTAGTAGTGGACGTATCGCAAGATACTCCCGAAGTAGTGGAGAACGTAGCCGCCAAACTCATCGCTGATTTTAAATCACGGAATATGGGCTATCATTATCCGCTTTTAGAAGGCGACGATACCAAGAAAATTTGGACGTTGCGTAAAGCAGGTTTGGGATTGCTCGGCAATTTGCCCGGCGATGAAAAAGCCGTAGCCGTGATAGAAGATACCGCTGTGGACGTACACGACCAGCCGGCCTATATCAGAGATTTTAATGAGATTTTGCATCGGCACGGTATGTCGGCAGTGCATTACGCTCACGCCGGGTCGGGGGAGTTGCACTTGCGGCCTATCATCAACCTCAAAACCAGCGAAGGGCATCGTCAATTCCGCATGATTGCCGAAGAAATAGCCCATTTGGTCAAAAAATACAAGGGGTCGCTTTCGGGCGAGCATGGTGATGGAAGGCTACGTGGGGAGTTTATCCCTTTGATGGTCGGTGAAAAAAACTATCAACTTTTCAAAGAAATCAAACGTCTTTGGGACCCACAAAACATTTTCAATCCGGGCAAAATCGTGGATACTCCTCCGATGGACACCTTTTTGAGATATGAGCCTGACCACCCTGCCCCATCTGTCAAAACCTATTTTCGCTATCCCAACCAGACCTTACTCCAACATACCGAGCAATGCAACGGCTCTGGCGATTGCCGCAAAAGTCATCTTTCGGGAGGTACGATGTGTCCCAGCTATATGGCTACTCGCAACGAAAAAGACACGACCCGCGCCAGAGCGAATATCCTTAGAGAGTTTTGGACAAATCCTCCTGTCAATGGTAACACCCCCCAAGCCATTGGACTAAAAGAAGCCTACCAAGTACTTGATTTGTGTCTTGCTTGTAAAGGCTGTAAAAATGAGTGTCCGTCGAATGTGGACATGGCCAAACTCAAAATGGAGTTTTTGCAGCAGCACCACGACGCGCACGGTGTACCGCTACGCTCGTGGTTGGTAGGGAATTTTGCCCGTATGACTCAAATAGCGAGTGTTCTCCCTTGGGGGTACAACTTTATTTTCAAAAATACATCGCTACGTCGCATTGCCAATCGTATGGTAGGCTTTCACCCCGACCGCACCATGCCCCTGCTGCACAAAACGACATTGAAACAATGGTTTGAAAAAAGGGAAGCCCTCCAACTTCCGAAGGAGAAGTTTGTAAAATCTATTCCCCCATTGGAGGTTAGAGGGAAGGTTTATTTTTTCTGCGATGAGTTTACCAACTACCACGATGTCGAAATAGGTCAAAAAGCCATTGAGGTTTTGGAGAAGTTGGGCTATGAAGTCATCATACCATCGCATTTACCCAGCGGGCGGCCACAACTCTCGAAAGGGCTGCTACGCGAAGCCCAAAAACTCGCCAACCAAAACGTAACTTTGCTCAAAGACCTCATCACCGACACAACGCCTCTTGTCGGAATAGAGCCTTCGGCTATTTTGACATTCAGAGATGAGTATCCAGATTTGGTGAATAAACACCTCATCGAAGATGCCCGAAAAATAGCCAGAAACGCGCTGATGATAGATGAGTTCATAGCCCGCGAAATAGACGCAAAGTGCCTACCAGCAAGTATATTGGCAGAAGGGAGTAGGCAGAAGAATAACGACAACCCTCAAGACTCAACCCTCAAAACTCAAGACCGCAAAGCAGCCTCGTCAAAACTGATTAAACTCCACGGGCATTGTCAGCAAAAAGCTATTGGCTCATTGGTACCGACCAAAAAAATGCTTTCGCTTATCCCCAACACCACCGTACAAATCATACCGAGTGGTTGCTGTGGCATGGCGGGGAGTTTTGGGTACGAAAAAGAGCATTACGAGCTTTCGATGAAAATTGGAGAATTAGTTCTTTTTCCGACAGTACGCCGGCAGCCGCAAGAAGTGATTATCGCTGCATCTGGCACGAGTTGTCGCCACCAAATCCATGATGGTACAGGGCGTAGGGCATTGCACCCGATTGAGATTTTGTGGGAGGCTTTGGCTAAAAATTGAGGAAGCAAAATCGGGTCATTTGCCCTTATAACTGCGAAAGCCGCTGTTTATCAATCTTTCGATACTCAAGAAATGGAATCTTACAGGTCGCTCTGATTTTGTGTATAGAACAGCCCAAAAACAAAAAAAGGCAAACCGAGAATCTCACCGCTACAACCGCCTACCCTTGCTTCGGTCAAGACCTGGGGGATTCAGCAGGAGCTGGTAGTTCCGATTTGCCAGCGCAAAGTTATGCAATTATGTACTTTGATGCAAAAATAGTGAGGAAGGTTGGGGATATACAATCAAAACAAACGAGTAAGATGTTGATTTGTAATCATTTGTGAAATATATATTTTGTTCAAAATAAGAAATTAAATAATGGAATCTTGGCTCAAAGCCGCACGGCTACGTACTTTACCATTGGCCTTATCGAGTATTTTGATGGGGTGTTTTTTGGCGGTGGCGTATGGTAAGTTCCAATGGTCTATTGCGCTGCTTGCTATATTGACTACTATTTTTTTACAAGTGCTATCCAATTTTGCCAACGACTACGGCGATGCCGTCAATGGCAAAGACACTGATATCCGTCAAGGGCCGAAGCGTGCCGTACAGTCGGGTGTCATTAGTGCCGAAGCTATGAAAAAAGCCATGATTTTATTCGCTGGATTGTCGTTGGTGAGTGGTTTGTGGCTACTTTATGAGTCTTTCAAAAATACTGATTGGCAATCGTTTGCTACTTTTCTGCTGCTCGGTATTTTAGCAATTATCGCGGCTATCACCTACACAGCAGGCAAGCGACCCTACGGGTATGTCGGGCTGGGCGATATTTCGGTGCTGATTTTTTTTGGGTGGGTAGGAGTTTTGGGAACATTTTATCTACACGCTCAAACCTTCGAGCCAGTATTATTGCTTCCTGCCAGTAGTTGTGGGCTTTTCGCAGTTGCGGTACTCAATATCAACAATATCCGCGACCTCGAATCAGACCGCCTGACAGGCAAACGCTCCATTCCAGTACGCCTTGGGCGGCCTCGTGCCGTAGTCTATCATTGGATTTTATTGATTTCGGGTATGCTGATGATGGTCATTTTTGCGCTCATTCAAGCCACCGATTGGCCTGCTTGGCTGTTTGTATTAAGTTTCCCCTTATTTATTCGTAATGGTCTGGCTGTTAGTCATCTCGAAAATCCCTCTGCCTTAGACCCTTACCTCAAACAAATGGCCCTTTCTACTTTGCTGTTTGTATTGTTGTTTGGTATTAGCGTTATGTCGAATCTTTGAGTTTATTAATGAAAAATAATGCAACTCAAGTTGGCAAAACATTGAAAAATAGGTAGTTTTGGCGTTTGGAATCTTGTCTTAATCTAACCCAAATACTTTGTTTTGCTATGAAGCAATTCTTTCTCTTTTTGTTGTTTTTTGTCTTTTTGTGGCCACTTTACAACAACGCTCAAGCCCAGCGAACCGCTGCCGAATATTTTGAAGAAGGAGTCAATAAAAGTAGAGCCGGCGATTTTGTAGCTGCCTTGCAGGCTTTCAATATGGCCATCACGATGAGTCCCGAAAATTCTCCCAGCTACTACAACCGCGCGATGGCCAAAGCCAGTCTCAAAGACCACCGTGGAGCTATTTTAGACTTTGACCGTTCTATCGAACTCAACCCCAAATATGCTGATGCCTACCTTTACAGGGGTGTAAGCAAAGCCAAACAAGAAGATTTTCGCTCGGCAATACAAGATTTTTCGAGAGCTATCGAACTTAGTCCTGACGATGCCCAAGCGTATTTTCAGCGTGGAACAGCACGCGCACGCCTCGAAAATTATCGAGGGGCATTACAAGACCTCAACCGTACTATAGAATTAGAACCCAACAATGCCGCTGCCCTCTATGCACGAGGTAACGTTAAATCCAAACTCGAAGATTTTACGAGTGCTGCCGCCGACTATTCACGTGTGATAGACCTGCAACCCAAAGGCTCTTCGGCCTATGCAGGTCGCGCTTATGCCAAACTCAAGCTCAATGACTTCAACGCTGCTATTGCTGATTATTCTAAAGCCATTGAAATCAAACCTGAAGATACTGAATCTTTTTTTGGGCGTGGTTTTGCTCGTAGCAAATTGGACAAATACGAAGAAGCTATCAACGATTTCGACCGTGCTATAGCCCTCGACCCGCAGCATTACCGGGCTTACTATGGGCGAGGTTTTTGTAAAAGTAAACTCGGGAGTCAGCGTGATGCCATCAATGACCTAAACAAAGCCGTCGAAATCAATAACACTACCTCAGATGCCAAAGTAGTCTATCTGGGGAGTATCAATCGCAGCATCTTAGATCAATTAAGAGGAGCAGTCGTTGAGAAAAATAAAATCAATGAATTGTCCTCTGAACGTTCGGAAGCTCTTTTTGCAAGAGGTGTCAGTAAAAGCAAACAAGGAGATGGCAAAGGAGCGATTGCCGATTTGAACAAATCTATTGAATTTAATCCTACTTACTCGGAGGCTTACTTTACACGTGGCATGATCAAATCTTCGATGGGTGATCAACGCGGTGCTATCCAAGATTGTACGAGTGCCATCAAACTCAATCCCAAATATGCCGAAGCCTACTATGTAAGGGGACTTATCAAACATAGCCTCGGCGACGAAAACGGCGGCTGCCTCGATCTCTCCAAAGCCGGGGAATTGGGCTATACCCAAGCCTACAAAGTCATCAGTGATTATTGTAACTGAAAACTCTAATGACCCTGAGATAGTTCGCGTTTCAAACGCGAACTATCAACTATGCAGCGTATTTATTCAAACCGCAGATGTTTGACCGACTCGCCCGAATTGGCCAATTCGATGAGCGAATCTATGCCTATCTGTAAATGCTTTTCTACGAACAATGCCGTAACTACTTTATCACTTTCCTCGGTTTTTACACCTTCGGGTACCAAAGGATTGTCAGATACAAGCAGTAAGGCTCCATGAGGAATCTGATTGACGAACCCTACCGTAAATATGGTGGCCGTTTCCATGTCAATAGCCATAGTGCGAATCTCCCGTAGATAATCTTTGAAGGCATCGTCATGTTCCCAGATACGGCGGTTGGTGGTATAAACCGTGCCTGTCCAGTAGTCCATTTCATGTTTTTTGATCATCGAAGATACGGCCCGTTGTAGCCTAAACGAAGGCAAGGCCGGTATCTCGGGGCGCATGTAGTCGTTGCTGGTGCCTTCGCCACGAATGGCTGCAATGGGCAAAATCAAGTCGCCAATTTGGGTTTTCTTCAGCCCACCACATTTTCCTAAAAATAGTACTGCTAAAGGATTGACAGCCGTCAGTAAATCCATAACGGTAGCAGCCATGGCACTGCCCATGCCAAAATTGATAATTGTGATATTGTTGGCGGTGGCAGTTTGCATGGCGCGCTCACGGCCACGTACTTCTACGCCAAATTTGTCGGCAAACATTTGAACATAGTTGAAAAAATTGGTCAGCAAGATATACTGCCCAAACTCTTCTATCGGAGTGCCTGTATAGCGTGGCAGCCAGTTTTCTACGATTTCTTCTTTAGTTTTCATTGTGTTTTGATTGATTTTCGGAAATTTGACTAAAAAAAAGATTTGTAAGGTACTGACCTACAAATCTATGATACGAGTTAAAGTATGGAGCTAAATTTGCCCACTTTTGCCTACAAAATTACGAAAATTGGCGGCAAACCCCACATCTACGACATCATTAGGCAAAAGTACCTGCTCATCACCCCCGAAGAATGGGTAAGGCAGCACGTATTGCATTGGTTGATTGAACACCACCGATACCCCAAGTCATTGATGCGCACAGAAGCGAGTTTGCAGTACAACAAACTCTCCAAACGCTCCGATATTTTGGTGTATGATCGCCTCGGGCAGCCGTTTTTGTTGGTAGAATGTAAAGCACCACAGGTCGTACTCAATCAACCCGTTTTTGACCAAGCACTACGCTACAATGCTACCCTTCGAGCCAAATACCTCTTGATTAGCAATGGGTTAGAGCATTTTGTTTTTGAGGCTTCGGGAAATAAAATTGACATATTGCCCCAACTCCCCGCTTTTGAGTAGTCAGAGTTTTATCACTTTTTGCCCCACTACCTCGTCGGGTGTATGAACCCTCAAAAAATATATACCCGCCCCTCCCAGTATCGGAACAATACGCTCGTTTTGGAGCGAGGCTAAATACTCAATTTTGGAATGGAGCAAATGTCCTTGTGCATCGAATACTTCCATGAAAACCTCCATGGGGCGCGGTACTTCGATCATTAAACGTGCTTCTTCTCCCAGTACAGGGTTGGGAGCTACGACTACTTTTGTCTGGCCGTCGTTGGGAGGAGCCACGGCTGTAATCGCTCCGGGCATATTGGCATCGAGCCAAGTAAGACGGGCATCGAGCCAAAGTTTGAGTTCGGCAATTTCCCCCATCCAACTCGTCGGGACGGGGCGTGGATTGGGCCAGATGTATTGTCCAAGTACTGGCCACCGCTGGAAATTTCGCTGTTGGGCTTGCTGGAGTGTCCCTGCCAGAGAATCAATGTAGGCAAACAAACGTTGGGTTTGCCATGGTCCTTTTCTCATTCGTTGGTATTCGTCTTGTAGTTCGGCCACAAAAGTTGGGTCTTCGAGCATACGTTTCCAATGAAACGGCACCTGCCAGTTGTCGCTGGCACAGACATTGCCAAACAAATACGACCAGCCATCGTATCGCCAGCCATCGCAGTAGTCGGCATTGGCAAAAGCCAAGTCGTAGTCCCAGGCAGGGCCTGCTTTGATTTTGCCTCCTCTGCTATCGCGGTCTTTGTGAAAAAATGTACTGATGCGATAGCCGTCCACATTGCGCGATACTTCATTGACCAAAAAAATACGAGCAAAAGAAAGCCCATCATAATGCCTCCGGTAGCCCCTTTGAGGGTCGCGAAAATCGGTACTGTTGAGAGCGGCTTCGGCACTATCCACTTTGGCTTGAAGGTAGGCACGTTGTTGAGGAGTGATGATGTCGAATTTTGGATAATCGTACAAATATTGAATACGAGCATTGCGGGTGGGTGATGGAATTTTGGAAAACCAGCCTGCCCCTCCCCCCGAGCCCGTTGTTTTATCTATCTTGAAAATATACCCTCCTGTCAGCGCATCGCCGCTGTTGTTTTGCTCACTGATTTTGGCCAATCCCAGCCGCCCTTCTACACGCTTGATTTTTTCCATGAGTACATACACACCTTCGTAGCGGCCATTGATTACTACTTCTACATGGTGTGTGCGACTGGCATACATACCCAAATCACGTGCCAATTTCATCGCTAAGGCATTGTGAAGCAGGCTTTTTTCATTATAAGACGCAAACAAAATCCAATCTTCGTCTTTGGGAAACCCCAACAGACTCACTTCTCTGTTATCGCCTTTGGCATCGCGAAGCTCAAACCCATAAGATTTTTTGGGAAACATCTGCGACGATGACCCTCTAAACTCAAACCCCGCCCAACCGTCATAGACATTGCCCGCGTCAGCGACATTGTTTGTCCTACCGGGGCCATTGTGAATGATTTTGAGGCGAACATTCGTTTTGGGTTCGTCCACTATCACACGTCCTTCGGTGTCTATCACCACAATCGGTAGGTTGGAGGAGGTCAAAACTTGCCCGAAGGCTATACCCCAAAAACCACTCATCAAGCCAAACACTAATTTCCATTTCATCTTCACAATCTTTTTCATATTGGTTCGTTCGTAAAAAGCAAATTAACCCAAACTTTCTAATACATACTCAACATGAAAACAGAAGTAGAAGTTATCGAAAATACGATAGACCGTCAAACTTTTTTCAAAATGGTCGGTGTAAGCGTAGGGGCAATCGTACTTCAGCATTGCCTTTCGGGCTGTGGCAAAAATAATGACCCCGTACCCAAGACAGACGTAACCGTGAATATCAATAGCGGCACGTTTACACCATTGCGCAACCCCGGCGGGTTTGTTTACACCGACGGCATCATCATAGCGCGTACTTTACAGGGAGCGTTTATTGCGGTTTCACAGGCTTGTACTCATGAAGGTACTCGTGTCAATTTCAATAGTACAAACAGTACGTTTGTTTGTCCCAGTCATGGTTCGATATTTACCGAAAGGGGCGAAGTACAACGAGGACCGGCTACTCGCCCCCTGACGGTCTTTCGGACATCATTTGATAGCTCTACGGGCGATTTACGTGTTTTCCCGGGGTAGCGAAGTGTTTTTCAAGATTGTTCCATATCAAGTCAGCGATATGCCTGCTCCTTCTGAAGCCTATTGGGAGCAGGCTTATCGTTTTTGTAAGGAATGGACCGAAGGCAAAAGTCAGTTTTTATTGCATACTTCTGGTTCTACGGGTACTCCCAAACCGATTACTATTTCACGCCAACAAATGTTGGCCAGTATCCGAGCTACTCAAAAAGCCTTACATTTAGCCAACGGACAAACAGCCTTAGTATGCCTCAACGTAGCCTATATAGCAGGTACGATGATGCTGGCGCGAGGTATGCAAATCGGCTTAACGATGTATGTCGTACCTCCTTCGGCAGACCCTCTCCAAAACTTACCCGACGATATTTCGATTGATTTCATGGCCGTAGTTCCCTTACAACTTCAAAATATGATTGATAAAGGATACCATCGTCGGCTCGATATGATGCAGTCCATCATTGTTGGAGGCGCGGCCGTTTCTGATAGTTTGATGGAGGCTTTACAAGCATTGAAAGTGCCGATTTATAGTACTTATGGCATGACCGAAACAGCATCGCATATTGCCCTTCGGCAACTCAACGGGCCGACAAAATCGGATTTTTATGAAGTCTTGGAAGGGATTCAAGTCGCTACGGACTCTAAAGGCTGCCTGCGAATATGTGGTGATGTAACAGCCAACCAATGGGTACAAACCAACGACTTGTTGCGTTTTATTGACGAACGTCATTTTGAAGTATTAGGTCGTACCGACAACATCATCAATAGTGGTGGGGTAAAGATTCAACTCGAAAAAGTAGAGCGTGCTTTGACACCCTTGCTACCCTCCTCGCAACGTTTTTTTGCTTTTGGTTTATCAGACGAGGTACTTGGGCAAAAACTGATTTTGGTTTTGGAGGGAAAGCAACCCTTTGATTTTGAGGAAATTAAACAAAGTTTAGGAAATTCACTCACACGCTACGAAATTCCTAAAGAAGTTTTTTTCATCGAAAAATTCACAGAAACGCCCACTGGCAAAATAGACAAATACGCTACCGTCAGCCGCCTGCTTTCTTAGCTTTGTAGCCTTTTGCTAAGAGCCAACCCAGAATTTTATCTCGAAAATCGCCTTGTATCAAAATCTCGCCCTCTTTGGCCGTGCCGCCTGTACCACAAAGGGTTTTGAGTTGTTTGGCTAAGGCTTCCATGTCAGAGGGCTTACCTTTCCAGCCCCGTATGGCCGTTACGACTTTGCCGCCACCTTTGCGGTCGAGCCATATTTTCAAGTCTTGTTGTGAGGAGATAGGGGTAGATACCTCGCTTTTTTCTTCGTCAAATCGAAAATCCGGGTCGGTAGAGTACACGATTCCGTGGCGATTTTTGGGCATGGGTAGTTGGATAGTTTTTGTTAAGAATGATATTGCATCAACAAAATTTAAACCTCTAATAGGTTGATCATCAAGAAATGAAATCTTTCAATCGCCCTTTTTCTTTGACTCGTATCCCTTTTTCAGTCATTTGGACGGTGCAGCAATCGTCGGTAGGGTCATGGTCAAAAATCAAAATGTAGTCATTGGCCAAAGCCTCCCGCAGCAGTTGTTCTTTTTCGGTCATGGTTTGGAGGGGGCGAGTATCGTAGCCCATTACATACGGGATAGGAATATGCGCATACGATGGAATCAAATCAGCCATAAAAACGAGGGTTTGGCTACCGTCATGGATTTTGACCATGCTCATTTTATCGGTGTGACCGTCTAAATAAATAGGCGTAATGTTTGGGCCGAAAGGCTGCTCGACTTGGTCTGAAAAATACAATTGCCCCGCTTCATAAATTGGCATAATGTTTTCTTTTAGGAAAGTCGCTTTTTCGCGAGCGTTGGGGTGAGTAGCCAAATGCCAGTGTTCGGAGTGTGTCCAATATTTGGCATTTGGGAATGTCAATGCCCAGCCGGTACGGTCGGTGTTCCAAGATACACCCCCGCCACAGTGGTCGAAATGCAAATGCGAAAAAATGACATCTGTAACTTCATTGACGCTAAAACCAGCTTTTTGAATGGATTTGACCAAATCGCCTTCGCCGTGTCGTTCATAAAAACCTTGAAATTTGGCATCTTGTTTGTCGCCCATGCCTGTATCTACAAGCATTAGGCGGTTGCCGTCTTCGATGAGTAGGCAGCGCATATTCCAGCTACAAAGGTTGTTGGGGTCGGCAGGAATGAGTTTTTGCCAAAGTGTTTTGGGTACGACTCCAAACATCGCCCCTCCGTCGAGTTTGAAATGACCGGCATCAATTACGTGTATGTGCATAGCTTATTGGTTTGTCAAAACAACTAAATTTGTGCGAAATTCGTTGTTTTTAAAATTAGTTTTTCGGATACCTCCAAAAATCATAAAAAGCCTGCCTATGTTCACCGACACCAAACGCATTTTGATTGTAGAAGATGATGCTCGTATAGCCCAAAACATCAGTAAAGGACTCGGTGAGAAAGGCTTTGAAACTGAAGTAGCCTACGACGGACTCATCGGAAACAAAATAGCGGCTGCTCATCACTTTGATTTGGTGCTGCTCGACATCAACCTCCCCTTGATGAATGGCTATGAGCTATGCCGGCAAATCAGACAGCGTAACCCCCACATTCCGATACTGATGCTCACGGCTTTGGGCGAAACCGATGACCGCCTTGAGGGTTTTGAGGTAGGTGCCGATGACTACATCGTCAAGCCGTTTGATTTTAGGGAGCTGTTGGCCAGAATCAACGTACACCTAAAACGAGCGGTAAGTGAAAATGAATCCACTCTGGGAAATGTATTGCGGGTAGCTGACTTGGAAATCAACACCGACACCAAAACCGTAACGCGTGCCGGAAATGTCATAGACCTCACGCCCAAAGAATTTGGTTTGCTCGAATATTTGATACGAAACAAAGGACGCATCGTATCAAAAGTTGATATAGCCGAAAAAGTTTGGGACATGAACTTCGATAGCGGTACGAATGTAGTCGAAGTGTATATCAATTTTTTACGCAAGAAAATTGACCGCGATTACAGCCCCAAATTGATTCATACCAAGTCGGGCATGGGCTATGTTTTGAAAGAAGAAACATAACCTCGCTTTTGTTGGTTTTCAACTCATCATCGTATTGCTGTTCACTTTTTCAATAAACCCCCAAATAAAATGACCAACCGAATCAAATTTACTGTACTGCTGACATGGGTTAGCATTTTTTTACAAACCATTCAAACTATGGCACAAAATCCATTATTACAACCTTTCGACACGCCACACCAAACGGCCCCTTATGATAAAGTCAAGCCCGAACACTTTATGCCTGCTCTCAAAGCAGCTATGGAAGAAGGCAAAGCCGAAATCAACAAAATAGTAGCGCAAAAAGCGAAACCTACTTTTGAAAACACCATCGTAGCCCTCGAACAAAGTGGCAAAAAACTGGGAACCATCAGGGGGATACTATTCCATCTGAACGGTGCCGAAACCAACCCCCAAATCCAAAATATTGTACGAGAAGCCTCACCACTTCTTACCGAATACGCCAACGACATCATGCTCAATCCACAGCTTTTTGCTCGTGTAAAAACTGTATGGGATAATCGCTCCAAACTCAAACTCGATGCAGAGAGTGCCATGCTGCTGGAAAAAACCTACAAAAATTTTGCACGAAATGGAGCTAATTTGAGTGAGGCTGACAAAACCAAACTTCGCGAAATCAACAAAGAACTTTCACAGCTTTCGATTAAGTTTTCTGAGAATAACTTGGCCGAAACCAACGAATACGCCTTAGTCATCACCGACGAAAAAGACTTGGCAGGTTTGCCCGATTTCGTCAAAGAAGCGGCCAAAGCTACTGCCAAAAAAATGGGGAAAGAAGGCTGGGTATTTACGCTACAAGCACCTAGTTATGGGCCGTTTATGCAATATGCCGACAACAGAGAACTTCGCAAAAAACTTTTTGAAGCCTTCAATGCCCGAGGATTCAAAAATGATAAATACGACAACCAAGCCAACATAGCTCGTATTGTAGCACTACGCTACGAAAAAGCCAAAATGCTCGGCTACGATACTTGGGCGGACTATATTTTGGAGGAGCGTATGGCCAACTCCAAAAAAATCGTCAATGATTTCTTGGCTGATGTCAGAAAATATGCCGAACCAGCCGCTACCCGCGAACTGGCCGAACTCACTGCCTATGCCCAAAAAAATGGCTTTGCCGATGATAAACTCCAACGCTGGGACGTGTCGTACTACTCCGAAAAACTCAAAAAAGAGAAATTTGCTATCAACGACGAAATACTGAAGCCTTATTTCAAACTTGAAAATGTACTTGACGGTATTTTCAACTTGGTACACAAACTCTACGGCATTACCATCAAAGAAAACAAAAACATACCTGTTTGGCATGAAGAAGTAAGAGCCTATGAAGTATTCGATCGTGATGGTAAGTTTTTGGCCGTATGGTACGGCGACTATTTCCCACGGGCCGGCAAACGCGCCGGTGCTTGGAACAACAGCGTCAGAGGACAATGGGTAGAAAAAGGAACAGACTATCGCCCTCATGTAGTCAATGTCTGCAACTTCACACGGCCTACCGATACCAAGCCTTCGCTGCTTTCATTTGGAGAGGTTACTACTCTTTACCATGAATTTGGCCATGCCTTGCACTCGATGTTTGCTAATGGCAAGTACCAATCTACCTCTGGTACGAGTGTCGCTTGGGATTTTGTGGAGTTGCCGAGTCAAATCATGGAAAACTTTGCCGAAGAGCCAGAGGTACTCAAGACTTTTGCCAAACATTACCAAACCGGGGAAGTCATTCCACAAGAATATATCGAAAAAATACGCGCCAGTTCCAACTTTATGGCAGGTTTGGCAGCCATGCGGCAGTTGGGATTGGGCATGATAGACATGGCATGGCATAGCACCGTACCCAACGGCGAAACCGTTGCCCAAATCGAGGAAAAAGCCGACATCGGTGCCAAACTCTACCCCAAAGTAGAAGGTACTGCCGTCAGTACAGCTTTTCAGCATATTTTTGCGGGAGGTTATTCGGCAGGTTATTATAGCTACAAATGGTCAGAAGTCCTTGATGCTGATGCCTTTGAGTTGTTCAAAGAAAAAGGGGTTTTCAATCAAGACGTAGCGCGCTCTTTCCGCGACAATATCCTCTCTAAAGGTGGTAGTGAAAAACCTATGGAACTCTACAAACGTTTTCGTGGCCGTGAACCTAAGCCCGAAGCCATGCTGCGGCGGGCAGGGCTTCTGTGATTTTAATAGAACGTTACAGAACACGGATTGAAAGGATTGGACACAGTCAAGAGCCTTTTTGATTGATTTCTAAATGGGCAAAGTGAGGGAGATTCTTTACCTTTGCCCATCACTTTTTTATTTTTCTTCTCATTTCCCCTACGGTCTATTGATGTTTTGGCAAAAAATCTCCAATCTCATTCTCAAAAACCGCCCCGTATGGCTGGTAGTAGTGATAAGTTTGACAGCTTTTATGGGCTATCATGCTTCCAAGGTGAAGTTATCTTATGAATTGGCTAAAATCCTCCCTGCGTCCGACCCCAATTTTCAACTTTACGAGTCGTTCAAAGCACGTTATGGCGAAGATGGCAATGTGCTGGTCATAGGTACTCAAACCAATCGAATGTTCGATTTGACGGTTTTTAATGCTTGGTATGATTTGAACCAACATATCAAGAGCATCGAAGGCATCAAAGAAGTTGTATCGAATGCCAATTTGTACGAAATAGTACGCAACGATAGCCTCAAAAAGTTTGATTTTAAGCCACTCGTACCTCGCAAACCTACTACCGAAGCCGAAGTGGACTCGCTCAAAAGCAAATTAGACCGACTCCCTTTTTATCGGGGGTTCATCATCAGCGAATCAGGAGAGGCACACTTGATGGCCGTTACGCTCGACCAGTCAAAACTCAACAACCGGGGGCGTATCGAAATATCGCGCGAAATCAAAGCCCAAGTAGAAGCCTTCGGCAAAGCCCACGACGTAGAAGTACATCTTTCGGGACTGCCTTACATTCGTACCGAGTTTTCGTCGAAAGTAAGTCGGGAAGTGGTGCTATTTACGGTGTTGGCGGTAGTCGTAACGGGCTTGATTTTACTCCTTTTTTTTCGATCTGTACTGGTGATGACCCTCTCGCTGGGAGTAGTACTGATGGGTGTAGTGTGTAGTGTAGGATACATCGTCTTATTTGGTTTTGACATCACATTGCTGACGGGGCTGATTCCGTCGCTGATTGTGGTCATCGGAGTTCCCAATTCTATTTTTCTTACCAACCGCTACCACGAAGAATACGCAAGGCACAAAGACCAAACTAAAGCCTTGAGGATAGCCATCGAGAAAGTAGGCGAAACCACCTTTTGGGCCAATTTTACGACTTTTATCGGCTTTGGTGTATTTTATTTTACAGGTAGCAAGCTACTGATGGAGTTTGGGCTGGTGGCCTCGCTTAGTGTGATGACCACTTATGCTATCTGCCTGATTTTGATTCCGATTTTTTATAGTTTTCTCCCTCCTCCACGCCAAAAACAACTCTCTCGCCTCGAAGGCAAACGTATCAGTGCTTTCCTCAAAAAGGTGGATTATTGGGTACACCACCGTCGGCCTGCGATTTATGGTACTGTGGGGGTGTTGGTAGTGGCATCTTTGATAGGTTTGAGTAAAATCACCGCCGTAGGCTATATCGTAGATGACTTACCCTCCAACGATGCTATTATCCAAGATTTACGTTTTTTTGAGAAACATTTCAAAGGCGTGATGCCCTTTGAGTTGAGCATAGACACAGGCCGTCCGGGGCGAGCCTTGAATCCACAGACCCTTACCAAAATTCGTTTGGCACAGCGCGAAGTAGAGAATTACCCTGAATTTACGAAACCCATTTCGATTGTTGAGGCACTCAAGTTTATCTATCAAGGCTATCGGGGCGGCGACCCTAAATACTTTGTACTACCGGGCGCACTCGAACTCCGTAAATTGTCGGAATATGCCGGTACAGCCAAAGGAAACCAAAATCGCTTCAAGAGTTTTATAGACAGCACTCAGCGGCATACGCGGGTGAGTTTTCAAGTGGCCGATGTAGGCACTAAGCGTATCGCCGAATTGTATAATATTCTTCAACCCAAAATAGATAGTATTTTCAATTTTAATAAAGAAACAGGTACTTGGGTCGAAGAGGAAGAACGCTACGATGCCAAGCTGACTGGAAACAGCGTGGTGTTTACCAAAGGCAACGACTACCTTTTGGGCAACTTGATCGAAAGTACCCTATTAGCCCTTGTTATTATTTCGATAATCATGGTAGTATTGTTTGGAAATTGGCGCATGATATTGGTGGCTGTGGTGCCAAGTCTGATTCCTTTGGCCATGACCGCTGGCATCATGGGTTTTGCAGGAATCCACCTCAAACCTTCCACGATTCTCATTTTCAGTATTGCCTTCGGGATTTCGTCTGACGGGACGATTTATTTTCTGACTAAGTTCAAAGATGAGTTTCGCAACAAAAAAAGAAGCGTATCGCAAGCGGTGTCCAATACGATTCAGTTTACAGGAATCAGTATGTTTTACACCGCCTTCGTACTTTTCTTTGGATTTGGTATCTTTACTGCTTCTACCTTCAAAGGGACGGTGTCTTTGGGAATCTTGGTATCTATCACGCTACTGATGGGTATGATTTCCAATTTAATCTTGCTGCCGGCGTTTTTACTTTGGATGAACCAAAAACTATCGAAATGAAAATATTATTCAACATACTGCTTGTTTTTATTTTTTTGGTCGCTTTTGTACCGAGTTTCCGTCGTTTTATATTTTGGTTGTTGGTAGGGCGGCAGTTGGTCAAAGAACAAAAAAAAGCCAACCGTACTCACCAAAGACCGGAAGGCGACATCAAGGTAGAGCAGCAACCTTCCAACCCTCCCCGCTTCAAAGGCGGCGAATATGTGGACTATGAAGAAGTGAAAGATTGACATTGACCTTTTCTCCCCCATGATTCTTTCAATCACAATTCATCATTGATTATGTGGGACTGGTTTTCGGCAGAATGGTTTAGTTTGGCCAAACTTCGCTCCTTTTCATGGGCGCACCCTTACTATTTGTACGGCATCTTTGCGATACCCATTTTTTTTTGGCTGCGCAATGTCTTTCATTCGGCATCATTTCAGCGATTAGGACTGACCTTTTTAGGTACGTTTTCTCCTTCCTCATGGTCGGCTTGGTTGAGGTTTTTATTTCCGGCAGCTGGTTTTTTAGGCATTACTTGCTTGTTGATGGCATTGGCTCGTCCTCAAATCATCAATATTCTTCAAGAGCGAGATGCCGAAACCATCAATATCATGCTGGCATTGGATATTTCGGACTCTATGCTCGAAAAAGACCTATTGCCCAACAGGTTGATTGCGGCAAAGTCGGTTGCCAAATCATTCATTGAGGGGCGGCTTCAAGACCGAATCGGCTTGGTGGTATTTGCGGGAGATGCCTTTACCCTCTGCCCTTTAACCGACGACTACGAACTACTTTATGGTTTTTTGGCAGAAGTCAATGCTCGTATGGTGCCAGTAGCAGGCACAGCTATTGGTAGTGCCTTGGCGGTATGTATCAACCGCTTACGAGAGAGTAACGTCAAATCGAAAGTGGTGATTTTGATTAGTGATGGCGACAATACCGCCGGCAATTTAGACCCCCAGACGGCTTCCAAACTTGCCAAGGCATTTGGCGTAAGAGTCTATACGATAGCCATAGGCCGCCCTTCCAAAAAAATATCAGCCGATTCGCTGGCGATTGATTCCTCCCTACTTCCCGACCATACTACTGATGAGGCAACGCTACAACAGATAGCCTACGTAACCAACGGTCATTTTTATCGTGCTACCGACAATTCGGCACTTCAAAGTATTTTTCGTCAAATAGACCAACTCGAAAAAGTAAAGGTCAAAACCCGCCGCTACCAAGAGGTGATAGACTACTACCGGGTATATCTCAACTGGGCAGTCGTGTTTTTTTTAGTGATGATGTTTCTGAAAATGACCTTCATCGCCAATGTTTTGGAGGATTGATGCTTATTCATGGCCTGTGTGGTCGGGGGGACCGTCGTGGGCGTTGGTGGCAAAAACTCTTTTGGGAGATATTGACCTCTTTGATCAGCGGTAAACCTGTTACGAGCGGTGCAGCCATAGAGGTGTCCGAAAGAATAGTATTGAGGTAAGGAGTATGAAATAATACCAAAATAAAGGAGGAAAAGCAGGTAAAACGCCCTTTTTTAAGCCAAAATTACTTTGTGAAGCACAAAAAATGTCGAGTATTTTGTACCCGACACTTTTTGCGTTTAATAGAGAATGATGATTTTTTAATCCAGCAACTTGTTTTACTTCTTAGCTGGTTTAGCCGCTTGCTTTTCTTTGTACTCTTTGTTGAGACCCTCGATCATTTTTTGGGTTACGTCGAGAGAGGCATCGGCAAACAAAATACCGCCTCCTTTGCTGTAACCCAATACAAACTCGTAGCCGTTTTCTTTATTGTAGCGTTTGATATAGTCGAAGATGTTATTATAAAATTCTTCGGTTTTCTTGAGTCGTTCTTCGTCAAGTTTACGAAGTTGGTCATCGCGGTACTTGGCAATTTCCTGTTCTTCTTTGCCAAGTTGTTGTTGTGCTGCTTGCGCTTGGTCTTGTGTGAGGGTTCCTTGCTGGGCGCGTTGCTGAAAAAAGGCTACTTTGTTCTGAAAATTACGGCCTTTATTGGCCAAATCGTTTTCGAGTTGAAAGCCTTTACTTTCAAATTCTTTTTGAAAATCCTTGTAATATTCGTAGTTTTTCAAAAGAGAATCAGCTTGTACATAAACAATTTTTTTGTTTTTTGTAGCTTCAGCTATACTTTCTTGCCCGCTTCCGCCATGGTGCTTGAAATGTTGATAGCCCAAAAAAGCCAGTCCGAGCGTCAGTATTGCGTTCCAAATAATTAATCCGTTTTTCACTGTAAATGATTGTGTTTTTAGTAAAATGATATGCTTTGCGCTTTATGGCCGCCAAAGTTAGAAATAATCCTTGTATCCAAAAAAACTTTCGCTCGCCCATGACATGCAGCCAATGAACGAGCGAAGGTATTTCAAGATGTAATCTTTTATTTTTTCCAGTTGAGTTCGTTGATATTTTGGCCTATTTTGCGCCCTTCTATCAAGCCAGTGTTGTTGTCTTGGAAAGTATGAATACCGCCCAAAAAGCGTGAGTAAGCAGATTCTTCAGCGGCTTCTTTAAAAGATTTGAAAGGACGTGCCTTGAAGTCCACGTTACGTTTGGTATCTCTCGGTCGGCCCACGTGCGAATTGTCCACAAAAGCAAAATTAGCTCCAAAAACACCTTCCAAAACAGTAGCTGTTGCCGAAGATTGCGTAGCATGGCCCGAAGTATAGCCCGGAAAAGGAGGTGCCGGCCAAAAGGGTATCCAAGAGGGGTCAATGGCACGCCTGACAAAGGTGTAGGGGCGTTCGTTGTTGTAAGCATATTTACATTTCCAACAAAGAGTGAAAGCATCAGAAACGGCTATGCCCACGCGGGCATATACTTCGGCGGCTCTGTCGAGCGTGGCGTTGGTTTGGCGGAGGGCGATGGTGGCCAAGTTGTAAGAATGCCCGGGAGGTGTAAAGGTTTCGCTGGGGTCATCGGCCCACCATACGGCTATTTCTTTTTCTGCTTGTGTAAGGATTAGGTTTTTCTTATAAACATCAAAATATTGTTGAAAATAAGGAGAGTTGGTATTTGAAGAAACAGGGAGGGGTTGAGGCATAGGTAATGTAGCGTTTTTGGCCAAAAACGTGCGGTTACGCCCCCAATAAGGCTGAAGAGGGATTTGCCGCCCATTTTCGGTAGGCTGCCATGACCCCGGAAAGACAGGCACTCTATAATCTGAAGGGAAATTGCGATTGAAGCCTTCATGCCCTCCGTCAGTTTTTGACCATTCAAAAATAGCTTGTGCTACGGCTTCACCATACGCTTTGGAGCGGGCAGCTACGGTTTCATCTATGCCCATTGCCAAGGCAGTATGGAGGGCGTTGGCGAGTGAGTCCACCGATTTTTTGGTGGCATCGTTGGCATTAGGCCAAAGATTTTTGGCCATAAAATGCTGCCCAGCATTGGCACTGATAGCCCAGTGGTAGGCTTTACCTGCTTCAGGTTTGGGTAGGTTTTTGAGACCGTTGAGTTGGTTTTCCAGAGAGTTATGTGAGGGCATACCTTGTACCACAGTTTCGTACATGGTAAGTCCTGCATAGCCCAATGCACGAGCCGCTACCGGTGGTGAGAAACCGGCACTACTTCGAATGAGCCTCAAGTCCATATCGGCCCACTTAATGACAAAATCAGCATTGTAGGCATTGGCTGCTTTGGAGGCTCCTTCGGCAGGAAGTGCAGGGTCTTGGGGGTTACGACAACCGTAATTGACGATGACAATCAATGCCGTAGTAGCCAACAGACGGTTTTTAGCAGTACAAATATGTTTTTTCATACCCTTCTGATGATTAGATGTCATCAAAAGGACAAAAACAATGCCAAGGTTTTATCTATTTGCCTTGTTTAATGATTTCTTTGATGTCATCAATGATTTTCTTGGCTAAATAATCGGCGGTAGCTTCTGTTTCGGATTCTGAATAAATACGAATGATAGGCTCCGTATTTGATTTTCTGAGATGTACCCATTCTTTTCCAAATTCTATTTTTAAACCATCAATAGTATTGAGAGGTTGTTTGTGGTATTTCTTTTTTACCTTTTCGAGCACTTCATCAACATTGATTTCTTTGGAAAGATCAATTTTATTTTTTGAAATATGATAGTGTGGGTAAGTATGCCTCAAAATAGAAGCCGATTTGCCAAATTGAGCCAAATGACTCAAAAATAGGGCAATACCTACCAGCGCATCGCGTCCATAGTGTAGCTCCGGGTAAATCACGCCACCATTGCCTTCACCTCCAATCACGGCGTTTTGAGTCTTCATCATTTCGACTACATGAACCTCCCCTACGGCTGAAGCAAAATACTGCCCCCCTGCTTTGAGGGTAATATCACGCAATGCCCCCGTCGAAGACAAATTGGAAACGGTGTTGCCTAAGCTATGTTTGAGTACATAATCGGCTATGGCCACGAGCGTGTATTCTTCGCCAAAAGGTGTGCCATCTTCACAAATCAAGGCCAAACGATCTACATCGGGATCTACCACGATACCTAAATCATATTCGCCACGCTTGATTTCGTGGCAAATATCAATGAGGTTTTCGGGGAGTGGCTCGGGATTATGGGCAAAATCGCCGGTAGGTTCACAGTAAAGGCATTTGATATTTTCTTTTTTAACTCCCAACGCTTCCAGCAGCATCGGTACAACGATTCCTCCCGTCGAATTGACGGCATCTACGACTATCTTAAAGTTTCTGGCAGCGATAGCGGCTTTGTTTACCAAAGGCAAGGCCAAAATCATTTCGATATGTTTCTGAAAATAAGTATCATTCGTGCTGTAAGTACCCAATTTACGTACCTCGACAAAATCAAAGTCTTCGGCATCAGCCATAGCAAGCACTTGCGCTCCATCTTGGGCAGAGATAAACTCCCCAGCATGGTTGAGGAGTTTGAGGGCATTCCATTGAATAGGATTGTGGCTGGCAGTCAGGATAATCCCACCGGCTGCTTCTTCGAGAGGTACTGCAATCTCAACAGTAGGGGTAGTAGAAAGCCCCAAATCAATCACTTCAAAGCCAATGCTTTGTAGTGTGCCAACGACCAGATTAGAAACCATACTGCCCGAAAGGCGGGCATCTCTACCTACGACAATTCGTAAATGCGGGGGCTGCTGGCGTTTGAGCCAAGTACCAAATGCCGCTGCAAATTTGACCACATCAACGGGGGTCAAGGCATTGCCTGTTTTTCCTCCTATTGTACCGCGAATCCCTGAAATAGATTTGATTAAAGTCACTTTACTAATTTTATTTTGGTGAGTCAAATAATGGTATTTTTCTTACAAAGAGAAATGAGCAAATCGGACTCAAAAGTACTAATTTTTAAATAGCATAGGGGTATTGTTGTAAAATCGCATTACTTTTACGAAGTTCGTACTCAACAAAAACCTCTAAACTATCTTTAATCATGCGCAAGTGGATATTTCTCTTGGTTTTTTTGCTCATACTGGGAGCAGTTGGATACTATTTCTCTTTTGGGGCTTATAGTGATGGTACACGTGTAGGTTCTTTAGTCAAACTAAGTCGGCGGGGGTATATCTTCAAAACCTATGAAGGCCAACTCATGGTAGGAGGGATGTCGGACGGGACGGGGACTTTCAACTCCACCACATGGGATTTTTCGGTACATGATAGCAACAAAACAGCTATTGAAGCCTTAGAACTATCGCAACGTACTGGGCAGCGGGTATCGGTACACTATGAAGAAAAATTTTTCCAGTTGCCTTGGAACGGCGACACTAAGTATTTTGTGGTGTCTGTAGAGTTGATTCCGGTTCTTACTCCTCGTCCTGTCATACCTGCACCTGCACCTACCAGCGAAACTCCCTCAACCGATACCACTAAAGCTATTTAATGTATGCTTAAACGCCTGAATTGGCTTGGAGTACTGGCTATGATAGTAGCCGGAGTACTACTTGTTTGGGGTTTGCCCGAATGGAAAGATGTAGAGTTTGGCGATGAAACCACCTACTTGGGTTCGGGTCTTACTTTTTCAATTCCGTTTGTAGGAGGAGCGCAGTGGGGTCCTCTTTATGCTGCTTGGTACGGTTTTTGGCATTTGTTTGTTCCTGATCGCCTTGATTTGTATTATTTCAATTGGGCCTTGTTAAGTATCTTGGCAGGGGTTTTGGTATTCGTATATTTACGGGCGTTGGGGAATGTTTTTTGGTTGAGTTTGGTCATAAGTGTTCTTTTCTTATTTTCAAATCTCAATCTCCCCCTTAATCCTAAAATCTCGATAGCTCCTTTTTGTCTTATTTTGGGGGGACTCATTGTATATCAACAATATACGTCTTGGTTGTATTACCAAAGATTTCTGATGGTTGCTTTGGTGGGAGTACTTTGTGCCTACTTCCGACCTGAATTTTATTTGTCTTTTATCTTGGCTATTTTATTGGCAGCATGTTGGCTTTGGAAAGAGCGAGGCTTGATTTTAAAGAGTAAACCAACCTTTAGTTTGGTAATTGTATTGTCAATCATCGGTTTACAGATACTGTTTGATATTCCTCTTTTTAGTAGTGAAGACCGAAGTGGCATAGCTTTTATTCAGCATTTTGTCATCAATTATTGTCATTGGCAAAAAATTCCTCAACCCAATACAATTGAAGCTCAGGTACAGTTATTTAATCAGGTAATGGGTGATGATGTGCATGGGTTTTCTACGGCCTTAATGAAACAACCTTCGCTAACGTTTAAGCATATTTTGACTAATTTTATCAATACCTTCAAAAACGATGCCGCCAATGTCAAGGAGGTTTTTTACAATACTTTGTTAATTCATTGGCAGTCTAAATGGCGTTTTTTGGGAGCTTTTGCTGTTTTTTTTGTTCTAATCAAATCATTAGACTATCGTAAAGTCAATACTATTTTTAAATTTCAAAACCACGACTTTAAGGGATTGTTGGCACTTTTGGTATTGATTTTTCCGACTTTGATATCCACTTTTTTGATTTATCCACGAACTCATTACTTGGTTTTTCACTTTATTCTTATTCTTTGGGGTATTAGCTTTTTTGTCAGAAAAATTACTTTCAGACCGATTTTAAGGTTCACCTATACCCAGTACGCCTTTTTCTGGCTGATCATCATCACTATTTTTTCTTTCATTAGTTTGCCCTCAAAACCTCGACCTACACCCGCTGCCGATAATATCAGGTTTATCACCAGTCTAAAGCCTCAAAAAGAACTATATATCCTCGAACGTGAGTGGTATAGAGTATTTCTGCCTTACCAAACGTTTTGGATTCATGTAGAGGATTACAAAGGCAATGACTTTGGGAGTTTTGTACGACAGAATAACATTAATTTCATTTTGATGACTCAAGATATGCAGCAGTATTTTGCCAACGATGCCGGATTTCAAGATTTCTTAACAAAACTGGAGGCAGAGGGGTTTAGTAAACAGCCTACCAACAGGTATGGAGATTATCTGCTCATCAAAAAAGACGTAATCCAATGAAACAGTTATTCAAAGTTCTTGTCCTGTTTTGTTCCATTATCAATACCTATTCTATTAAAGCCTCTGCCCAAGTCGAGTGGGTGAAAGAAAACTACCTAAAAAAGGAATATGATATTCCGATGCGTGATGGCGTAAAACTGCACACCATAATTTACACCCCCAAAACAGCCTCCGAAACCAATCGATATCCTTTTTTGATGCAGCGGACGTGTTATAGTGTAGCACCCTACGGCGAAGGGCAGTATCCTCCACAGCTTGGCCCCAACTCTTTTCTGATGCGTGAGGGGTATATTTTTGTTTATCAAGATGTGCGCGGACGATACATGAGCGAAGGCCGTTGGACTAACATGGCTCCTCAAATACCCAACAAAACGAAACCCACAGATGTTGATGAATCTTCGGATACTTATGACACTATCGAATGGCTACTTAAAAACGTACCTTATCACAATGGCCGTGTCGGGCAGTGGGGCATCAGCTATCCGGGCTTTTATACAGTAGCAGGTGCATTGAGTCAGCACCCCGCTTTGAAAGCCTCTTCGCCGCAAGCTCCGGTTGGGGACTTCTTTTTCGATGATTTTCATCACAACGGGGCTTTTACGCAGGGTTATTTTCTAACTTTCCCTGTGTTTGGGATTCCACCTCAGCAGCCTACCACCAACCACTGGTGGCTGGCTGGCATGATACAACCCGACACCCAAGACGGCTATCAATTTAACCTTGATGTCGGGCCGCTCAAAAACTTTGACCGCTACTACAAAGATAATTTCTTTTGGCAAGAACACAAAGAACACCCCAACTATGATACGTTTTGGCAAAAAAGGAGCATAGTGCCGCACCTCAAGAATGTCAAACACGCTATTTTGACCGTAGGAGGCTGGTTTGATGCCGAAGATTTGTATGGGCCATTGACTATTTATAAAACCCTTGAGCGCAACAACCCCGGTATTTATAATACGCTCGTTATGGGGCCTTTTGGTCATGGAAGGTGGTCGGCCGAAACAGGACATACGCTCCACAGCCACGTTTACTTTGGGGATAGCGTAGCTACCTTTTATCAACGCGAAATCGAAACAAAGTTTTTCAATCATTTCCTGAAAGGCCCCGGCGATGGTAAAACAGGCTTGCCCGAAGCCTACTTATTCGATACGGGCAAGAAAGTTTGGCAAACGTTCGACCAATGGCCTACCCCCAAAGCCGAAACCAAAATGCTTTACTTATCGGCCAATGGCCAACTTTCGTTTGAAAAACCCAAAGAAAAAATCTCAAAAACCAGCTATATCAGCGACCCTGCCAAGCCCGTACCCTACATTGAAGACAATACCCAAACGATGGGCTTCACGCCGTTCAACTATATGTCAGAAGACCAGCGATTTGCGGCGCGTCGGCCTGATGTGTTGGTCTTTCAGACCGAACCTTTGGGCGAAGACCTGACTCTGGGGGGAGAAATCACAGCCAAACTCAAAATCAGTACTACTGGAACCGATGCCGATTTTTTTGTGAAACTGATAGACGTTTATCCCGGCAACGAACCTAACCACCCGTATATGCCTCACAAAAACGTGATACTGAGCAATTATCACCAAATGGTAAGGAGCGAAATCATGCGGGCAAGGTTCCGAAATTCCTTTGAAAAACCACAGCCACTTGTTCCAAACCAAATCACGGATTTGAGTTTTAGGTTGCAAGATGTGCTGCATACTTTCAAAAAGGGGCATCGGATTCAAATACAAATACAGAGTACGGCTTTCCCGCTTTTTGACCGTAACCCACAAAAATACGTTCCCAACATTTACTTGGCCGATGAGAAAGATTTCATTAAGGCTACGCATACGATTCATCATCAACAAAATGCCGCCAGTGGTATCGAAATCCAAATTTTGAAATAAACATGAAAGCACTGCTTTGTAAGCAATATGGCCCTCCCGAAACCCTCGTCATCGAAGAAATTACGTCCCCATTGCCGCAGCCACATCAAGTTTTGATTGAGGTAAAAGCCTGTGGGGTCAATTTCCCCGATACGCTTATCATCGAAGGAAAGTATCAGTTCAAGCCCGCTTTTCCTTTTTCACCTGGGGGTGAAGTGGCGGGTATTGTAAAATCGGTAGGCGAAAATGTGAAGCATTTGAAAGTCGGCGATAGCGTATTTGCCCTCACAGGTTGGGGAGGTTTTGCCGAAGAGGTAGTGGTAGATGCCGCAAGGGTTTTTCCGGTGCCTGAAGGTATGGATTTTCAGACTGCGGCGGCGTTTTTATATACTTATAGCACTTCGTATCACGCGCTCAAAGACCGCGCCCAACTCCAACCAGGCGAAACATTGCTGGTATTGGGTGCGGCAGGAGGCGTAGGACTGGCAGCACTCAACTTAGGCAAAATCATGGGAGCGAAAGTCATAGCCGCCGCCTCAAGTGAGGACAAGCTGGCTCTTTGTGAGGAGTATGGTGCTGATGGGCTTATCAATTATGAAAAAGAGGATCTGCGCCAAAAACTCAAAGAACTCACGGGCGGAGGTGTAGATGTAGTCTATGACCCTGTGGGTGGGAGGTTTGCCGAGCCTGCCTTGCGCTCGATGAACTGGCGAGGGCGTTATTTGGTAGTAGGCTTTGCCGCAGGAGAGATTCCAGCCTTGCCTTTCAATTTAGCCTTGCTCAAAGGCTGTTCGATTGTAGGCGTTTTTTGGGGAGCTTTTACAGAACGTGAACCCAAAGTCAATTTTCAGAATGTCCGAGAGTTGATAGGTTTTTACCAAGAAGGGAAACTCAAAACACACATTCATAAAACCTACTCGTTGGAAGAGGCCCCTCAAGCATTGTACGATATGAAAGAGAGAAGAGCGATTGGGAAACTTGTGGTAGTACCATAAACAAAGAAACGGGGGTTTCGCCCCGCTTTTTTGTTATTCTTCAGAATCGTTGGTAAAGGCTTGTTTTTTAAACATATCTATCACAAGCGAAACCCTAAAAGTGTTGGCCAATGGACTTCCTTGGCGTTGGGGCATCAGATAGGCAAAATCTATGCCGTAACGTTGCTGAATACGAGCACCAAAACCTACGGTAAAATATTTGCGATCGCCTTTGTTGCGTGATTCATGGAAATACCCTACCCGTGCTGCAAAAACTTCATTGTACCAGTATTCCACTCCAGCCGAAATCATAAACTCTTGTAGTTCTTCTCTAAATCCTCCGGGGGCATCGGCAAATGACCCAAAAATGGCTGAGAGCGTACCACGTTCGGGGTCTTTACCTGAAATAATCTGGCCACTGGCATTGCGAATCGGTGGTGTAGGCACCATGAGTTTGTTGATGTCGGTGGTGAAGGTTACTTTGTTGTAACTGTCAATGTAACGAGTAGCTGCGCCGCCTATCTTGAGTGTAGTAGGGATAAAGCCACTTTGGGGGCTGCCGTAATTTACTTTACCGCCGATGTTCTGAATCATGCCCCCAAACGAGTAGCCCCAGCCTTTGCCAGTACCTTCGTCAATGTTTTGGGTTTGGTAAAACGCACTGATATCAGCGGCCATGGTAGTACCGGGTTTGAGGGCTGTACCTCCCATGACTTGTACGCCTCCCCCAAGATTGGAGTTGATGTATTTGAGGTTTACCCCCATCGAAAACTTGTCCGAAAGTTTGCGCGAATAGGCCGCCGTAATGTAAAACTCATTGGAGTAATAATCGCCCAACAACTGACCGAAGGTATTGCGAGCTTGAAACATACCGTGGTCAAAATACATCAGACTTAACCCTACGGCTTGGTTATTACCGATTTTCTTGTAGCCCGACAAATGCGCGAAATACATATCGTTGGTAATGTTGCGTAGCCACGGGGTATAAGACAATGCTACCCCGTATGACTTTTCGGCTTGAGCCAATTTGGCCGAACCCCAATACACCGAGTTGGCATCAGGACTCAATGCCACGCCAGCATCGCCCAAAGCGGCACTACGGGCATCGGGCGTGAAAGCAGCAAAAGGCACTGAAGAAATCACTGGCCGAAGCCCTAAGGTATCTTGGCCTGACTGTGCTATGGTAGCCAACGAAGTCAAAAAACCAACTAAAGTGAAAACCGAAGAAATTTTCTTAGTCATATTTACTTGATAAGAGGATATACTATGTCTTGATAGTTATCAGAGTACAAAGGTAAGAATTAACAAATGCAAAATAATCAATCTGTCGTTTGAAAATACAACAAGTTGCCTTGTTATTATTTCATTATTATAAGTTTGCCTCCTACGGATTGTGTGTGATTTTGGGTTAGAGAGTGTATTTCTAAACGGTAAAAGTACATTCCGTTGGGTACAGGTTGTGTAAAATGGTTGGTAGCGTCCCATATAAAACTCTCCAATTCTTGGTCTGCTCCATAGATGTTTTGTTCAAAATTACGTATCAAATTTCCTTTTGCGTCAAATATTTGCCACTTTATTTCTACGTCATCACCTTCGTTTTCAAGCGTTATGTTGAGGCGTGCGTTGGAAATCACGGGATTGGGGGAAACGATGGCTTGCTTGATGAGTTTTAGCTGCTCACCAACTCTGAACCTCAACGTCCCTTCGGCCCAATTATTGTAAGGGTCGGCTACTTTGAGTCTTAAATGGTATGAGCCGACTGGGAGTTTTTGAAACGCATACCGCAGTACTCCTTGCCGAAAATCATCTTTGGCCGCACTAAAAAAATCATTGACTCTGACCGACAAGGTATCATTGAGCGTCAATAACATATCCGAAGCAATATTGATGCCATTGTCGTCGCTGATGGTGGCTATGAGCCTTGGGCTGTCGTTCACTTCGCTGCCTTCTACAAATTGCTCGTCGTTGAGATACATTTTCAAGATGGGTGGTTTGTTGTCATTGGTCAGCAATTCCCTGCCTCCGACCCATATTTGATTGTTGGCTCCCGCAGCATCGGCCAAGCTATCGTTTTTTATGGAATAGACTTGTACTCGGCCTTTCCCTATTTTGGGGTCAATATTTTGGGGGACTACAAAGCGTACCGTAAACTTACCTTGTACCACACTCACCGATCCTTCAAAAATCTTGGTATCATATTCGGTAAAAGGCATTTTGGACGCGCCTTCGGTGCCATTGGTGAGGCGTTGGGATTCTTTGTTAAAAACCGTAACTGTGGCTATGCCGTTGAAATCGTTTCGGGGTAAGTCGCCTTGCTTGATTTGTCCGCGTAGCTGCACCAACTTTCCAGCTTTGAGTGTATCGGAAGTGGCGATGTCTATTTCGTAATCTGGATAATGAAGGCGGAGGGACGGGTCGCCGAGAAGGGTAAAATTACGATTGAAAACCCCACTCAAACTATTGTTTTTGGTGAGGCGTATCATATCGCCAAGGCGAGGCCACTGGGCATTTTGAAGCCGAAACGCCACCCGATAAAAGGCCTCATTGAGCATGAAGTTGGTACTGGCATAGACTGGCCGGGCGGTGGTGAGCATCGCAATAGCTCCCCCGCGTGGATTGACCACGGCCAGTTCGGCTCCCGATACTTCGGCGGGATTGTCGTAGCGGCCAAACTCACAAGTGGCGGTGATGATGAGCGGTAGATTGTCTAAATTGCGCCAACTGAATAAATCTTCAAGCGTCAGAATTTGTTCATCGGCCCAAATGGTAGTACCTCCGTGGCCTGTATAATTGACGACCAACGCCCCCTGATTGATGTGTCGGTTGATAGTCTGATTGACTTCAGGGGCGCGGGTATTGGTCGTTCCGATTTGGGGGTAAGCATCTACATAAATCTTGCGAATGTCGTACAAAGCCGTTTGATTGGCCATGATTTTTGATAGATTGTCGGCATCTTGTTGGTGGAGGTTGGCATCGCCGTCGTCGGCTACAAATACCAATCGCTGCCTCCACGCTCCTTGCGAGCGTGCTGACTGATAACGAATGATTTTATTGACTACCGTTTCGGCTTCAGCGACCGATTTGACAGGCAGCCGCCCAATTCCTATCGAAAGGGTGTGATTACCACGATGCGATTCTTCCCAAAGTCCTTCGTCGTTTCGGAGAAAACCAAAATAATCATCAGAAGCATAGCTCAACACAGGGTGCGACGACTCTCGGCTTTGGTAAGTTGGTACAAAGTAGGTCATCTGCAAAGGCGAAAAAGCCCTCATGTTGTTTTTGAAATCGAAAGTAGCGTCACCAAAAAGTAAGAGGTATTTCAGTTTTTCGGGTTGGCGGTCGTAGAGGTATTTGACCAAATCGCGAAGGGCTGTAGGGTCGGGCTGACCACTTCCAAAATCATTATAGACTTGAAATGTAGAAACTACCGTAACGTCCATGTTGTCGTTTTGTCGTCGAAAGTCTGCTAATCTTTGCGCCTGTCGTTGCCATGCGGGAGCCGTGATGATGAGCATTTCGGGCGTAGCCAATGCTCTTAGATTTTGGTTGGCGACTCGCTGCCACGAAACAGGTGCGAGTAGTTGGCTTTCGCTAAAAGCCACAAACCGCCTCAACCCTCGTCCTGATGCCACAAATGCAGCTTCATTGCCATTAATTCTAAATAGCTGACTGATAGGATTTAAGATATTTGTAATATCCCAAATTTGTAGTTGGTTACTGACTTGACCAACAACATATCGTACTGAATCTTGCCCAATAGCAGCAAGGTTTTGAAAGACCGTGGGGGTATCGTATAAACGTAACTGCCGCTGCACCTGCAACCCATAAAAATCTAAATAACCCTCGGCTGTGTTTTGACCTGCTTTATCGAACGTAAAGGTTTTGGCGATGCGCGTAGGACTGCCTACAAAACGCCCGTCGTAGGTTTTTTGAGTACGCTGGCCTTTGGCATCATAGCGGAAAGTCGTAACAGTCCCCATGCTTTGTTCGCCCAGATTTTGGCCATTGACATTGACCAAAAAGCGGGTCGCTACTTGTGCCGCTGCTACTGAGGCTACGGTGATTTTGAAGGGGCTATCGGCTACGATTCCACTGATGTCGGTAGTGTATTCTTGGCGAGTATTGGTCGTGAAGGCTTCGCCCCACCATTCTCGCCCCGACTGTACTCGATTGAGAAGTTCTCTTTCACGAAAAAAATAATCATCGAATGTACTGACCGTCGAGCCATTATTGCCGGCGGCTCTTGTCGCTATGCGCAGTCCTGCTACCGGGGCGTTGATTTGTAAAAAATAAAAAGTAGTATCGCTATAAAGGTTGAGGGTATGCTCTAAGCGGTTTTCGGTCGTATTGTATCGGATTTGATGAGGGCTTTCGCCAAAAAACCAAAGGGCATCGCCCTCATCGAAACGCCCATCGGCTTCGCCTTTTACGAAAACGGCATTTTCTGTCAAATCTGAAGGGCGAGGCGAGGCGTTGGGTTGGGGGAGCATTGCCCCACCATTTCCAAAAAGACGCAAATTTTGGGGGTTGATATTGCTTGGATTGAGTCCCATTCGTCGAAGAAATGGAGCATCAATTTTATAAACACCCGTCTGAGTTACTCCTATTTTGTACCATTGACCTGCTGAGAGAACGGAGTTTTGAGCTTGCGAAAAGTGTAAGGTAAAAAGTAAAAAGTAGAAAGTAGAAAGTAAAAAGTAGAATGTAGAAAGTATAGGGTGAAGGGGGGGGGAGCTGGACTTAGGTGTGTTTGATGGACGTACTGAAAAAATAATGAAGCCGATTTTGAATCGGTCAGTATATTTCAAAATATTCCATAGCCCTAAAATTTTCACCTTACTTTTCGATTTTTTTGACCATCGCATGGGCTGCTACGGTGTATATTCGTTGGGTACTTTTTTCTATACAAACGACCCGCGTGCGGCGTAGCGTACCTTTTACAAAAACTTTTTCGTGGAGTTTGAATACATCGCCCTCCGCCAAATCCAAAAGCTGAATCAACCCATTGTTTTGGGGCAAAGCAATACTCGCCGGCATAGCGTCAAACTGCCGAAGGGCTGTCATCAACGGCCCATGAGCTGAAGTAGAATACAAAGGATTGTGGGCATATTCTTTCAATGGCAGCAGTACGATTTTTGGGAAAACATTTTCGTTGATTACAGGCAAAAGCAACTGACGGAAATGGTTTTTCCAAGCAGCACCATGAGGTAGCTGACGGCGTTTGTAAGTACGATAAACTTCCAAATGGGCGATTTCGTGCAGATAGGTAATGAGAAAATTATACAGATTCAGATTGGCATTGACCGTGATGCGCTCACGCCGAAAAGGCACGGCCCGAAAATCCCCAAATTTGGATCGTCGGGGGCGTGTGGCTACAAAATCAAACTGATACTTTTCCCAAAGTCCCAAACAATACCCCACTGCCGCTACGGGCACGTGGTTTTGTAGGATTTGCTGCATGGCTATTCTCGCTTCCACCGACATTTTGTTGGTTATACTGACTACAATGAATCGCTAATTTCTGCATTTTTGCCCAACGAACCAAGAAAGAGGTTTTTGCGTTCAAAAAGAAAACTATTCATCAAATGAATCAAATCATAAAAGATAAACTTGAAGCAATTAGACAAATCCTCAGTACTCATAAAGTACAAAGAGCTTATTTGTTTGGTTCTTCAGTTACGGACACATTTGATTCAGATAGCGATATTGACTTACTTGTTCGTTTTGACGACTCTATCCCAGCACTCGAAAAAGGAGAACTTTGGTGGTCATTGTACGACACACTACGAGATTTATTGAAAAGAGAGGTAGATTTGATGACCGAAAACTCATTGAAAAACCCATACTTCATCGAGGAGTTGGAGCGTACAAAGCAACTAATTTATGGACATCAAAGTTAAAAAGTATCTTTTCGATATACTTGTTTGTATCAATAATATAGAAAGCTACCTTGGTACTCCTAAATTGTATGAAAATTACGCTGCCAATGATATGTTGCAAGATGCAGTCGAGAGAAACCTTGAGATAATCGGCGAAGCTACTAATCAACTTCTCAAATTGAATCCAAATATCGCCCTATCCAATGCAAGACGAATAGTTGATACAAGAAATAGAATCATTCACGGCTACGATACAATCGAGCCTGTTAATATTTGGGCTATTATTATCAATTATTTACCAACACTAAAAGAAGAAGTAACCCAACTTTTAAATGAGTAATTTGACCATAACTAAACAAACCATGAACCACGGACAAGAATTTAGAAAATATGCCGTAAAACACCTCGGCATGAACGGCCTCACAGTAGATGGATACGTAAACCACACCGTCGAAAATATGACGCGCGCTATCATCGAAGAACGCCCCATGAACTTCCGCGAGGTGGACGTTTTCTCGCGCCTCATGGCCGATCGTATCATTTTTTTCGGGCTGCCTGTTGATGACCAAATCGCCAATATCGTCGTAGCGCAGTTGTTGTTTTTGGAATCTGCCGACCCCAAAAAAGATATTTTAATGTATCTCAACAGCCCCGGTGGGTCGGTATATGCCGGGTTGGGTATCTATGACACCATGCAGTACGTCAGGCCCGACGTAGCCACGGTTTGTACGAGTTTGGCGGCTTCTATGGGAGCGGTATTGTTGGCCGGAGGTGCGGCGGGCAAGCGCGCCGCTTTGCCTCATGCACGTATCATGATTCACCAGCCGTCGGGGGGCGCACAAGGCCAGTCGGTGGACATCGAAATCACCGCCCGAGAAATCGTTAAACTGCGAGGTGAGTTGTACGAAATCTTGGCAAAACACACTGGGCAAAGTGTCGAAACGATCGAAAAAGACTCCGACCGCGACAAGTGGATGCGCGCCGAAGAGGCCAAAGCCTACGGCCTCATTGACGAAGTGCTGATACGTGAAAAATAATGCACCAAAACTATCATTTCTTGCTACATCTTACCCAAGCCCTCCGCCCCAAAGTGGTGGGCTTGCGGTTTATGGAGTGTTTTAGTCAAGAAAAAGACGAACTCGTCATCGTGCTTGCCCAAGCCCGTGGAAAACACAATTATTACCGACCTTTTTTCATCAGAGCAACGCTACGCCCCGATTTTGCTTGCTTAAATTTCCCAGAAGATTTCAACCGCGCTCGCCAAAACAGCGTGGATTTATTTGAAAATCTCTACGATTTGGAAGTAAAAAACATACGACAATTCAAAAACGAACGCGCCTTCGGTATCGAACTCGACAACGATTTTACGCTGGTTTTCAAACTTTTCGGCAATCGTTCCAATGTTGTTTTGTTTCAGGGCGAACAAGTCTTATCTCTTTTTCACAACAAATTGGTTTCTGATAACCACTTGATACTGTCGCAACTCGACCGAGAGATAGACCAGTCGGAGGAAGCCATCGCCGCTGCTAATGGCGATTATCGCAAAGTATTCCCGACTTTTGGCAAAGAAATAAACGCCTATCTAAACCAAGCCCCCAAACCCCCAAAGGAGGCTTCTGAAAATTCAAAGCCTCTTTCGGGGGTTTGGGGGCATTTGTTAAGCCCCAACTTCCACATCACCCGCTGGAATCATACGCTGACACTTTCTATGGTGCCGATTGGTGAGATTTTGCGCACTCACCACGACCCCATCAAAGCCCTCAATGATTTTTATACGAGTTATCAAAGAGTCAGTGTCATCGAACGCGAAAAAGGCGAGGCGTTGCGGGTATTGCAGAAGCGAATCCAACGTACCCAAACCTACATCAACGATACTCTCGAAAAACTCATCAAAATAGATGAAGGCGTTAAAAATGAAGAAATCGGGCATATACTAATGGCCAATCTCCACCAAATTCCGGAGCGAGCCGAGCGTATTACACTCTTTGATTTTTATCGAAACCAAGACATCACCATCAAACTCAAACCCGACCTATCGCCGCAACGTAATGCCGAAACGTACTACCGCAAAGCCAAAAACGAACGCATCGAAATCGAAAAACTCCAAGAAAATATTCGTTTGCGAGAAGCAGAACTGAAAGATTATCAACTAAAATATACCGAAATAGAACGTATCGAATCGCTCAAAGAATTGCGTAAGTATTTGAAAAACAATGCTATACTGAACGAAAGCCAGCATCTATCTCCCACCGAACTTTTCAAATACACCGAAGTAGAAGGCTTCATGATTTTGATTGGCAAAAATGCCAAAAACAATGACCTTCTCACCAAAAAATATACCTACAAAGAGGATCTTTGGCTACACGCGCGCGACGTAGCCGGCTCGCACGTGGTGCTGAAATACAAGGCTGGTAAAAAATTTCCCAACTCGGTCATAGAGCGGGCAGCGCAGTTGGCAGCGTGGTATTCAAAACGTCGAAATGACAGCCTATGCCCTGTGATTGTTACCCCCAAAAAATACGTTCGCAAACCCAAAGGACTGCCCGAAGGCGAAGTAATCGTGGAAAAAGAAGAAGTAGTGATGGTAGAACCAAAAGGACTTTGATGAACCAATCTGAGTTGTTTGAGGGTATTTCGCCACATAGACACCACCGCACCAATACACTACATAAAAGCAGAGGGGAGGAGATTCGAACTCCCGATGCCTTTCGACATACCCGCTTTCCAGGCGAGCCAATTCAACCACTCTTGCACCCCTCTAAAAACAAGTGCGCAAACTTACAAAAATCTTCGGAAACTAACTCATTTCGCCTGCGATTGGCTTGCTAAGTAACTGACGAATTTCTTCTGGGTCTTGCGTTTTGCCCAAGACAAACATCATTTTGGTAATAGCCGCCTCGGTCGTCATATCGGCTCCACTGACGATGCCCAATTTCTCAAACCAAGTACTGGTCTGATAGCGGCCTTGCATCACTCGCCCGCCGTCGCATTGCGATACGTTCACCATCACGATACCGCGCTCAATGGCTTCTTTGATTTCGTACAAAAACCACGGAAAAGTGGGTGCATTGCCTGCTCCAAAAGTTTCGATCACCACGCCACGCAAGCCTTTCATGCCCAATACCGAACGAACGAAATTTTGGGTCATGCCGGGAAATATTTTAAGCAAAACTACTTGGTTGTCAAGGTGTTGGCAAAAAAGAGCTTTCCCTTCCAAAGGCCGAGGTTTGATGTAAGGAAAGTTGTATTCGATGGTTACGCCTACTTCGGCTAAGGGTGGGTAATTTTCGGAACGAAAGGCATTGAACTGCGAACTTTCCTTTTTCTTGGCGCGGTTGCCACGAAGCAGTACATTTTGAAAATAAATACAAACTTCGGGAACGAGCGGAAGCCCTTCTGGGGTTTGAGCCGAGGCAATTTCGAGGGCGGTTATGACGTTTTCGCGGGCATCGGTACGGGCTACACCTATGGGCAACTGTGCGCCTGTCAAGATGACGGGCTTGGTGAGGTTTTGGAGCATAAAACTCAATGCCGAGGCTGTATAGGCCATTGTATCGGTGCCATGTAGTATGACAAAGCTATCGTACAAATCGTAATGCCGCTCGATGATTTGAACCAACTCTATCCATACTTCGGGGCGCATATTCGACGAGTCCATGACCTCTTGCAGCGACGTAAACGTAATCTCAATATCGAGCCGTTGGATTTCGGGAAGTTTATCGAGGACTTGCTCAAAATGAAACGGCACCAACTGCCCCCTTTCGTAAACCATACCCAATGTCCCCCCCGTGTAAATGACCAATACAGAAGCTCTGGGGCGGTTCGGCAAGACAGGATTGAGCGTAAAAATGGGCGTAGGCATCAGATAGACTTGGTTAAGAGTTGAACCGCATTTTGAGTAGTTTGTTCGATGAGTTTTTCGAGTGGCATCTGCATCAAATCTGCCACTCGCTGGGCTACGAGGCTTACATAACTCACTTCGTTGCGCTTGCCACGATGCGGTACTGGCGCAAGATAAGGGCTGTCGGTTTCTATCACAATGTGCTTTATGTCAATGTGTGGGAGTACCTTATCAAGACCTCCATTTTTGAAAGTCGCTACTCCACCTATCCCCAGTTTAAAGCCCAATTCAATGGCTTTTTGGGCTTCTTCGAGCGTACCCGTAAAACAATGAAAAATCCCCCTGAGGCGTGAATCGGCCACTCTTTCGATGAGTTCGACTATCTCCCAAAAGGCATTGCGACTATGTATGTCTATCCAAAGACCATACTTCAAGGCCCATTGACACTGAATCAAAAAGGCTTCTTTTTGCTGCTCTACAAAAGTCTTGTCCCAATACAAATCCATACCGATTTCGCCGATGGCGATGAAATTGCTTTTTTTCAATTCGGTCTCGATGAGTTCTAACTCTTGCTCAAAATCGGCTTTGACGTAAGTAGGGTGTAGTCCAATCATCGGCAAACAAACTTGAGGATATGCCTCTGCCAGTGCGAGCATCGGAGCTATCGTATGGCTATCACAGTTGGGCATCCAAATTTGGGTTACACCTGCCTCAAACGCCCTTTGGAGCATTTGGGGGCGGTCGGTGTCGAAAGCATCGTCGTAAATATGGGCGTGGGTTTCGATCATGGTGTGGAGTGGAGGTTAGTATTGGCGACCTTTCCAAATAGTTTTGGGTTGTAGATAAAAATTAACAAGCATCGCAAAATTCATAAAAACATGATAAAACCAAAAAAAGGGTATCAGCACAAAAAAAGTGCGAAGAGATAGCCATTGGATAGCCCCTGTAAGCCAAGCAGTAGTGAATATGTAAGAAACTACGGCCAAAAGCAGGGCTAATTGGGGAGTAAGAACGCCTAAAATCAATAAAATGGGTAAAAGAAATCCATTAAGATAGACCCCCAGCCTTTGTCCCCAAGGCAACTCCATCGCTCCATACATCCAGCGTTTGCGTTGGGTCAGGAGGGGTCTAAAAGAAAGAATGGGTTTTGAAATGGTTAAAACTCGTCGGTCGAATAGCTGTACAAAATCATAACCTTTGGCCAAAATAGCCCGAAACAAAGCGTAATCTTCGGTTATCGAAAAGCCGATTTTTTCGTAACCTCCCACCGTCTTGTAGGCTTCGTGTGTTGTGGCCATGTTGTTGCCCATGGCGGTCAGAGGAATACCAAACAACGAAAACAACCGCACTAAAGACAAATAATAGAGCCATTCCAATCCTTGAAAGCCCCCCAACCCCCAATACTTGGGTTTGGGATTCATGGTCGTAATGCCCGTAACTACACCTACGTTTGGCTTAAAATGAACCAACATATTTTCGACCCAGTGAGGCGGTACTTCTATGTCGGCATCAGTAAAAAAAAGATACTCACCTGTGGCATATTGGGCAAGATGTGCCAATACACGAGTTTTGCCTTTGAGCGCAGAAGCTGAATTTTCGGGAAGTTTGAAAAGCTGGAAATGTGGCTTGTTTTCGATGAATGAGGCTATTATTTGGGAGGTATTGTCTTCGGAAGCATCATCACCTATAAGGATTTGGAGGCTTTCTTTGGGATAACTCAAATTGTCCAATGCTCGAAGACAATCCAATATATTGTCGGCTTCGTTGCGAGCAGCTACGAGTATCGAAACCTTAGAAAAAGATTGAACCCTATTTTCAGACATCTACTGACTTGATTTTGGGGCAAAGGTAAGACTTCTACTTTTCCCTTTGGCCGAAAAAATATCCAGCGAAATGATATTGGAAGAAACTCCCATTTGGCGTGATGATTGAGATATAAACGTGGAGCCATAGTAAAACTCAATTTTACGTTTTTGTCCATTGGCCAAAGTCAAAATACCATGCGTTTCGTTGGGGAGGAGTTTTACGAAATCAGTAGGTGGTATAAGCGGCTCAAAAAATTTCAAGTGGCTTCGATTTTGCGTAGCCATGAAAACCTCTTTGTTGCCCACGCGCAACCGAGTCAAGGCACGAGCATCGCGAGGTACATAAAACCCTGACTCTTTGAAACTTAACGCCTTGAATTCTTTGCCTGTATTTTTCAGTACCAACCCATAAAAAGCATCAGCTCGCCCTTGAAATACCTCCATGCCGTAGTCGTTGCCTACCATGAGAACATCAAGCAATCCGTCTTGGTCAATGTCATAAGGCAGCATACCATAAACAGGAGCAAACTGTGCTTCAATGGGCAAAGCCGTAAGTTGGAATGAGCCATTGCCGAGGTTTTGGAGATAGCTACAGTAGAGCCAGTTGGCTTTGAGGATTGTTGCCCCTTCAAGTTCTTCTTTCGTAAATACTTGGTCTGCGGTGGCTTCTCCAAAAGTAGCATAACGTCCAAATTTTCGACGAATGAGCAAAAGCTGCTTTACCATGTCGTCGCGGCTATGATAAAAATATTCACGCTTCGTCCCCAGCGAATCTCTAAAGTAGCAAGAGATGAATGAGTCGTAGCGACCGTTGTCGTCGAAATCTTTTCCGTATATCGTCAAAGGTTGTTCGAGGGTGCATTTGAAAAAGATATTTTGGCCAAAATTTCCGGCGATGTAGTCTATGTCGCCGTCATTGTCAAAATCGCCACCGCAGAGCGAGTTCCACCAACCCAGCGCGCTGACCGGTGAGTTTTGGTTTGTATTTTGAGTTTTTGTGTCTAATTTCCATACGCCATTGGCAAATGCCCACTGTCCAGTTTGGACTTCAAATTTCCCTTGTTGATTTTTGACAAACGTGAGAGGCATCCATTGACCAGCCAGCAGCAAATCTTCCCAACCGTCGTTGTCGTAGTCAGTCCAGAGGGCATCGCTTACCAAACCTATCGTCGCTAAGGGTGGGCAAAGTTGGGCAGTTACGTCGTTAAACTTTACTTTTTTGCCTGTATTAGTTGTTTGGGTATCATTTCTCAAAAGAAAACTTCGGTCGGCTTCGGGGTATCGTTCGGCTTTGACACGACTTCCGACAAACAAATCCAAATCGCCATCATGGTCGAAATCTATGGCCCGAACGCACTGCTTCGATGAGCGCATCATCGGCAGGGCTAAGGAGTCTTTCTGAAAGCGACCTTTGCCGTCGTTGAGCAGGAGTACATCTTGGTAGAGTGGAGAGTTGAGTGGGTGCTGATAGCTACCGAAAGTTACGTACAGGTCATTGTCGCCGTCGTTGTCGGCATCAAACAGCAGCAATCCCAGATCTTCTTCTTTCTTTTGATCGCCTATTTTGAAGTTGAGTTGTGTTTTGGTAAAAGTGCCATTAGGTTTTTGGATAAACAAATAGCCCTCTTTTCTCCCCGAACCACTCAATACAAAATCGTCGAGGCCGTCGCCGTTGAGGTCGGCCACGGCCGCCCCCGGCCCGTATTGTGAGAACTTGTGAGGGAGCGTTTTCTGAATATTGAAGTCTATGAAGTCGTTTTCTTGGTTGATATAATCTATGCCAAGTTTGGAAGGGTTTATTTCGGATAGATAAGGGGTATGCTGTTCTTTTTGAGATAATTGAGTTTCGGAAGATGCGTTTTTATGTTCCACTGTCAAGGTCTGATTGGACTTTATGCCGACCAACTTTTGGCTTTTGCCATCAGGCCAAATGACTTTCAAAGAATCCACTGACGCATACTCACCCAGTCCAAAATGAATCAAATCATCACATTTTGACAAATAGCCTCTGGCCGAAATTTGTTCGGCTATTTTGGTTTCATTTTGAGCGAATACCAAAACCTTTGCCCCAAAGCCTAACACATTCAAAGGGCTGCCTACAAGTTTGATTTTGAGGTAGTTGGGGGCAGGATTATCTGTTGATGAGTTTTCATAAAGGTTGTTTTTGTAGAAAAAAACGTCTTCATCTATGTTGTTTACGACCAAGTCCAAGTCGCCGTCGTTGTCGAAATCAGCATAAGCGGCTCCATTGGAAAAAGCGGGTTGAGTGATGCCCCACTTTTTGGAAACATCTTCAAATTGAAGTCCATTTTTGTTTTTGAACATAAAACTTGGGAAACGGGCTTCGGGGATACGGTTATAAATCTGATCTCTCGACAAGAGTGTGGTAGTGATGTCTTTGCGGAAAGAAGCAAAATCTTGGTCTGTTACATCTTTGACAAAGCCGTTGGAAATGAACAAATCCCGCAGACCGTCGTTGTCGAAATCTGCCAACAGAGGCGACCAACTCCAGTCGGTTTCTTGCACTTCGGCCAAAAACGAAATGTCGCTAAACACCGAAAGACCAGTTTCGGGACTGATGCCTCGGTTGAGTTGAAGTGTATTTCTGATGTATTGGTATTGATAGCCATATTGCTCGTTGAAAAGATAGTCTTGGTAATTGTTGGCCATCATCAACTGTTTCTTACGCTTGTTGTAAGCGGGGAGCATTTCACAGGTGATTAAATCAAGTCGTCCGTCGTTGTTAATATCGGCAGCATCACTCCCCATGGCCGAAAGCGATAAGTGTTTCAGAACATCGCCTACTCGGTTAGAGAAAGTGCCGTTGTGATTATTGATGTAAACAATGTCGTTTGATTTGTAGTCATTGCCTACATAAATATCCGGCCAGCCATCGTCGTTGAAGTCCATTATCGTAGTGCTATGGCTGTAACCATCGTAAACGATACCAGCTTTGAGCGAAACATCTGTGAAAACAGGGTGTCCAAGCTGACTATTCCAATCGTTTCGTAATAAAATATCACGGTTGGGGTCTGTGCCGTCGGTGATGAGGGTTGTAAAAATATTGGGGTATTGTTTGTCTATCTGATTGACTCCGATGAAAGCGTCCAAATCGCCATCGCGGTCATAGTCAAAAAACACTGTATGCGACGAATGACTCCCGTTGTCAAGTCCATATTCCGTTGCCATTTCTCTGAATCGAGGAACGCCATCGGAGTCATTTCCTTGGTTGATGAAAAGTAAATTCCGACGGAGGGCAGCGGTGGGGCTGAAAGTGTTGCTTACATAAATATCAAGCCTTCCGTCTTGGTTCAAATCGAGTATGGTAGTTCCCGAAGACCATTCGCCCAAACTATGCTTTTTGGTAGTGGCGATTTCGGTAACGTCTTCAAAGCGAATCGTACCCTTTTCCGACCGATTGATAAACAGCTTGTTTTCAACTTGATTGGCTGTCAAATAAATATCTTGGAGGCCGTCGCCGTTCAAATCGCCTATGGCTACTCCAGCTCCATTATAAACAAATTCGGCATCGAGTATATTGACAGTATCGCCTTCGGTAATCGTATTTTTGAAATGAAGGCCAGTTGTTTCGGGGGTGAGAAGTTCGAAAAGAGGTTGTTGGTTATTACAACCAACAAAAATGAAGGTACAAGCGATACAAGTAGAAAACAGTAAAAATTTTGAAAGAGAGCGCATCGTGGTGGTCGAAAAATATTTGCGAAAAAACCTCATAGGTTTTATTTGACTATCAATGCGTTACATAGCTAATTTTTTGTAAACCTATGAGGTTTAAGTATAAAATACAAATAGGCTGCCAAATGGCAACCTATTTGTAAAAGAAGTAAATACTTTTTATTGATAACCGGGGTTTTGTTTCAATGTAGGTTGTCCATCTCGCGAACTGCGTACTATCGCTGGATTCGGAATAGGCATGAATTCTGACTTACCTTTTACAAAACGCGCTCCGGCCAAATAAGTACGTTTGCGGGCTTCTTCGGTGAGGTATTTGTTGAGTACTACGTCGGCTACCCCCCAGCGTACCAAGTCGAAGCGGCGGTGGCCTTCCATACCCAGTTCGATACGACGCTCAAAGCGAACTGCCTCACGAGCTACGTTTTTGTCAGTCCAAGGTGTTGTATAAAGACCTACCCGGTAATTGGCCGCATTTTCGGTGGTAAATCCTTTGGAAGGGTCAGCGGGGTCGCGGTATTTCTTGACCATACCTTCTGGGTTGGCGGCACGCTGACGTACTTGATTGACCAATGCACGTGCGCGATTCAAATCTCCTACTTCAACTTCGCACTCTGCGGCCATGAGCAATACATCTGAATAACGCAAAATTTTGACGTTGTTGGTATTGTAGCCTTTGGTCCAGCCGGAGGCCGAGGTGAGCGTTCCCTCTTGAGCTTTATAATAGACATTTTTCTTGGGAGAGTATGGCCCTGCATAGCCGGGGTCACGTTGCCATACGACTCCCCCATGAATCCCCCAGTCAAGGTAAGGTATTCCTCTGCGTCCTACAGTCCAATCTACCCTAGGGTCTATGGGGGCAGGATCTACCACAAAGTTTTGAGTAGTAGTAGGCGTATCGAACCTTACGTCCACATCATTGAAAGTAGTGATGAAAGGTAGGCCATTGGCATCTACTCTGAAGGCATTGACTAAGTTTTGCGAAGGTTGGTGAAAACCACAGCAACCACCCGGGCCGGCGCCATAGGGGAAGTTGAGGATATCGCCTTGGTTGCTATGGTCGTCAGTACCTACGTTTACAGCCTGCTGTACTTCCAAAACCCCTTCAGGAGAGTTTTGAATGGCAGGGTTAAAATTTTCGTGGTAAGTGGCATTCAAGCGATAGCGGCCTGAATTGATGATAGCATCAAACTGAGTTTTGGCGGCTTGATAGTTCCCTTGCCAAAGAAACGTGATTCCCAAAATTCCTTGCGCAGCACCTTTGGTAGCTCGCCCGGGTTCGGGTTGTGTCAGAGGTAAATCAGCCACCGCCGCCTGCAAATCTGCCTGGATATTAGGCCAAATATCTTTGTCGTTGGGGACACGAAAGTCTTCTACATTTTCATCAATGTAGGGTATCATATTGAAAACGCGCTTCAATTCGTAGTGATAATACCCACGCAAAAAACGCGCTTCTGCGATACGGGTTTTGATGATAGCTGCGGGGCCACTTTTGAGGGCTTTGAAGGCTTTCAATGCTTGATTAGCACGGGCAATGCCATCATAGTAGGTATTCCATTTGGACTCGATATAAGGATTGTTGGCATTGGTTTCGTGCCGTTCGATAGGAGTGATGTCGGGCTGGTCGTTGGCCTCCGAGCCTTTGTACGCATCTCCTCCGGCTATGCTACCATAAGTCCAGTTGGAAGCAGCTGCTCCCCATGGGCCGCCATTGCCCCAGCCAGAGAAACCATCCATAACCGAGTAAGAGGCAATCAAAAGCGCATCTGCACCTGTTAATGTGGCAGACAAAGTTTCTAGCGTAACGGCACCATAAGGACGTTGCTCCAAAAATGTATCTTTACAAGCGGTGATGGTTCCCAATACCAAAGCACCGGTTGCTATTAAAGTTTTCGTTTTATTTTTCATTTTTTTCAAATTTTGTGTTTGCTGAAAAGTCAAACTTGATGTTTTATTTCTAAAATTCGTCAAACTCCTCTACTAAAACTCAACGTTCAAACCAAGATAAAATACCCGTGAGATAGGATAGCGACCATTGTCCACTCCAAACTCCAAATCACGACGTGAGGCCCAGCCATCCTGCATATTGACAATCGTAACTTCTGGGTCTAAGCCTGAGTATTTGGTAATGGTAAACAAGTTTTGCCCCTGCAAATAAACACGAGCACGATCAACCCCCAGCTTTCCGGTTAGGGTGGTTGGAAGGGTGTAGCCAAGCGTTAAGTTTTTGCCACGGAAAAACGACCCCGGCTCTACATAAAATGTGCTACGTTGTGAACTGTAGTTGTCGTTACGGTCGAGGGCGGGGTAGGTTTTACCGGCTTCGTACAACATATTTTTTGAGTAGTTGGCTTGGAAAGCAGGGAAGTCGGTGAAATAGCGCAGATAGTTGAAAATTTGATTGCCATAGACTCCTTGGAAAAACATCGTGAAGTCGAAGTTCTTGTAGCTGGCAGTCAAGTTCAAACCATAATTCAGTTTGGGAAGTGGATTCCCGATGATTCCTTCATCTGCATCAGTGATTCTTCCGTCGCCATTGATGTCACGGAATTTTAAGCGACCTACTTTCGCATCACCCATTTCTTTGAGGTAGTTGGCCTCGTTAGATTGAATTACACCATCGGACGTAAAGCCCCAAAACTGTGAAATAGGTGCTCCCACAATGGTACGTGTGATATTACCAATACGTGAACCTGCACTGGCTATGAAGGTATTATCGTTGGCATCTAATCGCAATACGGTATTTTTGAAATGACCCGCTGTAGCCAACACACTAAAACTAAGCTGGTTGTTGAGGGCTTTGCCACGATAGCCCAGCGATACATCAATTCCAGTGTTGCGCATATCGCCAATATTTTGAGCCAATGTCCCGATATTTCCGGCAGTAGAAGGAAGTTGTACAGGGAACAAAATATCAGTTGTCTTACGATCGTACCACTCAAAAGTTAAATCAAACGCATTGAACAACTGAGCATCAACTCCTATGTTTAACATACCTGTTTTTTCCCAACGAAGGTCAGGATTGCCAGTGGAAGTTTGGGCAAAACCGGGAACGACGGAATTGGGTGAACCCGTAATTGGATAGGCTGTGTTGGAAAGGTCTTGCCCAAAGTTAGAGTAGCCGGGATAGTCGCTTCCTATTTCATTATTGCCAGTAAATCCATAAGAAGCTCTCAACTTGAGGTCATTGATTTGCGAAACGCTCTTCATAAATTCCTCTTTACTGAGTCGCCAGCCCAAACTGGCTGCTGGGAAAACTCCATAAGGATTGTTGATGAATCGTGAAACCCCATCGCGACGAATCGTGGCACTCAACAAGTATTTGTCTTGGAAGGCGTAGTTGGCTTGAGCAAACATGGAGGCTACGGTTACTTCGCCACGGTACTCCCCGATGTTCCAAGTTTTGGGATTGGTATTGTTCAATACGCGGTAGTTGGGGTCATCGCCAAATACTAAACCATTGCCACCGGCATTGAAGCCATCGTAAGTGTTTTTGCGAGCCTCAGTACCTATCAAAGCCGACACGCGGTGGTCGCCAAACTCTTGATTGTAGCTTAAAGTGTTGAACCACACCCAGTTGCGGTTGCTGAACATACTACGGTTCATACCGTTGGAGGCATTGATTTCGTTGGATTCAAAGTTGCGATAAAAATAACCACGTCCTTGTCCCGTATTAAAATCCAAACCAAAAGAAGTCTTGGCTGTAAAATGCTTGAATAAATCAACTTCAGCAAAGACGTTTCCAGTCATACGAACACTGTAGCCTCTGTTTTCGGCGTTGCGGGTTTGCTGTGCTACGGGATTGTTTGCATTTCCGTAAGGTGGCCCTGCCCAGTAGCCATTGATGTCATAAACAGGCGCAAAAGGAATCATCGAATAAGAGTTGCGGAAGGTAGAGCCTTCGTTGGGATTGCCCATACTACCAATAGTAGTTTGATATGCTACACTGAAGTTTTCACCGACACGGATGGCTTTTTTGACATTGTAAGTACTGTTGATACGCGCCTGATAGCGAGTGTAGTCGTTCAACAACATGATACCATTGTGCTTGTAATAGTTGGCTCCCAAAAAGTATTGCCCTTTTTCAGATCCACCCGTAGCACTGATATTGACACTGGTTACTGGTGCGGGACGGAACACTTCTCTGAACCAGTCCGTACCCTGTTTATTGACCGCTTGTATCAAATAGTTGGCGTTGGCATCGGCAGTGGGGTCAGAATTCAAAAAGTAAAGATTGGGGTTGGCACGGGGGTCGCCGCTCAATACCCCACCACGGAATCCTCCACCACGTACTGTAAAATCAGGTAATATCCAGTTGTTACCCTGTTTTACAAAGTGAGGTGATTCAAACGGTATCCCTGCTCCTTCAGACAGGCGTTTGTTGATTTCGAGCAATTCTGTTGGATTGGCCATAGGAAGCCCTGTGGTAGGCTGCTGGATTCCAGTAAACATATCCACATTGATTTTAGAATTTCCTGCTTTTCCTCTTTTGGTCGTTACCACAATCACCCCATTGGCAGCGCGCGAACCATAAATAGAAGCAGAGGCAGCATCTTTCAATACTTGAATAGACTCTATGTCATTGGGGTTGAGGAAGTTGAGGTTGGACTCATTCTGAACGGGTACACCATCTACTACATACAATGGCTCATTTTGGTTGATAGAACCAATACCCCTAACGCGCACAAAAGCCACACTCCCGGGATCACCAGAAGAAGCCACCTGCACACCTGCAATACGGCCTTGCAACTGGTCGCCGATATTGGAGGCATTTACTTTTTTCATCTCCTTTACATCAACCACCGCTACGGCACCCGTGATGTCTTTTTTGGCTTGGGCGGCATAACCCGTTACGACTACCTCTTGCAAGGCTTTGGTATCGGCCATAAGAGTAATGTTGATCGTACTGCGATTGCCCACTACGACTTCTTGTGTACCATATCCCACAAACGAAAACACCAAAGTGGACTTATCTGGTACATTGATGCTGTAAGTACCAGAAGCATCGGTATTGGCACCAGCATTGCTGCCTTTGACCAACACAGTAACACCGGGCATAGGAGAGCCTGTTTCTCCGTCTGTAATTTTACCCGTAACTTTACGGCTTTGAGCCATCACCCAATGGCTCAACAATAGGCATAATGCCAAGCAAAAAAACTTAGCACTTTTTTGGAAATAGATTTTTTCCATAAAAAAAGGTTTGAATAGTGAAACAATAGGTTGAAATTGAAAAGAGGATTTTTTTTATAAGCACAATTATAACACTTTATAATCATATTTTAACAAGTTTTTAATTTTTTAGTTAATGAACTCAAACCATAAAATACCCCGAAAAATCAATAATTACGTAAAGTTTTCGGGAATGGGTCTGCAGATGCTGGGGACAATCGGGCTGGGAACATACGCAGGGGTAAAACTTGACGAATGGCAAGGAAACAAAATTCCGGGCTGGACGCTGGGGCTGTCTTTACTTTCTATCGGAGCGGCACTCTACAATTTTATTCGTCAATTACCCAAAGACTGACTTTTATGCTTCGTACTTTACTTTTTACAGCCTTGATTGGAATTGTACTTTTTACAGCCAATTTTTTTTCGGTAGGGTATTATATCCACCCTCAAAAATGGGAGATACTTGCTTTTTTTGCTACATTATCGTTAGTTCAGCATCGTCTCATGGAACAGGGATGGCGCAACAATCGCGAAAAATTTGTACAGTTTTATCTCACAACGGTCGTCATCAAGCTTTTGTTGAGCCTAATTTTTGTAGGAATTTTTCTTTACCTAAAAGTCCCCGACCCCAATAGCTTCGTTCTGACGTTTTTTGTATTTTATTTATTTTATACAATTTTTGAAATTTATGGAATGGTTCGTAACTTGCGCCGCGATTTGAAAAAGTAAGTCATTATGTATCACTCCTTACGCTATAAATTGGTCGCTTTTGCGATTGTTTTCTTTGCTTCATTCTCTTTTTCTTTGGCTGAAGAACCCACCCACGGCCACGAGCATAAAGAAAAACCTTTCAATATTGGTGAGATGATTATGCACCATATCGCAGATGCCCACCAATGGGAGTTTGCGCACGGGGTTTCGATTCCGCTGCCTGTTATTATTTATGACAATGGCTTGAAGATTTTCTCATCAAGTAGGTTCTATCATTCACCTGATGCTACACACGAAGATCACGAAAACCACGTCTATCCCGACAGAGAGCTTGGTTATGTATTGGAGCATGAGCATATCTATCGGTTAGGAGCAGATGGCAAAGCAGATAAAAGTGTAAAAGTCTGGGATTTTTCAATTACTAAAATTGTCGCCTCACTACTTTTGAGTGCTATATTGTTAATACTTATCTTTACATCGGTAGCTAAAGGTTATAGCCGCAATAAAGGCAAAGCTCCTTCGGGAATTCAATCATTTTTGGAGCCTATCATTCTTTTCATTCGCGATGAGGTCGTCAAACCTGCTATCGGTCCCAACTACGAGAAATACCTTCCTTACTTGCTTACCTTGTTTTTCTTTATTTGGATAAACAACCTTCTCGGTCTTGTGCCGGGTGGAGCCAACCTGACGGGTAATATTGCCGTTACGATGGTCTTGGCAGTCATTACCTTTTTGATAGTACATTTCAGTGCCAACAAGCACTATTTCATGCACTTGCTCAAGCCTACGGGTGTACCGGTGGCCTTGTTGCCTATTATGATTCCGGTCGAAATCGTGGGGGTATTCATGAAGCCTTTTTCGTTGATGGTACGTCTTTTTGCCAACATCACCGCTGGGCACATCATCATTTTGAGTTTGCTGGGGTTGATTTTCATCGCCAAAAATCTCGGCGGAAGCGGTACAGGCTGGGCTGTGAGTCCGTTAGTAATGATTTTTACACTGTTTATGAACGTCATTGAGTTATTGGTGGCGTTTTTGCAAGCATTCATTTTCACGTTGTTGTCGTCTATGTACATAGGAAGTGCCATCGAAGACAACCACCATGCTGATCATGGACATTAATCTTAGCATTTCTTTTGTTTCACTTATATAAATAAAGTTTCATCATGTTGTTACAAATCTTACTTCAAGCGGCTGCCGAAAGTGGTGCTGGCTTGGCTGTATTGGGTGCTGGTATCGGTGCGGGTCTTGCTGCTATCGGTGCTGGTATGGGCATTGGCCGTATCGGTGGAAGTGCCATGGAAGGTATCGCACGTCAGCCTGAAGCTGCCGGTCGTATCCAAACTGCGATGTTGATCATCGCGGCGTTGATTGAAGCCGTGGCTTTGTTTGCTGCCGTTATTTGCTTGTTGATTTCCTTCAAGCTCTAATGATGAAGTGTGTTTTGTGCCGTTCACATTAGGTGTCGGCACAAAATACGCATTCAATAGTAAACAAAAGAAACTCGTAATCAATCATTAAAAACTGTACTAAAACTTTCTGATTAACAATGGAATTGCTTACTCCTGCTATCGGTTTGATATTTTGGATGTTGGTAGTATTTGGTATTTTGGTTGTCATCTTGCGTGTAGCGGCATGGAAACCTATCATGAATGGACTCCGCGAACGTGAACAACAAATACAGAGTGCGCTCGATATGGCCGAAAAAACCCGTGCTGATATGGCCAAACTACAATCTGACAATCAAAAACTACTCGAAGAAGCCCGCGCCGAGCGCGACAGCATTTTGAAAGCAGCTAAAGAATCAGCCGACCGAATCATAGCCGAATCAAAAGAGAAAGCGACTATTGAGGGTAAACGTATCATCGAAGATGCTCGCGAGGCTATCAACAACGAACGTGCGGCGTTGGTATCACAAATGCGTAAAGAGATAGTAACGATTTCGCTCGATATTGCCGAGAAGGTATTGCGTAAAGAATTGAGTGACAAAACTACCCAAGAGAAATTGGTAGCTGATTTGGCCAAAGAAGCACGGCTCAATTAAATCATCTAAGAAAGCAACCCCTTTTACTTCCAAAAATGTCTGAATCAACTGTTGCGATACGATATGCCAAGTCACTCATCGAATTGGCTCAAGAAAAAAAGGTAGTAGATACTGTCTATCAAGACATGGTATTTTTTAAAAAAGTAGCCCAAGAAAACCGTGGACTGATGCTGGCACTAAGAAGTCCTGTGGTCCGGCATGACAAAAAGTTGGCTATCCTCAAAGGTGTTTTCAAAGACCGAGTAAATCCAGTTTCATACACGATTTTTGATATTATCACTCGAAAAAATAGGGAATCTATCATTGACAGTATCGCCGAAGAGTACATCAAACTCTACAATGACCGTCAGGGTATCGTCAAAGCATACGTTACGTCTTCTATACCACTCACTTCCGACTTGAGAAAGCAGTTCATCAATGTTGTGGCTGAAGCTACCGGCAAAACGGTGGAACTGGAAGAAAAAGTAGATGAAAAACTTATCGGTGGCTATATACTTCGTGTAGGCGATCGCCAGATTGATGCTTCTATTCGCAAAAGTCTGAATGACTTAAAACTAAAATTGTTGAATTAACCCCTCCCTTTTTTTCTTTCATAATCATGATAAAAAGTATAAAATATTTTATTGCTAAAAATAGAGAATCTTTTGTGTTGAAAGTACTCTATGAGTTAGCAGTCAAATATATTCATGCTTACAAAAATAGTAATTATGATTTTGTTACCAACGGCGAGTTGGCACTACTTAAAAAAGTTGCCAAGGAAGGGAATAGTCAAATTTTTTTCGATATAGGAGCCAATAAAGGGGATTGGGTCAATGTAGTTTTAGAACTTTTTAAGGAACCTAAAATCCACTGTTTTGAGGCCATTCCCCAAATTTTTACCAAACTCAAGCAAAATATTCCCACTAATAATACATGCTTTCTAAACAATTTTGGGCTTTGGAATGAAGATACAACGATAACATTTACGTATTTCAAAGATGAAGACCAAAAATCGTCTGCTTATTTTGAGTCGGTGCAAATGATTTCAGAAAAAGTAGAGGTTCCTGTAAGGAAAGGAGAGGATTATTGTAAAGAGAATAATATAGAGTGTATTGATTTTATGAAAATTGATGTAGAAGGAGCTGAGGGGAAAATAATCGAGGGATTTGAAAAAATGATTCAGCAAAACAAAATAAAGATAATTCAATTTGAGTATGGACGTTTCAATATAGATGCTGGTTATTTATTGAAACATTTTTTCAATTTGTTTGAAAAAAACGGATATAAAGTAGGGAAACTCTATCCTACTACTATAGACTTTAGTGGTTATAATTATGAAAAGGAAGATTTTTTGGGACCCAATTATGTAGCAATACTTGAAAAGTATTATAAAAATTTTGAAAGTCTATAAATACATTGTAAACTAAGTTTGTATGATTTATAACGCCCACATTAAAGTAACAAGAAAATATAGAAAATTTTCGTAAGTTTATGTGGTTTATGTGAGCCAAAAAATAATACAGAGTTTACTGTATATTTATATCTCTCTTTCATATACCTTCAAAAATCGCTTCGATGGCTTCGGCCAAAGCCTCATCTTTTTCGGTTACGACATTGCCTGCATCGTGGGTGGTAAGTTCGATTCGTACCTTATTCCAGACGTTCGACCACCAAGGGTGATGATTCATCGCCTCGGCTACTTCGGCCACTTTGGTCATAAATGCAAAGGCTTCTTTGAAGTCCTCAAACTCATATTCTCTGACGAGTTTATTGTTTTGTTCGATCCACATGGCTTACGATTTTTTTATAGAATTACTCTACGGTTACGGATTTGGCTAAGTTGCGAGGTTGGTCCACATTGCGTCCACGCATCACTGCTACATAATACGACAATAACTGCAACGGAATCACCGATAAAAGTGGCATGAGGATTTCGTGTGTTTTGGGTATTTCTATCGTAAAATCCACCATTTTGGGAATAAGCGTATCACCTTGTGTAACAATAGCTATGACCCTTCCTTTTCGAGCTTTTACTTCTTGGATATTCGAAACGATTTTCTCATAAGAACTATCTTTAGTAGCGATAAAAACGACAGGCATATCTTCGTCAATGAGTGCGATAGGGCCGTGTTTCATCTCGGCGGCAGGATAGCCCTCGGCATGAATGTAGGAGATTTCTTTGAGCTTGAGCGCGCCTTCTAAAGCTACTGGGAAATTCAGCCCGCGCCCCAAATAAATGAAATTGCGGGCATAGGTGAAAATATAAGCGATTTCCTTCACTTTGGCAGCATCTTGAAGTACTTGCTCTACTTTGCGGGGGATATTTTCGAGTTCGATGAGGAGTTGTCGGTAAAGTTCTTCCGAAATAGTATCGCGTTTTTTGGATAGAGCTACAGCCATCAGTGTCAGCACTGTTACTTGCGCCGTAAAGGCTTTGGTACTTGCTACTCCGATTTCGGGACCGGCGTGTGTATAGGCTCCGGCGTGTGTTTCGCGGGCTATGGATGAACCGACTACATTACAAACCCCAAAAATAGTGGCCCCTTTTGATTTAGCTAATTGAATAGCCGCCAACGTATCGGCGGTTTCGCCCGATTGGGAGATGGCTATCACGAAGTCTTTTTCTCGAATGATTGGATTCCGATACCTAAACTCCGAAGCATACTCTACCTCTACCGACACTCGGGCTAATTCTTCAAAAATATATTCTGCGACCAGCCCGGCGTGCCATGAAGTACCACAGCCTACGATGATGATGCGCTTGGCATCGGCGAGTTTGTCCATGTAATCGCGCAAGCCACCCAATTTGAGAAAACCTTCCTCGCTATTGATTCTTCCGCGCATACTGTCGGCGATGGAACGAGGCTGCTCGAAAATTTCTTTCAACATAAAATGGTCGTAGCCCCCTTTTTCGATGGCTTCGAGTTCCATTTCGAGTTTTTGAATATAGGGTTGTTGTTTTTCATTTTCGAGATTGACGATACGTAATTCTCCTTTTTGAACAACAGCAATCTGGTTATCGTCAAGATAGACTACGTCTTTGGTATATTCGATGATAGGCGTAGCATCAGAGGCAAAGAAAAACTCCTCCTCGCCAATACCAATGACCAAAGGGCTACTTTTGCGCGCAGCGATGAGCTGGGTAGGGTCATCTTCCGACATCAATACGATAGCATACGCCCCCACAACTTCCTGTAAGGCCAATCTTACGGCTTCTTCGAGGGAGCAGTTAGCCTCTTTTTTTATGTCTTCAATAAAATGTACCAGTACTTCGGTATCAGTATCAGAGGAGAAAGTATGCCCTTTTTTGATTAGATTTTGTTTGATAGTGGCATAGTTTTCAATGATACCGTTGTGAATGATGGCCAATTTCTTATCGGACGAATAGTGTGGGTGGGCGTTACGATCGTTGGGTTCACCGTGGGTAGCCCATCGAGTATGGCCTATTCCGATAGAGGCACTTGTATTTTTATTGGCTATTTCGTCTTCCAGTACGGTTACTTTCCCTTTCTTTTTGTGAACTTTAAGTCCTTCCCGATTGAGCAATGCTACGCCAGCACTATCATAGCCTCGGTATTCAAGTCTTTTCAATCCTTTGATGATCAAGGGGCAGGCTTCCCTATGTCCTACATACGCTACAATTCCACACATGATTGTTACTTGTTTATAATGAAGTGATGAGGTGGATTTTTAGCCAAAGTTAATTTTTTCTGTATAAAAAAAGATGCAAAATATTCTTTCTTCTACATTTTCAGGAAATAGCTCGAACCATCATCTCACCACAGTATAAAAAACCATCAATTTTATATTGTCGCGTGTGGGGTTTATGGTCATTCTATCTATCCGATGATTGAGATAAGGAGCATACAAGCTCAATGGCCTAATATTGGGTGGGTTGGAGAGGGAGCGCAGGGTTTCAAATGAACTCGCAGGCATGAGCAAAAGTCCTTCGGTACGTTTGAAGCCCGTGGCAATGGCTTGTAAATAAGTGGTCAATACAAAGTTATAATTTCGAAAACGAGAGTCGTAAATCGCTACTTGAGGCAGGATAAAGTTTTGAAACGTAGTCCCGTCTTCTGGCAGAAGCAATTCGGTACCTCCTCTTGATCTTAACAGCCTGTTTGTTCTATCTGTTTCGGCCATCACCATGCCGGGTGGTAGCCCAAAAATTCCTCCGATATTTCGAGGCTGCTCAGGTGTGATGGTCAATTCTGCACGGTTGACAGCGACGGGATTTTCTCTAAGCATTTTCGAGAGAAAGGGAAACTCAATTTTCGTAACAATCCCGACAGCATCTTGCACATAAACGAGTCCATTGGCTTGAGCCGGAGTCAATGGAGTAAGTGGCTGAATTGAAGCTAAGGCAGTTGCTTGACGATTAGCTTTTGTGGTATTGAAGCGACGAATGAGTGGGAAGGATCGTCGTAAGGGTATGGTATCATCGGTGGCTCGTACATAGAGGTTGAGAGAGATATTGATAGTGTTGATACCTATCACCATACCATTGGGTGTTTTGGGGACGATTGTAAAACCCTTGATATTTTGCACAAAAAGATTGGCGGAACTGGCTTCGGGTTTACCACTTAAATCAAAGATTTGTCTGCCAAAACTATTGGGTAATTTGAATCGAACAGTAGGATTAGTACTTGGAGCAGGGCGGGTACGAACAGTAGCAATGGGAGTAGGGTCAAACGAGATGGTGCTATTGTTGTAATAAGTCTTATTGGATTGAATTGTATCCCTAAGCCGATGTAAATGTAACTCAAACGGCTGAAGCGTATCCCCGTACAAATAGTTGTAGGCTATATTGAGCGTGAGCGAGTCATAGACATACGTCTTGGTATTGCCGTCGGCATTGAGATTGAGAATCCCCCCCAACTCAAAATAAGGCTGGGTGCTTACCTGACCAAAAATAGGGTCATTGTAAGCACCAGCCAAAAGTTGTAAAGCATTGGAAGTTCTCACCGAATCGAGTAGTACGGTACTCGTTTTGACGGTGAAAGTATCTATGAGTTTTACTTCTGCAATTACTTCAGGAGGAAGTCCAATTTCTTTGGGAGCTTCGCAAGCTACCAAAAATAAGGTTGATATGCCCAAGAGGCAAGCAGCTATATTAGCCTGCCAGTTCGTTGTATAGATTGTAGTAAGCTTCTGTAAAATTTTCGTCTTCTTCGACCAGTTCCAATTTGCGTTCGGGCAATTCATCCAAAATTTGGTTTAAACTTTCACTAAAATCATCGTCAGCTTTGACTACTGCATCGGAATAGGCGCAACCGATTTTGATAAATCCTTCAAAATCAGCCGAGCGTAAGTGTGCCAATGCTTCGTCGCTCACGTCCATGGCTTTGGCTTTATCTAAAATAGCGTTTTCAAATTTATAGTTGAAAGCGTTATTATATACCGTAAAAACGCACTTGGTGTCTTTAAACATCGGGTCGTTTTTGTAGGTGGTTTTCAAATAAAGCGGTATCAGAGCGGTCATCCAGTCGTTACAATGAACGATGTCGGGTGCCCAGCCTAACTTTTTGACAGTTTCGAGTACGCCTTTGCAAAAAAAGATAGAACGCTCGTCGTTGTCGTCAAAAAAGTTATTGTCTTTGTCTAAGAAAACGGACTTTCTGTGGAAATAGTCTTCGTTGTCAATAAAATAAACTTGCAATTTAGCGTTTGGAATAGAAGCGACCTTGATGACCAAGGGTTTCTCATCGTCACCAACGGAGATGTTGATACCCGACAAACGAACTACTTCATGAAGGCGATTTTTTCGCTCATTGATCAATCCGAAACGAGGCACCAAGATGCGGATTTCCATTCCGCGTTCTTGCATAGCTTGGGGAAGTTTTCTTACATAATTGGCCACTTCAGTGATCTCGAGAAAGGGGTTTATCTCGCTGGCTACATATAAAATCCGTAATTTACTCATAGGCTTAGAAGCGCTTGTAAAGGGATTGGTTTGAAGAAAAATTTTGCAAAATTATACAAAATTTTCCCGTATTTCAACCTATTTTCTATATAATTCTTTAGCAATGAAATAACCTCATGTCAAGAAAGTGCTTACAATGGACAGGCTGGTGGGTATAAAACAAACATTGACAGAGTTATAACCCCTGTCAATGTTCAAGTTTGTCGCAGAAATAGCTACCTTATTTGTCAAACCACTGTGGAGTATCGAGAGCGATGCCTGTAGGTGTATTGGGGTTGGAACTGATTTCTTCACTGCGGTAGAGCAGACGGCGTACCAAACCCGCTACTGGGGCAGCAGGAGGTGGAGTCATAAAAGGGATCTCCTGCCCAATTACGCCTGAACGGCGGTGCTGTACCCATCCCTCTATGGGACGCATAAATAAATCTAAATACTGCTGCTGTGCCAATACTGTTTTGAAATTGGCAGCCGTCAGTGTTGGGAGTCCATTGGCGTAGGTATTGGCTTCGGGGGCAGGCACGCCAAACGATAGCAAAGATTCACGTACTCCTGCTCGCATTCGGGTAGTGGCGGTATCGAAACCTCCCGGTGCGAAGCCCCGTGCTATCGCCTCCGCTTCGAATAATAATTGCTCCGAATAGGAAAACGATACTTCTGGTAAATCGGCCTTCAATAAGTTCATATTGACTAGAGCTGATTTGGTAGTAAATACCTCCGTAGAGTTGAGAGCAATGAACTCATTGGGGGCAGCCGCCGGACCGGGCTGAAAAAAGTATGGAATACGGGGGTCTTTTAAAGACACTAATAAATCGTAAACAGGCTTGGAACAATACCAATCAGACTGAACACCACCTCGGAAAATAGCAGTGAATGAAAAGCGAGGATTTTGACGACCGGGCTGGTTAAAGTATTTAAACTGCATCGCATCGGCATTGGACGAAATCATATTACCACTTGCTATTAGCTGTCCTATGGCTGCGCCTTTGGAGGGGTCAGCGTCTGCCATTGAGAATAAAATTCGCATTTTGAGCGAGTTGGCAAACTTGCGCCACTTCGCCATGTCGCCTCCATAGTAGAGGTCGTTGGGAGCAATGATGCCCTTGCCAGCGGGATCAATCATGGCTAATGCTTCATCAATCATTGCTATACAGCCGTTGAGTACATCTTGTTGTTTGTCAAACTTGGGGAAGTCCACTTTACCGGTAGCAGCTTCGCTGAAAGGAATATCTCCCCATAGCAACGACGTTTGGGAATATACAAAAGCCATTAAGATTTTGCACTGTGCTATCGCGTTTTTATTGACGGGTTGAGCACTTTGGGCTATATCCACGGCTACGGTCAAATTTTTGAGTACATCAGTATAGGTACGTCCCCATGCACTTCGTACACGTGTCTGGTCATACTGTGCTTGTGCCAAACCCCAGCGGCCACCAGAAGCCCACATTTGACTCATCAGAGCGATAGGCCACGTAAGCTCGGCTACGCGCAAAAGTGAGAATTGTGTAGCCGCTCCTGTAAACAAGAGTGCAGGATCTACCGATGTAGAGCGGTTGGGGTCAATATTGATGTCGGAGTTTTTGAAACAAGCCGTCGTTGAAAATACTAACATCGCAGCGACCAAAAGCCCTCTAACCCCCTCTGGGTATATTAGTTTTGAATTTTTTTGTAAAATATTCATGGTGATTGAGATGTTTAAAACGATTGATTTTTTAGTGTTTTTGATGTTTTATTCTCCTATGGAATATAAAGGCTTAGAAAGTTACCCTCAAATTAGCACCAACAGTACGGCTGCTCGGGATACTGCCCCGCTCTAAGCCTTCACCGATGAGTCCTGGACCGAGTACGTTTGACTCTGGGTCAATATGCGGTACATTGGAAGTAATAATCCACAGGTTTCGGCCTTCTACACCTAATGCAATACTGCCAAAAGGTGTTTTATTCACTAACGATTTTGGGAAATTATAGGCCAAACGTACCTCGCGGAGTTTACTGTAGGAGCCATCAAAAATATTGTTTTCAGGACTTACGGAGTTATCCAATTGTGCCCAATATTGCTGTACACTTGCCACAGGGCGGTCGTTGGGGCGAAATGTACCGTCAGTATTACGAATCACACCCGGATCAATAAACGGCGTGCGGTTATTGACGGCAGTTTCGGCGGCAAGCCCACTACCACGTACTATACTGACGGTCTGCGAGTTGATTACTCCTCCTTTTCTGATGTCAATCAAAAAATTGAAATCGAAACCTTTGTACGAAAACGAGTTGTTGATACCCAATGTCCAATCGGGATAAATCGGTCCTAACAACTTACGAGGCCCGGGTGTACGCAATCCTGTGGTGGGGTTGATGATGATGTTGCCGTTGGGGTCGCGAAGCCAGCCTACACCTTGGATATTGAATGTTTCGCCGGGCCGGGCAGCAATAAAAATCCCGAAGCCGTCGCCTGAGGTAACGATAAATTCCTGCAAGCCTGGAGCCAGTGATTCGATACGGTTAATGTTGCGGTTGAAATTGAAAGCCATGTCCCAACGTGCTCCTGAACGAGTTTTGACAGGTGTAACAGTCAGCATAGCTTCTACACCACGGTTGGAGATTTCGCCCACATTCAAGCGGCGTGCCGAGTAGCCTGTACTTTGTGGAATCGCTATGGAGATGATTTGGTCGTAGTTGAGGGTTTTGTAATACGTCATGTCAAGCCCCAGACGGCCCCCAAAAAACTTCAACTCTGTACCAAACTCATAAGAGGTTTGCTGTTGGGGGCGGAGATTGGTAGGGGGCAAAATATTGGTAGCTCCAAATGCCGACGCTCCACCAATAGGATACAAGATATTGAAGGTATAAATATCGCTGGCTTGGGTGAGGGGGTTGTATGTAAACGACAACTGATAGGGGTCTTCGTCAGAGCCGACGTTGGCGTAATTGGCGCGGAATTTGGCATAGCTCAAGATGTCTTTTTTGACGATACCCAAATTGGGGAAGGCTTCGGTCAAAACAAACGACGCGCTGGCCGAAGGATAAAAGTAGGAGTTGTTGTTTACGGGTAAGGTCGAAGACCAGTCATTGCGGCCTGTAACGTTCAAGAACAAGTAGTTTTTGTAATCGAAACTAAAATCACCATAGACCCCGAAGATTTCGCGGCGGCTAAAGAAATTGGAAGGCACATTGGACTGCGCGTTGGCAAAAGTATAAAGTTGGTCAATATTCAACCCTTCTGACAGCACCCGCGAGCGGCGAATGGTACGTTGGTTGAACTGATGGCCTACGATACCCTTAAAGCCCCAATTTTGAGAGATTTTGTGTGTAACAGTTCCCAAAATATCCGTTTGGAGTTCGCGTTCAAAGATTTCATTGGTTTCAAACTGGCCATTCAAGCGTCCACGTGTGCCTCGGCGGGTTACGGAGCGGCGGTTTTCAGTAAAGAAATCTGTACCGACGCGGCCTGTTACATTGAACCAAGGCGTGAGGTCGTAGCTTAGGCTCGTTCCGCCAAAAACCCTATCTACTGTATTGGAAAAACGGTTGAAGGTAGTTACGAAATAGGGGTTATTTTGTACTCCATTGAGGTCAATAGAGCGTGCCAAATCGCCCGTCCAACCTGGTGGTACTGCTTGTGTAGAGGGAGCAAAAAGGTTATCTCTCAGTTCGTTGATGTCCACTGTGATAGGTGTTCCAGCCAAAATCGTGGCAATGATATTGGTAGTATTGGATCCCTGCTGTGGGCGGCCATCGCTGGTGGTACGAATATAATTGACCCAGCCGCGAGAGGTAAGTTTATCGGTGATTTTCTTGCCTCCGTTGAGCGAGAAGGTGTTGCGGTTGAGTTCGGAGCCGGGTACTGTGCCTGTTTGGCGGAGATTGGTATAGCCCACACGGTAGTCGCCTTGGTCAGTAGCCCCGTCGAGCGAGATACTATTGATAGCGGTATGACCCGTTACAAAAAAGTTTTTCCAATTTTGTGGAAACACCTGCAATCCTTGCACGTCTTGGCCTTTGTAGTCTTTGATGGGGCCGGTGATACTCGATACTTTCGGCCCCCAGCCATTGCCAAGTTGGGGATTATAAACCCCCAAATTGCCTTGGGCATATTCTTCTTGAAGTTCGGGTACACGAAGCACATTATCGCTGCGGTACGACGAATTGACCGTTACGTTCATCTTTTTTGCCCCTACCTTGCCGCGTTTGGTCGTGATTACAATCACGCCATTGCGCGCCCGTGAGCCATAAAGTGCCGATGCCGCTGCCCCTTTCAAGACGGTTATGCTTTCGATGTCGTCGGGGTTGAGGTCGCCGGCGCGGTTGCCTACGTCCACACCGCCCGTTACGATGTCGGTTTCGGAGTTATTGAACGATGAGTTAGAAATCGGGATACCATCTACTACAAAAAGTGGCTCGCTAGCACTCGAAATTGAGTTGGCACCACGAATCATCACCCGACTCGACCCACCTACTGTACCCGACTGCTGCGAGATACGCACGCCAGCTACTTTTCCTGCCAATGAGTTGAGTAGGTTGGGGTCGCGGGCTTTGGTAAGCTCGGCTCCACCTACCGTCGAAACGGCATAGCCAAGTTCTTTTTTCTCACGTACAATGGCGTTGGCCGTAACGACTACTTCACTCAAATTGACCAAGTCGGCCTCCAGTGCCACATTGAGTGTCGTTTGGCTGCTTACTTCTACTTCTTTGGTTTTGTAGCCAATAAACGAGAATACAAGTGTGCCGCCTTTGGCAGGTACGTTGATTTGATAAGTACCGTCTGCTTTGGTTACGGTGCCTACGTTTGAGCCTTTGACCAATATGTTTACGCCTGGCACAGCGTCGTTGTCAGGGGCAGATACCTTGCCCGATACAGCTTTGCTTTGGGCGCGTACCAACATGGCCATACAGCAAAACAATAATACGAGTAGTGATTTTTGCATAGAATATAGGGGTTTTGAGTGATTGAGCTGTTGAGTTGTTTTCATTTTGAGAAATGAAAATCCGTAAAGGACTCCCTTTATCGTCGAGATAATCTACCTGCTGTAACATTGGTTTGCAAATAAAACCTCATAGGTTTCTTATGACTATCAAGGGGTTACAGAGCTAATTTTTTGCAAACCTATGAGGTTTAAGTATAAAAAATAGCGGAATGATGCGAGTCTAATAACAAATCGTAAATATCGAATGTCCCCCAAAAACCTACTTGATACGCCTTACTGATTGGATACGTACAGGTTTTTTGAGGTATTGTGTGGGATTGGCGTAGGCGTTGGTCTCGGCGGGCATGCCTGTTTCGCCCTGCTGGATTTTGCGTACTACGTCCATGCCTTTGACGACTTTTCCAAAAGCCGCAAAACCTTGTCCGTCGGGGTTGCGTTTGCCACCGTAGTCGAGTTCGGGCTGATCGTTTATACAAATAAAAAATTCTGATGCACCACTATCAGGTTTGCCTCTTGCCATCGAAATAGCTCCATCTACGTGCTTGATGCCTGTAATATTGGTAGTTTCTTGTTTGATAGGCGGTAGTACCTTCGAGGTATCCTTGTGTAGTCCTCCTTGAATGACTTCAATTTTGACGGAGCTGGTTTGCTGATTATCAAGGCGCACTACACGGTAAAACGCCCCTCCTTCGTAGCGTTTCTCGTCCACATACCGCATGAAGTTGGCAACTGTAATGGGAGCTTTGTCGGCATAAAGTTCGACAATGATACTTCCCATGCTGGTTTTGATTTGGACGGTTTGGGCGGTACTAAAAAAGCTAATAAATACTAAAATGAAGAGTAGCGAGTATTTCATGTCGTAGAGGCTGGGTCAGAATTTTAGACGAAGATATGATATAAAACACTCAAAATCAAGTGTTTTTAGTGTATTCGTAAAAATTCAAAATAGTTTTTTAAAAAATATAAAAATAGTGAAATAATATTTTGTGAGGAGAGGGTCAAATCACCTGAAACCCGTAGGCGTAGGGGTCGTCGGTGGGGTCTATGGTGATGGTATTGAGGCCATAGACTTTGGCCCAGCCTTCTATGCTTGGTATGATAGCATCAAATAGACCTACTTTGGCATAATCTTCTATTCTTCCTACAAATTTGCTGCCGATGATACTCTCGTGCACAAACTCATCACCTTTTTTGAGTTTGCCTTGTGCGGCCCATTGGGCCATTCTTGCAGATGTCCCTGTACCGCAAGGCGAGCGGTCTATGGCTTTATCGCCATAAAAAACAGCGTTTCTTGCCGTTGAAGTTAGGTCTAAAACTGCACCCGTCCATTGAATATGACTTAGCCCATGAATAGTAGCATCAAGCGGGTGAACGAAGCTGAATTTTTCGTTGATGCGCTGCCGAAGTACCCGCGCCCATGCGATGAGCTGCTCGGCTTTGAAATGCTCCAATCCGGGGAAATTGGGCTGTACGTCCACGATGGCATAAAAATTGCCGCCATAGGCTACGTCCATTGTCAAAATACCTAAGTCGGGACATTCGACCTCGATGCCCGAAGCCGCCAAATAGGACGCAACATTGGTAAGGCGTACCGACTTGACTTTGTTGCCTACTTGTTCATAACTAATCATTACCAATCCCGCCGGAGCTTCCATACGTACTATTCCAGGCGTTTTAGGCTGAATCAGGCCATGTTCGATAGCAATAGTAATAGTACCAATCGTACCATGTCCGCACATAGGCAAGCAGCCACTGGTTTCGATAAAAAGTACTGCTACATCGTTGGTGGGGTCGTGGGGAGGGTAGAGGATACTCCCCGACATCATGTCGTGGCCGCGCGGCTCAAACATCAGCCCCCGACGTATCCAGTCGTATTCGCGCAAAAAATGCTGGCGTTTTTCGCTCATATTTTGCCCTTCGAGGCGTGGGCCACCACCTGCTACAAGCCGTACGGGATTGCCGCAGGTGTGGGCATCTATGCAAAAAAAAGTATGAGAAGGCATCTTTCAATCAAACAGTAGGTAAGATAGGACGATTGGACAAAGCCGTTTCGATGACTTTCAAGACATGTTCGCGTTCTTGACCAATAAGCGGCAAGCGAGGCTGACGGACATACTCTGTGCCAAGTCCTGTGGCCACTTCGGCGAGTTTGATGTTTTGGACAAATTTGGTCGAAACGTCTAAATGCAAAAGCGGGAAAAACCAGCGATAAATCTCACGTGCTTCGGCAATACGCCCCGCTTTGGCCAATTCGTAAATCACGACGGTTTCGCGTGGGAAGGCATCTACCAAACCTGCCACCCAGCCATCGGCTCCCATGAGCAGGCTTTCGAGGGCCAAATCATCAACACCTGACAGGATTTTGTAGCGGTGGCCAAGGTGATTGATGATGTCGGTCATGTAGCGAATATCTCCCGTAGATTCTTTCATAGACTCAAAGTGTGCATTTTGAGCCAAATCCTCAAACATCGGTATCGTGATGAGCGTCTTGTAAGCAATGGGGTTGTTGTAAATCATCGCGGGCAAATCGGTAGCATCGGCTACCGTGTGTAGATAATGCAGCGTTTCGCGGTCGTCGGAAGGGTAGCGCATGGGCGGCAAAATCATCAAGCCATCAGCCCCTGCTTGCTCGGCTTGTTGGGCAAAGTCTATGGCTGTACGAGTGGTATTTTCGGCCAAACAAATGATGAGGGGTACACGGTCGTTGATGGTTTCTTTGGCTGTGGAGAGGAGGGTGAGTTTTTCGTCGAACGATAGAGTGCTGTTCTCACCCAATGAGCCACAAATGATGATACCATGCACCCCCGCTTGGAGTTGTGCTTCGATATTGTACGAAAACATTTTTAAGTCAAGGCTCTCATCGGCAAAGAATTTGGTCGTTACGGCGGGATATACGCCAATCCAGTCGGGTTTCATAATTTTTGATTTGAAGATTTGAGAATTTGAAAATGGGTCAGAAGGTTATTGATTTTATGGTAGTCGAATTGAGCGTCAAAAAGAATTATTTTTCGAGTGAATAAATGGCCAGAACAGGATAATGCTCGGAGGTGAAAGGCTCGTAGAGTACGGTATAATCTTTGAGTTTGAGTTTAGCGTTTTTCAAGGTCCAAATATAATCAATTCGTTTGCCGGTGATAGGATACGTCCCTCCGATGGTTTTTTCGCCGGCATCGTTCCAGTATTTGGTGAGGGCTTCGAGGCTGTGGTCGAGCGGCTGTACGTTGAAATTGCCCGCCAAAATGACGGGTTGAATGCTGTACTGCAAGGCTTCATTGACCACGGCGGCTTGGAGACCACGATTCAAGGGGGAAAAATCATCGAGTTCGGTGTTACAAAATCTCAAATATTGGTTGTTGGGCAATGCTACCAAGGCGCATTGTAGGATTCGAGTGGGTGTATTTTCGGGATTGGGCAAAGGAAGCCGCTGACGCGCTTCTATCGGAAACTTCGACAAAATCCCCAGTCCGTTTTTTTCTCCGTTTCCTTCGGTCGCCTTGTCAAACACAAAATCATAGCCTGTGAGTAAAGACAAAATTCTTAATTGATGAAGCCTCCCTGTACGTACCACTCCACTGTCTAAGTCTTGTAGTGCTACCAAATGGGGCTTGTGATTTTTGATAAGTTCGGCCACCCGTGTCAGATTGGTTTGGTCGTTTTCGTTGATACCGTGATTGATATGGTAGCTCATCACCTTGATCGTCAGTCTTTTATTCTTTTGTGCAAACGTATCCACACTCCAGCCCACAATCCATAAGTAAACTCCCCAAAAAACATACTTCATTGTGTCATCAACCTTTCGGACAAAAATACGTTTGTAAATCTAAGAAGTGGCATCTTTGTTCAAAAGATATTCGACACCCGATTTTCTCATTGTAAATTATTCTTTTTCCTATGTCAGATTTTGATGCCAAAGCTGTATTGACCAGTGTACCTTCTGCGCCGGGAGTATATCGTTATTTTGACGAAGCGGGCGAAATCATTTATGTAGGCAAAGCCAAAAACCTCAAAAACCGCATCAGTAGTTATTTTGTCAAAAATCACCCCGACCGCAAGACCCGTCGGTTGGTAAGTCAAATCAGAAGATTAGAATACACCATTGTACACACAGAGTTTGATGCGCTATTGCTCGAAAACCAACTCATCAAACGCTATCAGCCACGCTTCAATATTTTGCTCCGCGATGATAAAACCTACCCTTTCATCAAGATTTTTGACGAGCCGTTCCCTCGCGTAGAAAGCACCCGACGTGTGGACAAAAACACGGGAACATATTTTGGTCCCTTTGCCAATGCCCGCGCTATGTACAATCTCCTCGATATGTTTCGAGAACTATATACCCTACGCACCTGCAATCTCAATCTGACTCAAGCCAATATCGAAGCAGGCAAATACAAAGTATGTATGGAGTATCATCTCAAACGCTGCAAAGGCCCCTGTGTAGGACTCCAGCCAGAGGAAGATTATGAGCAAGAAATCGAACAAATAAAGCAAATACTCAAAGGACAACTCGCTGTACCTCAGCAATATTTCAGACAGCAAATGCAACTCGCCGCCGAAAACTTGGCCTTTGAAAAAGCCCACGAGTGGAAACTCAAACTCGAAATGCTCCAAAACTTTCAAGCCAAGTCCACGGTGGTCAATCCTAAGTTGGGCGATCTGGACGTGGTAGCTATCGCCTCCGACGAAGAGTCTGCCTACGTCAATTACCTCAAAGTAGTCAATGGCTACCTCATGGCTGCCCAGACCATAGAAGTCAAGAAAAAACTCAATGAGACCGACGAAGAAATCCTGATACTCGTATTGGTAGATATGCGCACGACCTACGAAAGCACCGCACGCGAAATCATCTCCAACATCGAACTCGATGCCGAACTGAAGGCCGAAATCACGATTCCTAAAATTGGCGACAAGCGCAGCTTGCTCGAAATGGCCCTCAAAAACGTGCATCACTATCGTAAAGAAAAAGCCGAACGCCAACTTATCGAGGCCACTGCTACCACCAACCGCCGCGACCGCGTACTCATCAAACTCAAGGCCGACCTTCAGCTCAAAAATCTGCCTCACCACATCGAGTGTTTCGACAACTCCAATATACAAGGTACTAACCCCGTAGCAGCTATGGTGTGCTTCAAAGACGGTCGCCCTTCCAAGAAAGACTATCGGCATTTTTCGATCAAAACCGTCATCGGCCCTAACGACTTCGCCAGTATGCACGAGGTCGTAACGCGCCGCTACACACGTGTACTCGAAGAACAAGCCCCCCTGCCCGACCTCATCGTGATAGACGGCGGCAAGGGCCAACTCAGTGCCGCCTGCGATGCCCTCAAAGCATTGAACCTTTATGGTCAAATCCCTATCGTGGGCATTGCCAAACGCCTCGAAGAAATCTATTTTCCCGAAGATTCTTTACCTTTATATATAGACAAAAAATCAGAGTCGTTGCGCCTTATCCAGCAAATCCGCGACGAAGCCCACCGATTTGCCATCACTTACCACCGCGACAAGCGCAGCCGTGCTACCTTCGTGAGTGAACTCGAAAATATCGAAGGCATAGGCAAAAAAACCGCTGCCCAACTCCTCAAAGAATTTCGTAGCATCAAGGCCATCAGAGAAGCATCAGAAGATGAAATTGTAGCAGTTGTAGGTAAAGACAAAGCCCAGAAAATAAAAGGGTATTTTGAGCAGATGACGCAGTGAGTAGATGATGAACAAATTAACCTTATAATGCCTGCAATACAATACACCAAAACGACAAAATCAACACAGTTTTACCGTTAGATAAGTTTTGACTGCTATTTTATGAAATTATGAAGCCAATATTTTGAAGCTACCAAAGAAGCAAATACATTAGTAGCCAAATTGTCTTTATTCTCATTTAATCTTTAAAAAATCCCAATAATTCTAAACTATCACATTCTGTATGAAAAAACACATCCTTACCGTAGGCGCGCTTCTGTTTGCCATGGCCACCTACGCCCAAACCAACACTTCTACCACCGTACAAAATGGCACAGGTGGCTCGATGAGCATCACCCAAACGATCGTACCCGGCTCTGCCGTGGGCAATGTCGCTTCAGCTACTGACGGAGCCGGCGGCACCGGCAACTCCATCACCGTAGAGCAAACCGGAGGCGACAACTATGGTTTTGTCGTAACCAACGGCTTCACCGTAGGCGGCGGCAACACTACCGAACTCACCCAAACCTCCGACGACATGGGCGGCCATAATGAAGCCACCATACAGCAAGACTTCAATGACAACTCCGCTACAGTAGAACAAGAAGCCACCAACGCTGCCATCAACGAATTGTTTGTACAGCAGGTGGGTGATGACAATACCGCCACCGTAAGCCAAACCGCTGACAATAATGGCTTCAACGAGGCAGAGGTACTGCAAGAAAATAACGGCAACACCGGCACCCTCACCCAAACCAATGATGGAGGCTTTGTCAATGCAGCAGGCATCTATCAATCAGGCATGACCAACACCGCTACTCTCACCCAAACCAATGATGGGGGCTTGTTCAACGTTGGGGGTATCCTCCAGTCTGGCGACGAAAACACCGCTGAGTTTACCCAAGAATCTACGGATGGCTTTGCCAATGCGGGTATCATTGACCAAAGTGGCAATATGAACACCGCCACCGTAAGCCAAACCGCCGAAGACGGTGGAGGCAACTGGGGTAGTGCTGTATTTTCAACGGGTTTAATTGTAGAACAAACTGGCGACGAAAACACCGCTACCGTAACACAAGTAGCCAGCGGATTCTCTGACAACGTAGCATTGGTACTTCAATACGGCAATACCAACACCGCTACCATAGACCAGAGCATTGCTGATGGATTTCGCAATGTAGCGGGTATCTTCCAAACTGGAGACGAAAACACGGCCGAGTTTACCCAAGAATCTACGGATGGTTTTTTGAATGCGGGTATCATTGACCAAAGTGGCGATATGAACACCGCCACCGTCACTCAAACCGCCGAAGACGGTAGTGCCAACTGGGGTAACAGCTTTTCTCCGTCAGTAACTACGATTGTAGGACAATATGGTGATGAAAATACTGCCACCATCACACAAGTAGCTACGGGTTTATCAGGTAATGCAGGAGTCATACTACAATTCGGCGATACCAACGAAGCTACCGTAGATCAAACAGCCGAAGATGGTAGTATCAACTTGGGGGGTATCGGGCAAACTGTCAATGCCGACGGTGAGGTAGCCACTATCACTCAAACTGCCTCGGGAAGCAGCCAAAACTATGGTACTATCCTCCAAGATGAAGATGGCGATGTAGCCACCCTCACCCAAAATGCCACCGATGTAGGTGAAAACTACACCGAAATCGAACAGAATCTTTTGATTGCTGGTTTTGGCAATACCGCCGAGGTGATGCAAGATGCTTCCGCAGGAGCTTTCAACGGTGTACTACTCTATCAAGATGGCGATGAAAACATGGCTACCGTAGAACAAACCTCGTCAGATGGGGGTATGAATACTTTAGGAGTTTTACAGTTTGGTACCGAAAATGCCGCCACCGCTACCCAAACTGCCACAGATGGTGGTATGAATGGTGATTTGGTTACTTTGAACGAAATCATTCAGTTTGGTGAGATGAACACCGCCACCCTCACCCAAACGGCTGATGGTATGGGTAGCGAAAACTTCGCGTTCATTTATCAAGGCGACGTAAATTTCGTAACGGGCAATACGGCTGAAGTTACCCAAGATGCCATGAGCGAAGGCTCCAACTACGCTACTATCCTCCAAGATAACGACGACAACATCGCTACCGTAGAGCAAACCGCCTCTGAGCGTGGCGAAAACACCACCTTTGTAGAGCAATTTGGTATGAATGGTATGGCTACCGTGATGCAAACCGCCGCTACCGATGGTATCAACAATGGCGAAATCCTCCAGCAAGGAGATGACAACACCGCCGACATCACCCAAGAGGCGGTTACAGGAGGTAGCAACTCAGGAACTATCTATCAAGGATTCAACAACCCCGCGAGTGGAGGGGTAGCTACCATTAACCAAACGGCTTCCAACGGTCAAAACACCTCCACTATCAACCAAGACGGCGATGAGAATATGGCTAATGTAACTCAAGTAGCCGATGAAGGAGGCATCAACAACGCCACCGTAGATCAATTAGGCATGATGAACATGGCCACCATAGACCAAGACGGAGGTGACAACGTGGCTGTCATTGTGCAAGACGGCAATGATAACGAGGCTATTATCACCCAACTCGACGGTAGCAGCAACAACATGGCCATCATCCAGCAGCACCTGACGGGCGGGCACACGTCTGAGATCACGCAAGGAGGTAGTGGCAACTCGGCCACCAACGAGCAGTGGGGGATTGAGTTGAGCAGTACGATCATGCAAGAGGGGGACAACAACTTGGCTTTGGTGCTGCAAACAGGCAACTTCAACAGTTCGGAAGTGGAGCAGACGGGCAATGGCAACGCGGCGTATGTGAATCAAAACACTGAAAATGCTACTGCAAGTGTAACGCAGGTGGGTGATGACAACTTGGTGTCGGTGTCACAGACGGGCATGGGCAACAGTTTCACGGCTACCCAAAATGGCAACAACAACACGGTACAAGGGTTGATGCCGGGCGATCCCTTCTTGCAGGCAGGCAGCAACAACACGGCCACCATCACCCAAACAGGCAACGGAGGCATGGTGACAGCAGGCCAAGCTGGAAGTGGTAACAACATGAACATCACGCAGAACAACTAAAAGTACTTAGTTTAGTACCTTTCAAGTACTAATGATTATTACAGCCGTCATTCCTATAAAAAAGGAAGACGGCTGTTTTTTGTTTTCAAGAAAAACCCGAAATTTATACCAAGATTAAAATGATTTACGAGGTTTATAGGATTTTATCCTTTGATTTTCAGTAAATTATTCTTTTTTCATGGTTGTAGCCAATCATGGAATATCTTTAGAGTATCAATAATGATCAACAAACACAGCTTATGAAACAATTACATTTTATCCTGTTATTTTGGCTGGTGGCTCCCCTGCTCCAAGCCCAAACCGAAAACGCCAACAACCTCATACGCGACGTGGACGGGCGGCTCAATATGGGCAGCTACATGACTTCGGCTTTCGATAGTCGCTACGAAGGAATCAAAGGCTCACCCTTTTTTATTTCGACTTGGAGCAAAGGCACGATGATTTTTGCCGATGGGCGTGTGTTCAAGGAAGTACCTCTCAAGTACAATGCCTACACCAAAGAATTGATCATGAAACGCCCCTCCGGCGATTCGCTCATCGTATTTCCGTATCAAGTACAAGCCTTTGTCATCAATGATACCCTCACCAAAGCAGAGTTTGTTTTCCGACGTTATCCCAATGCCCAAACCCCCAAACAAGATTTTCGGGAGGTATATTTTTTGTCTTTGTACGAAGGTAAAAACAATAGCTTGGTGAAACTAGTACGCAAAAATCTCAAAAAAGCCGACTACAAAGACCCATACAGCAACGATGTCCGCTACGATACTTACGAAGATGCCAACGAGTATTATTTGCTCAAAAACAACAGTCAAATGCTCAAAATCAAGAGAAATAAAAAATCAGTATTGGAAGCACTGGCCGACAAAAAAAACGAAATCAAAGCACTGATAGACCAAAAAAAATGGGAGTTTAAGAAAGAAGAGGAACTCATCAGTGCAATCGTAGAATATGATGCACTCTGAGCAAAGCCTTTTTTTTATAGAGCAACATCTCCACGACGCTCCGACCCAACTTCTGCTCAAATATGGCACCGAAAAAGCAGAATGGATAGCCCAAATCGAAGCACGCCAAAAAGCCAAAGATAAACTCCCCTCTTGGTATAGGCAGCCGTTGGTATGGTTTCCGCCCAATGTATCGGTAGAGCAAAGTTCGTCGGAATGGACGGCGCAATACAAAGCCCAAATCATAGCGCGCTCCCATACTCCTACCCTCATAGATGCTACTGGAGGTATGGGCGTGGACAGTTCGTTTTTTGCCAAAGTATGCCAAAAAGTGGTTTACATAGAGCAAAACGAAGCATTGGCCAATATCAGCCGATATAATTTTGAAGTATTAGGGCTTAAAAATATCGAATGTATCATTCAAGATAGTATTGCCTTTCTCCAAAATGCAACTCAACCTGCCGACTGGCTTTATCTCGATCCCGCCCGCCGTACTACCGAGCAGCGAAGGGTATTTCATTTGTCTGATTGCCAGCCTGATGTAGTACAACTTTGGCCGTTTTTACGACAAAAAGCCTGTCGTATTTTGTTGAAAGTATCACCTTTGCTCGATATTTCGCAAGTATTGCAGCTATTGCCCGATGTGGCAGCGGTGCATGTAGTGGCCTTCGAAAATGAGTGCAAAGAGTTACTTTTTGAGTGGGAGCAACTCGAATCAAAGTCAGTTGAAACCCTGACAGTTTATACGATCAATCTAAAAAAAAATGGCAGCACCGAAATATTCAACTTCGAGTGGGAACGGGAGGCCAGCGCTGAGGTCCAGTATAGCCAGCCATTAAGCTACATTTATGAACCCAACGCGGCCATTCTGAAAGCAGGAGCGTTCAAATCATTGGGGCAGAGCATGGGTCTATACAAAATCGCTCCGCATAGTCATCTTTATACTTCTCACGAATGGAGAAACGATTTTCCGGGAAGGACTTTTAAAATTATTTCGATACAAAAAGCTGATAATAAGGATATTAAAGATTATCTGAAAGACGGTAAGGCCAACCTGACGCTTCGCAATTTTCCGGGTACAACCGAACAACTTCGCAAAAAACTAAAACTTAAAGACGGCGGCGACGTATATTTGCTGGCTACAACGCTGCACAACGGCGACAAACGAATCCTCATTTGTGAAAAAGCCTAACGTATGTTTTTCCAACGCTACCCCGACAAAGACTACCCCAAAGAACCCGAATCGCGCACTATCATCAGATTTCAAGACTGCGACCCGCTCCAGCATCTCAACAACGCCAAGTATTTCGACTACTATTTCAATGCTCGCGAAGACCAAGTAGCCAAACTCTACGAATTCAATTTCGGGCAGCTTTTTGCCGAATTGCGGCAGAGCTGGGTCGTCTTTCAGCATCAGATCGCCTACATTCGTCCGGCGATGGTCAGCGAGTGGATACGCATTACCTCACGGCTCATTTATTTTAATTCGGACACGATTGTTACGGAGTACTTCATGACCGACGATACCCGCACTCAACTCAAAAATGTACTTTGGGTAACGTCGAAGTACATAGATGTAAACACCGGCAAGCGCGTACCACACCCCACGGCAGTCATGGAGTACTTGGAAGCTATCTGCCTGCCTCATGCCGATTTTCACAACTGGAACTTCAACGAGCGTATTCGCGAAATCAAACATTCGCTTGCCCCCAAGTCATGAAGCGTTGGTATGAAGAGATAGCCGTGGTTTTGACAGCGGCTCATTGGTTGAGTATAGATGTATTGTTGGGCGCCATGCTGATGCATCGAGTGGCTTTGCACCTTCCGGAGGGGCGTTTGGGCGGAGGCGGTTGGATTACGACTTTGTTGGTAGGCATTGCCGTTTTTTTGATTTATACCACCGACCGCCTTTTGGATAATCTCAAAACCCCTCGCCCCGTTACCCATAGACATCGTTTTTATGCCCAAAATAGAGATTGGCTACTCAAAATCGTAGTAGGGTTGGGCGTTATTGGTTTGGGGCTATTGTTTTGGCTACCTTCATCAGTTTGGTGTGTAGGGCTTGGCTTGGCGGTGGTAGTGGGCATTTATCTTTGGGTAGTGTACCGGTTGCCCTCCGACCATTCACTGATAGTTTACAAAGAAATAGTTGTGGCCGTAGCTTATACGGTAGGTGTTTGGGGTACGGCCATAGTTCAACTCCCTACGATAAGTTGGGAGGCATGGAGTTTGATGTTGATGGTGGGGTTGATAGCTTTTCAAAATCTGTTGCTCTTTGGGTGGTTTGAGTCGCTGGAAGTAGAAAGGGGCTACTCAATGGTCATCGCTTGGGGTACAGAGTCGGTGGGGAATTGGCTCAACAAATGGCCGATTTTGGTCGGGTTGGGGGCGGTAGTAGTCGTAATATTTACTCCTTACTGGTATTGTGTGCGGGTAAGTTTTATGCTGCTGATGATGAGTTTGGCCTTGTTTTGGATTAAAAAAGAAGCCAATGCTCTCCTATCCAACGAACATTACCGCTGGCTGAGCGACGGCGTGTTTTTCTTGGGGCTTTGGGTCTTAGACTGATGGTTATTTTTTTGTTTTGGAAGGTTTTACTTTTGCTTTTTGCCCCTTTTTCAAAGCGCGGTTTTCGGGCGTATAATCGGTGAGTACAGGGCGGGCGTTACGGCTTTTGCGGAGTAGCAAAAAGCCCAACAAACAAGACAAAAACAGCATCAATGCCCAGTAGCTATTCTGAAAGTCGGTGCGTCGAAACTCCAAAACCCATATTACCAAAAAGCCCAGCGAAAGCCAGCCTACGGTAGCTTCTATCCACGGTGTTTTCATGTTTGGTATGTAAGTTGTTATCTAAAGTCCAAAGATACTACTATCGCAAAGGTTAGAATGTTTTTCTAAAGTTGAAATAATCATTTGAGAATGTCAAAACCCATTTTAGTCATCAAATTTGGCAGTGCGGCTATTACCAAACCCAACGGTGAACTCAACCCGCTCGTAATGCTCGAAATAGCCCGGCAAGTAGCCCAACTGTACGAAAAGTACCATTTGGTCATCGTATCGTCGGGGGCGGTGGCAGCGGGGAAGCATTACATCAAAGCCTACACAGGCGAAATGAGCCAGCGAAAAGCTGCCGCAGCGGTGGGCAACTTGCTGCTGCTCAACAAATATGCCCAATTTTTTGCCCCTTACGAAATACCCATTGCGCAGAGCCTCTGCGAACGAGGGCATTTTGCCAATCGCGACCAGTTTCTACAAATGAAAGAAACTTTCCATGAACTCTGGGCCAATGGCATCATTCCGATTGTGAATGAAAACGACGTAGTCAGCAGCCGAGAACTTAAATTTTCGGACAACGACGAACTCGCCACCCTCATCGCCGTAGGCTTTGGTGCCGATACCCTAATGCTTTGTACGTCGGTAGGTGGGTTACTCGACGGCCAAAAGCGTGTCATCTCAAGGGTAGAGAATGTTGATGAAGTGTTCCACTACGTAAGTTCCGACAAATCGAGCGTAGGGCTGGGTGGTATGACCTCCAAGCTGACGTTTGCCAAACTGGCTACGCGTATGGGAATCCGCACGATTATTTTTGGCATCAACCAGCCCGACGGGATTCTTCAAGCACTACAAGAAAATACAGGGACAGTGTTTGTAGCCCAAGAAAGTACACTTTCGGCACGCCACCGCTGGCTCGGTAGTGGAAGTTTGGTAGCTGGCAAAATCAAAATTGATGCTGGGGCTGCGAAGGCCCTTCAAAACCGCAAGAGCCTGCTGGCGGTGGGAGTCAAGCAAGTAGAAGGGGATTTTGCAGCGGGCGAAGTGGTCGAAATCATAGATACCCATGAGGCATCGTTGGCCGTAGCCAAAGCCAAAGAATCGGCTGCGATGATTGCTCAAAATCTCAAAACCCAAAATTTTGAAGTAGCCAATGCCAACGACATCGTGTTGCTATAAACAAAAAAAGCTGCGAAGTCCTGAATACCTCACAGCTTTCATGGAAGATTAAAATGAATTAACCAATTTCAATTGTACGTACTATTTTTTTAGCTTCCGCTTTTTTGGGTAGTTCGACTTTCAAAATACCGTCAGTATAATTAGCGTTGATTTGCTCGTTATCTACTGTACTGGGAAGTGTAAATGACCGAGAGAATGAGCTGAAACTAAATTCTTTACGTGTGTATTTTTCATTAGTTTCTTCATTTTTTGTTTCTTGTTGCGCTTCGATAGTGAGTACATTTTGATCCAAATTGATTTTGAAATCATCTTTTTTATATCCTGGCGCAGCTACTTCAAGTCGGAATCCATTATCGTTTTCGATGATGTTAACGGCAGGGATACCGTAGCTACTTAGCGTGGAAGGAGCGAAGAGATCATTAAAATCTTTCGCAAACATATTGCCAAATAAAGTAGGAAAATTGCTGTTGGTTTTTACTAAAGTTGCCATGGTTGTTATAGTTTTAAAGTTGGTTTGAGATTATTTGAATTTAACAACTACTATGTATCAAACGATATACCAGTGGCTTTTTCTTTTGAAAAATATGCCATTGTGTCATTTAAATTTGAATAAATCAAAAATATGCAGACATATTGGCATTTTTTGTAAAAATTAGATTCAAAATGGGCTACTACCGAACTCAACTTCCCTCTGATGCTGGGGCAATGGGTCATTACGGTCGTGCTATTTTTGCTGTTAGCACCTCGTTTTCTTCATTTTCAATCGAAAGCCCCAGCTACTCTCGACAATCCTTGACCACTCTTGACACTCCGACCTTCTGGGTTTATACTTAAACCTCATAGCTTTGCAAAAAACTAATAATGTAACTCATTGATAATCCTAAGAAAAATATCAGTTTTTTTCGCAAATCAATTTTGAACGAGTATAATTACCAATTAATGCCATTTTCACCCAAGCCGAGTTTGCGTGTAAACTGCGACGATAGCTTCGATTTGCTCGAAATATATCGCACACTGGCTCCCACAAAAGGCGCGATGCCGGGGTTTTGGGTGGACAATGTTTCACGTACCGAATTGAAGGTACGAAGTTGGCGAAAAGTACCTACACCTGCTTCGAGCGATACGTTCAAGACCGTAAACAAATGGGCGTTGGCTGCTACTGAAAGTTTGACGTGTTGATAATTGCTTCGACGCAGGGCTTTTTCTAAGCCTGTAACTTGCTGAAATCCACCGCTGTACCCGTCGAAAGCCCCAATCATGTCGAGATTGAACCATTCATTCCAACGGTAGTTGGCATTGGCACGAAACGGTAATAACCCCGAGATACGCCACTGTTTATTAAGTCGTTTGTTGAAACCAAAGACAGGAATAATCCTAAATTTTTGATTATAAATCAATGCGCTTCCGTAAGCGATTTGGGTGTGGATTCCTAAAATACGCATTCGCGCCCCACCAGCCCAAAAGAAAGGTTGGGGCATAAAAAAAGTTTCGTTCGATTCGGTCAGGCCTATACCACCACCATAGACCCAAAGTTTGTCGCGTAGGCTGGCTTGCAGCATCAAGGCCCCCACCGATGCTGTTTTGAAACCGTTGGTGGGCTGTACGCTTTCGTTGATTGTAGGGTTAATTTGAGAAGCGTGAGCCAGCATCAGAAAATGACGCGCCCGCAAATCTACTTTTTTGCGAAGGCTCAAACTGACATCAACCTCACTTCGCAGAGGAATAATGCCATTGAACGAAGTACGCGAAAGCCCATACGTTTGGTTGTTGCCCAGCGAAGCCGAAGGCATATACTCTGCTCGAAGCGTAGCATTAGGGTAAAAAAGACGACTCAAAGCAAAATGCTGGGCGTGTGTCGAAAAGCCCAACGATACAAAAAAAAGAGGAACGCAGGCGCGAATGAGGAATGTCATACATTGTGTTTTGGTGTGATTAACGCGCAAAAATAACAGATATTGCTTTACTCAAAAACAAGCAAATCAACTATAGAGGCTCTTTTGAAAATGATAGTCTATCCGAAAATTTTATCCAAAACAAAATACTACTGAAATGATAGGTCAAATCTTTTTTGTTAGTATTTTTGTAGTGTAAAAAAAGTAATGCTAAAATCACCCAAGATGAAATAAAATTACTGTTACTTCTTTTGAAAAAAAGCGTCAAAGGATAGAGTTTTTCATAACGTTGAGTAAAGACTGAAAGCCGCGAGGATTTTCCACGCGGCTTTTTTAATGTCTTGTGCTTTTCTAAAGCCAATCGGGTTGTGCTTGAATCGTAACGTGCATTGGACTTTGCAAACGCTGCCCCAACGAAATCGTCTTGGGTAGTTCGTACTCAAAAAAGTAGTTTGCAGCAGCGAGTTTGCCCCGATAAAAGTTTTCTTCGGTAAGCGGTAGCGATTGTTGTAAGGCGATTTGCGCCTGAGTGGCTTGTTTGAGCCATTGCCAAGCAATCACCACTATCCCAAAAAATTCGAGATAAAGCGTAGCGTCGGCCAAAAAGGCTTCGACATCTTTTGAGGCCAGTTCCAGCAGATGGTTGGTAGTTTGCTGAAGGCGTAGCAGTGCTGCTTCCAAATTTTTGACCAATTCCTCCAGTTCTGCAAGTTTTTTGGCATTTTGAAGGGTCTTTTGTATCTCCTCTATCAAGTATTGTACAGCTTTGCCGCCGTGGAGCATGATTTTTCGACCCAGCAAATCCAACCCGTGGATGCCCGTAGTACCTTCGTGAATAGGGTGAATACGAGCCTCTCGATAATACTGCTCCAGCGGAAAATCGGTAGTATAGCCTGCCCCTCCCAAGATTTGTACAGCGGCACTCGTAGTCTGGAGGCACATTTCGGAAGGGAATGACTTGGCCACAGGCGTAAGCAAATCAAGCAGTAGCTGGGCGCGCTCTTGGGTTTGTCCTTCGGTCACGTGTGCTAAGTCTGCCCAAAGACCACACTGCAATAGCAACGACAATGCCCCTTCTACCACCGATTTTTGAAAAAGCAGCATACGCTTCACGTCGGCATGGTGAATGATGAGTATTTGGGGTTGTGCGGGGTCTTTGGACGCGACAGGTCGGCCTTGGGGACGCTCTTTGGAATAGGCTAATGACGCATGATACGCTGCTGTACCAATGGCCGTAGCATTCATGCCTACCCCTACACGGGCCTCGTTCATCATCTGAAACATATAGCTCAAGCCTTTGTGTGGCTCGCCTACCAGATAGCCCAGACAGGCATCGTGCGAGCCAAACATCAAGTGAGCAATAGGCGCGCCTTTGTAGCCCATTTTGTGATAAACCCCAGCGGTAATGACATCGTTGGCTACTAAACCCTCATCGGTAGGGCGTTTTTGGGGAACGACAAACAGCGAAATACCTTTTACTCCCAACGGCCCTCCTTTGATTTTGGCCAAAAGCAAATGAACGACGTTTTCGCAGGCATCGTGGTCGCCACATGAGATATAGATTTTTTGGCCTTTGATATGATACACGCCCTCGTGGTCGGTAGGGGTGGCAGAAGTCGTGATGTCTGACAAAGAACTGCCTGCATCGGGTTCGGTGAGGGCCATCGTACCTTGCCAGCGGCCACTGTACATGGCGGGAGTGTAGGTTTGAATAAGTGCCGACGACCCAAAACGACGAATGAGGTTGGCGGCTCCGGTCGTCAAAAAGGGATAGACACTGGCCGAATAGTTGGCGGCCTGAAAGATAAAGCCAGCAGCATTGTGCAGGGTGATGGGCAGTTGCTGCCCGCCTTCTTCGTAGTCGAAAGGGGCGTTGATCCAGCCGTCATTCCCGAAACGCTCTACGATGGCTTTCATGCCTTGATGTACTCTGATTTTGCCTTCTATGAGTTGAGGCTCATGACGATCCATATCGGTCAGGAGTGGGTAGAGCATCTTCTCGGCAATCTGCTCGGCGGCCTCCAATACCATATCGAACGACGTGCGGTCGTGGTCTTTGAAGTAATCGAAAGCCGTGAGTTTTTCTACCTCCAGTAGTTCGTAGAGGTTAAACTGTAAATCGCGTTTGGAATAAAAAACGGGCATGAGTTGAATGAGTTGGTGTATGATGTTGGATATATGATGTATGATGTAGGATACAAATTCGTATAACTTATTACACTCACGGAACTCACAGAAGTACACAGAAAAATTCCGTGAAATTCTGTGGTTTCTGTGAGCAATATAGTAGCTTATTACGCTCACGGAACTCACAGAAGTACACAGAAAAATTCTGTGAGTTCTGTGAGCAAAAAGTGTAGCAACTTAGTTTACAATGTACTAAACATCATACACCTTACATCATACATCTTTTAGGCGTTAGCTTCGCGAAGGGCTTTGCGTAAGATTTTACCTACGTTGGTTTTGGGCAACTCATCTCTAAACTCAATATGCTTAGGGCATTTGTACGCCGTAAGATTTTCGCGGCAGTGCGCCATGATTTGTTCTTTGGTGAGTTCGGGGTCTTTTTTAACCACAAAAATCTTAATAGCTTCTGTGGACTTCTCGTCGGGTACGCCTATACAAGCTACCTCCAATACGCCCGGGTGCATGGCTACTACATCTTCGATTTCGTTGGGATAGACATTGAAGCCTGACACCAAAATCATATCTTTTTTGCGATCTACGATTTTGAAATAGCCATCGGCATCCATGACTCCCACATCGCCTGTTTTGAACCATTGGCGGCCATCGGCAGGGTCGGTGTACATCACTTTGGCGGTTTCGTCGGGGCGGTTATAATAGCCCGGCATGACTTGTGGGCCGTGGGCGCAGATTTCGCCAGCTTCGCCTATGTCAGCCCAAGTGCCGTCGTCGCGCATGATGCGAAGTTCTGTACTTGGAAAAGGCACCCCAATCGTCCCCACGCGGTTGTTGATGGTAGTCAACGGATTGGCACTTAGCACAGGCGATGTTTCCGAAAGCCCATAGCCTTCGGTGGGCATATTGCCTGTCAGATTGTACCAGCGTTCGGCTACTGCTTTTTGGAGAGCCATACCTCCCGCCGAAGTGATTTTGAGTTGGCTAAAATCCACTTCATTGATTTTGGGGTGGTTCATCAGGCCATTGTAAAGCGTATTGACCCCAGTAAAGACCGTTACTTTGTATTTTTTGAGGTCTTTGATGAAGGCCTCCATGTCGCGCGGGTTGGTGATGAGCAGGTTCATGCCACCATTTTTGAGGGCAGAGAGGGCGTTGCAAGTCAGCGCGTACACGTGATAAAGAGGCAATGCCGCCACGATGACATTGTGCTGGCCATCAGGAATGGTGTTGAGCATCGGCTGTAAATACACACAGTTGGCTTCGACATTGGCGATGATGTTGCGGTGGGTCAGCATAGCCCCTTTCGATACGCCGGTCGTACCTCCGGTATATTGGATAAACGCCAAATCGGTGTTTTTGAGATCAGGTTTTTGGTATGACATGGTCGCTCCTTGGCTCAATGCTTTCCCAAATGAAATGGCATCGGGAAGCTGATAGTCAGGCACCATTTTTTTAACTTTTTTGACCACAAAATTGACTATCCATTTTTTGGGAATACCGAGCAAATCACCAATTTGGGTAACAAATACGTGTTTAATATCGGTATGGGGCAGTACTTTTTCGAGATTGGAAGCGAAATTGGCTAAAATCACAATCGCTTTGGCTCCCGAATCTTTGAATTGATGCTCCATCTCACGTGGGGTGTAGAGAGGGTTGGTATTGACTACCGTAAGCCCCGCCCGCAATGCACCAAACAACGCCACGGGGTATTGCAGTACGTTGGGCATTTGAATAGCGATTCGGTCGCCTTTTTGTAGCCCCGTATTTTGAAGGTAGGCGGCAAAATCTCTCGACATTTTATCGAGTTCGGCGTAGGTGATTTCTTTGCCCATACAAGCGTAAGCCTTACGAGGGGCATATTTGCTAAACCCCTCTTCAATCATATCCAACAAAGAAGGGTAAATATCAGGGTTGATTTCATAAGGCATACCCGGAGGATACACCTTGAGCCAAGGGTAGGTTTCGATTGTTACGGCCATTTGGTTTTTTGTTTAATGATTAGAAATATTTGGACTTTGCAAATATACAAATCGCACCAAGTCAGATAAAGAAACCAACGAAAAAATGGTTTTTTCTACCTATTGAACGCTGAAGCCTTGACTTTGTGTTGGACAAAATATATTCTTTAACTTTTTATCAAGTATCAAACCATGACATTTCAAGAGGCTCAACAGCAAGTAGATGAATGGATAAAAATCTATGGCGTGCGCTATTTCAGCGAACTGACCAACATGGCGATTTTGACCGAAGAGGTAGGCGAACTGGCACGCATCATGGCGCGTACCTATGGCGATCAGTCTTTTAAGAAAAGCGACTTAGAAAAAAACTTAGCCGACGAGATGGCCGATGTATTGTGGGTACTGATATGCTTGGCCAATCAAACAGGTGTAAATCTGACCGAAGCCTTTGAGAAAAACTTAGCCAAGAAAACCCAGCGTGATGCTACAAGACACCACGAAAACGAGAAATTGAAATCTTAGCGGCAGTTGAGCGAGTACGTAAAAACCGTTTCGCGAAGGTTGTTGTCGGGACCCCTGAATTTAAGGACGGCTTGAGTCGGTACGCCTTTATCGTTGTATTGATAAGTAGCCTCTACATTTTCGCCCCCAATGGTATAGGTGAGAGGGTTACGTCGGCTGGGGGCTTTGCCCGTCAGTAGGTGTACCAATTGAATCCCACGAGAGAAACTGTAAAGATTGACCTTGTTATCATACGTGCTGTATTCGGCAGCAAGGCTGTCAGTAGTTGATGATGGTTTACGAATTAGCCACTTTTTGACGTTGTTGTCGGCATCGTATTCCCATGTAGAGCTGGGTCTGATTTTTGATTTGAGCTGACTGATGCGGTCTTGGTCGTCATAGACAAACGTCAATGTATCTTCAATGCGGGGACCGGAATTGAATACCCTAAAAGCTCGAATTTTATCAAAGAGGCCACGATTGGTGTAGTCTATTTCATAAATAAAACTTTGGTCGCGCTGGGCGAGGTTGGTTTCGCGCCATTGTGTCAATACGCCTTTGGGAGTATATTCAAATGTGTAACGTTTGACGATTCGGTTGTTTTGGGCAGTACCGCTGTATTCCAACATTCGGGTTAGTCGGCGCGTAGTGTCATATTCGTAGGCTCTCAAGAGTACATCATTGATACGCTCCGAAAGCAAAATACAAGGAGCAAAAGCTGTAGAGTCGGTAACGGGGTTTACGTCGTCGCCTTTTCTGGGGCGACAGCCTTCGATAGCAAGCATTGCCCCAAAAACTCCCAATAAAAAATAATAAAAACCTATTTTGCCCGACATAAACGTAAATTTGTATGTAGTCAGTTGGTATTCAATCGTAGCTACAAAAAAAATGCCAATTTGTTGTATAGAAGGTAAAACTCTCATTTTTGACTTCTAAAACTCAAAAATATACTTTTTTGATAGACTGTAAACGAATGGAAGGGATTACCACAAAAAGAGTGCCTAAAATTTAACGTTTATTTGACGTATGGCTGCCAATAGAGTCACGCAATGCTTTAAAATACAGATGAGGCGCGTTTCAAACGCGCCTCATCTGTTTATAACCAAATTTGCGTAACATCAGTTAGTAAGAGGAAGGCTTCCACGATTTCATTCTCTCCCTTCGCTTGTTACTTTGCTGACACCGCTGGTGCTGGAGCGTAGATTGGCGATTTTGCCCATGTTGGCTTTGCTCACTCCCGATGCACTCACCTCGGCGTTTTGGATACGCATCTGCTCGGCATCGAGGCTACAAGCCCCGGCCAAATCGGCATGGAGGGTATTGGCAGAGCCATAAAGTTCGACCTTAGAAGCTCCCGACACGCTTAAATCTAACTTTTGAGCAGCGATATTGACAATCGTTTTTGAAGCCCCGGCAATATCCAAATCGAGTGAGGCAAGATTGTCAAATCCTTCGATTTTGGCTATGGTGGCTCCCGCCAAGTTGATGTCGGTTACGGTGGGTAGGGTAAGGGTCAAACCGATACGTTCTGTTTTGCCAAATACTTTTATTTTTTGACGATTTCCCACTCTCAGCGTGCCGTTTTCTACTTTCACTTCGAGGTCTTCGATGTCTTCTTCGCGCCCGTCGGCGGTGAGTTTGAAGGTATTTCCTTTTGTGATTTTGACTACAAAAGCACCGCTGATGTTGATTCGATTGAAGTCTTTCACTTCAAATTGTTTGGTCATTTCGCCTCTGCGCTCAAAGGCACTATCGAAAGAGCGGTTGAGGTTTGATTCGATGTCGTCGGATAGACCAGACAAGTTGTCGGAATTATCTTCACTATCTCCCTCAGCATCTTCTTTCAGCAAAGGCCGATTGAGGCAGACCAAACCCGAGTCTTTTTTGAAAGCCCAGCGAACGGCTCGGAACATACTTTCGTTTTCTTCTTCTTTTTCGAGGTCGTACTCGCGGTCATTGAGCTGGCCTCTTACCCAAAAATGACGGTAAAAATCGCGGCTCATGGCAAAAGGTTTATCGTAGGGCAGGTACAATTTGAGATTTACATTCTGTCCTCTGAATTTTGCTCTTTCTTTGAGGGCGAAGTGTTGATCGAAAGCCAAAATAGAATCTTTTTGGGCAATATTGTAACTGATGGTACTTGCATTATTTTCGGCATCTTTGCGGCTTGTACCTTTGGCTATGTATTCTATATCAACCTTTATTTCGGGCGAATCTTGCCCTTCCATTCTAAAACCTATATTTCTATCGCGGTAATCGCTATCATAATCGTCATTCACTTCCAATAATAATGTTTGTTTCGGCAAAGCGTATGTTTTTGTTTCTTCTACACGCCCTGTCTTTCGAAAATTAGCACTGTATTTTGTACCTGTAACTACCGACCCTACTACTCCCAACAAAAACAGCCCCAACATGGTCTGCCATACTACCGGTGTAAACTTATTTTCATTGGTCAAAAGTGAAATACCAATCCACGCCAACGCAGCAAAGGGTACAGCTATGGCAAAGAAAAAGAATAAATACGCCCCCGAAGGAATCTCACCCAATAAAAACTGCGCTGGCCAAAAGTCAGCATCAATCCAGTCCACATTGGCCGAGTTAAGCCCCAATATTGAAAAAAGGGCTACCAGCAATCCGATGAGTACGCAAGCACCTATCAAAAAGAGCATAAGCCCTGCAAAAAACCGTAGAATGACCACCAAGAATTTCATGAGAGGTGCCAGTCCGCCAAAGATCATGGCAATAGCACGAAAGGGGAAAAGTAGCAGTTTGGTCAAGGTGTTTTCTTCGTGTTGGTCGGGTTGTAGTGCCTTTTTTACATTGGTTTCGATGTTTTCGAGGGTGATGGGCTGCCCTGTCATCTCCATTTTTTCGGTAAGGGTAGTAGCTTTGGGAGTAATGACCCACAAAATGAGGTAGAGCATCAAACCTGTACCAAAAAACAAGATACTAAGAACCCACAAAAAACGCACAACACCTAAATCCACTCCAAAATAGGCACCTACACCAGCAGCTACGCCACCTACTACTTTGCGGTCGGGGTCGCGGTAAAACTTCTTGATGGTTTTATCTTCTTCGAGGTCGTTGCTCCCCGGAAATGCTACCCAGCAAGCGACATAAACCAAGAAAACGATGCCTGCCAGTGACCCAAAGAAATCCTCAGCATTATTTCCGATACTCCCACCAATAGCAGGTAAACCTATAAAGAAAAACAAAAATATAAGTCTTATCAAAAGCGGGTCTGTACTAAAATAGTGCGCGATACCTGCACATACGCCTCCGAGTAGTTTGCGCTTCATATCGCGAACTAAGGGCTTGCGTTGCGTAGGTGAAGTAGGTTGAGAGATATTTTCAAAAGCCTCCTCTTTTTTGGTTTTTCTTTCGCCAGCGTTGGTAGCCAAATCTTCTTCCTCTTCGACGGCCTCAAAGTCGGCTACGGTACCCATACTTTTGATGAGTTCTTCCACGTCGTCGAGAGAAATGGCTTGTTTTTCAGCATTTTTTTGTTTTTGAAGAAACTTCTCGGCTATACGCCCTTCGATGTCAGAAATAATTTCTTTGCTGTCTTCGTAGGCCGAAAAATACTTTTGTATAGAGTTTAGGTAGTTTCTCAACTTGTCGTAGCCGTCTTCTTCGATGTAGAAAATCAGCCCTGCGATATTGATGCTTATTGTTTTTTTCATGGCTCAATGGTCTATTGAGGAGTTGATTGAATGATTGAATTGGGAAGGCTATGCCTCGCTGTTTTTAAGGTTGTCGGTTTTTTGCACGATGGTATTGACCGACTCGGAGAGTTCGAGCCACGTAGCCTGCATTTCGTCCAAAAACTGCTTGCCAGTATCGGTCAAAAGATAATACTTGCGCGGTGGCCCCGACGATGACTCCACCCACTTGTAGTCGAGCAATCCGGCATTTTTGAGGCGTGTGAGCAGGGGATAGAGCGTCCCTTCTACCACCATGATTTTGGCCGAGGTCAGTTCGTCGAGCATATCGGAGGCATAGACTTCCCCCCGCGAAATGATGTGCATGATGCAAAACTCTAATATACCTTTTCGCATCTGCACTTGAGCGTTCTCAATATTCATGCTGTGGTCATGTTTTGGGATGGTTGGTTGTAAACTCATGGTCTTTAAAAGTTTGAGTTTTGAGTCTTACTCATACTCGATAGAAAAATATGCAAAGACTCAAAACTCGTTTTCGATGGCTGTTAGTAGGCATTTAATGACACAAAGATAATATAAGGTACTTTGTGATGCAAGGTACTTGGCTAAAAATTTTTAAAATTTATAAATCAACGGTCAAAAAAGCGGAAGAGCGGCGGTATTGAAAGTGTTATTGAACTTTAATGCCTTCTGCGTCGAGGTGAGGGTCAATAAGGAAGGCGATGTTTTCCCTGATTTTGGTAGCTGTCATGAATTGTGAAGAAAAAAGAACTGCAAAGTCCAATTTTTTATAGCAATTAGGCAATCAAATTTCGATTTAACGGCATAGCTTTTGGGTAAATGAAGTCGGTTACACTATATTTGCGGGATTTTTTTTGGACTCATTTTCAACCAAATTCTTTACTATGAGTAATATCGTTTATTTAGTTCCTGCCTTTGGTATTTTGGGACTCCTCTACACTGCTTGGCGTTTCAACTGGGTATCGGCCCAGCCTGCCGGCGACGACAACATGAAGAAACTGTCGGGCTATATCGCCGATGGTGCTATTGCTTTCTTAAAAGCCGAATGGAAAATCTTAGCTTATTTTGCTATTCCTACGGCTTTGATTTTGGCCTATTTGGGTAGCCAAACCGAAGCCAACGGCATGGAGATTCACTCATCGCCGCTGATTGCTGTGGCGTTTTTGATTGGAGCTGTATTTTCGGCAACGGCAGGCTATATCGGTATGAAGATTGCTACCAAAGCCAATGTCCGTACTGCTCAAGCCGCGCGTACTTCGCTGGCCAAAGCCCTCAACGTATCTTTTACGGGAGGTTCTGTAATGGGTATGGGCGTAGCAGGTCTGGCAGTACTTGGCTTGGGAGGATTGTTTATTGTGTTTTATCAACTCTTTGCCCCTGGCCAACCGCTTACCTCTGTAGAAATGAAAAAAGTGATAGAGGTATTGGCAGGCTTCTCTTTGGGCGCAGAGTCTATTGCCCTTTTTGCTCGTGTAGGGGGAGGTATCTATACCAAAGCTGCCGACGTAGGTGCTGACCTCGTGGGTAAAGTGGAAGCAGGTATCCCCGAAGACGACGTGCGCAACCCCGCCACCATCGCCGACAACGTGGGAGACAACGTGGGCGACGTAGCCGGTATGGGTGCTGACTTGTTTGGTTCGTATGTGGCTACTATTTTGGCTACCATGGTATTGGGGCAAGAGATTGGTGTTAGCGACAACTACGGTGGCTTTTCACCTGTGTTGCTTCCGATGCTCATCGCAGGTGTAGGCTTATTGGCCTCATTGGTTTCGACCTTTTTTGTACGTATCAAAAATGAAACTGATTCTGTTCAAAACGCTCTGAATATCGGCAACTGGGCTTCTATCATCATCACCTTTGTTGCTTCTTACTTTTTAGTGAAAAATATTTTGCCCGAAACTCTCAACCTTCGCGGCTTTGAGTTTACTTCCAATGGCGTATTCTTCTCTATTGTGGTAGGCTTGATAGTAGGTGCGCTGATGTCGTATATTACCGAATACTACACTGCCATGGGCAAACGCCCCGTGGATTCTATCGTACAAAAATCAGGCACAGGTCATGCTACCAATATCATCGGTGGTTTGGCCGTAGGTATGGAATCTACGGTATTGCCTATCATCGTGTTGGCAGGGGGAATTATTCTTTCTTACAAGTTTGCAGGTTTGTATGGCGTGTCTATCGCCGCAGCGGGTATGATGGCTACTACGGCCATGCAGTTGGCCATTGATGCTTTCGGGCCGATTGCCGACAATGCCGGTGGGATTGCCGAGATGTCGCAGCTACCCTCTGAAGTTCGTGGTCGTACCGACAACCTCGATGCCGTAGGCAACACTACCGCTGCTACGGGTAAAGGCTTTGCCATTGCTTCGGCTGCACTCACTTCGTTGGCCTTGTTTGCGGCTTTTGTGGGCATTGCAGGTATCACGCAGATTGATATTTACAAAGCCGACGTATTAGCGGGATTATTCATTGGGGGAATGATTCCTTTCATTTTCAGTGCATTGGCGATTTCGGCTGTGGGTAAAGCGGCAATGGAAATGGTCAATGAAGTACGTCGCCAGTTCCGCGAGATACCCGGCATCATGGAGTACAAAGCCGAACCCGAATACGAAAAATGTGTTGCCATTTCGACAGAAGCCTCAATCAAGCAAATGATTGCTCCCGGAGCAATTGCACTTATTGTACCTGTGATTGTTGGCTTTACGATGGGGCCAGAAGTTTTGGGTGGTGTTTTGGCAGGTGTTACGGTATCGGGCGTGTTGATGGGTATGTTTCAATCCAATGCAGGTGGTGCTTGGGATAATGCCAAGAAGTCGTTTGAGAAAGGCGTGGTCATCAATGGTGAAACTTTTTACAAAAAATCTGAACCCCACAAAGCCTCTGTAACAGGCGATACCGTAGGCGACCCTTTCAAAGATACTTCTGGGCCTTCGATGAATATCTTGATTAAGTTGATGTCTATCGTGTCGTTGGTGATTGCACCTTACATTGCCGTTAAAACCATTGCCACTTCTAAAGAAGAAAAAGTAGAGAAAAAAGTAGAGATGAAAATCTTGAAAAATGAGAATGGGGCTACGCTCGAAACAGCAGGATTGAAACTCAATATCGGCAACAGCGAAAACCCTATCGAGCAGGCATTGTTGATGTTCATTCAATCTGATGCTCCCGTGGACAAAACTACGTGGTTTGACTTCGACCGATTGCTGTTTGAAACAGGCAAGGCTACCTTGAAGCCCGAATCACAGGAGCAGTTGAGCAATGTAGCCGCGATATTGAAGGCTTTTCCTAATGTCAAAATCAAACTTGGTGGCTATACTGACAACACAGGCGATGCTAATACCAACCTCAAACTCTCTGCCGACCGCGCTGCTTCAGTAAAGGCGGAGTTGGAGAAATTGGGTATTGATGCCCTTCGTATGGATTCGGAAGGCTACGGAGACCAGTATCCTGTGGCTTCCAACGATACCGAAGAAGGCCGCGCCCAAAACCGCCGTATTTCGATTCGGGTAACAGAGAAATAGAGATACCTTTGAAACATATAGCTCGGGTAGTTGGTATTTTAGATGCAAACTACCGCAATAATAATCTCACAAACGACAAAAGCCTCTCTCAGAGAGGCTTTTGTCGTTTGTGACCCCGACGGGAATCGAACCCATATCAAGCGTTTAGGAAACGCTTATTCTATCCGTTGAACTACGGGGTCTGAAATTGGCTGCAAATCTCTGAAAACTATTCCTCAAAATCAACGCCCAGCAGCGCGCTCTCACTCAAACCTACATTGAGCCAGTTGGGGTAAATCATCAGGTGTTTGTGTTTGATAAGGTCGAATAGCGTCTGGCGTAGCTCGTCGAGATTTTCTTTGTGCTGTGCCGATATAAACACTACATGGTCAGCTTGGCCTGTGAGGTAGCTTTTTTTGAGTTTTTCCAACACCATTTCTTTGGTTTGCTCTACGATTATTTCGCCCTGCTCTGTTTCTATCACTTCATCGAAAGGCTCTGCTTTGGGCTGATAGGCATCTATTTTGTTGAATACCAAAATCGTAGGTTTATCGGCGGCCTTGATTTCGGCTAAGGTCTGATTGACGATTTCGATTTGCTCCTCAAACGACGGGTGCGAAATGTCCACTACATGAAGCAAAATATCGGCATCGCGTACTTCGTCGAGGGTGGACTTAAACGACTCGATGAGTGTAGTGGGTAGCTTACGAATAAAACCAACGGTATCAGTAAGCAAAAAGGGGATATTGTCCAAGACAACCTTGCGGACGGTCGAATCTACGGTAGCAAACAACTTGTTTTCTGCAAAAACCTCCGCCTTGGCCAGCCGCCGCATCAGGGTAGATTTGCCTACGTTGGTGTAGCCTACCAAGGCCACCCGCACCAATCGGCTGCGTTCTTTGCGGCGTGTGATGCTCTGTTTGTCAATTTTGGTGAGTTTTTCTTTCAAAAAAGCGATTCGATCTTTTACAATTCGCCGGTCGGTTTCGAGTTCTTTTTCGCCGGGGCCACGCATACCTACGCCTCCCTTTTGGCGGCTTAAGTGGGTCCACATGCGCGTCAGGCGTGGATACATATACTGGTACTGCGCGAGTTCGACTTGTGTTTTGGCTTGGGCAGTCTGGGCGCGCATAGCAAAGATGTTGAGAATCAGCAAGCTACGATCAAGTACTTTGATGTCTTTGAATTCGGACTCCAAGTTGCGTACTTGGGCGGGAGTAAGCTCATCATCAAAAATAATCATGTCCACAGGCTGGGTCATTACGAAAGTCTTGATGTCTTCGAGTCGGCCTTTGCCCACAAAGGTTCGCTGGTCGGGGCGTTCGAGTTTTTGGGTGAAGGTCTTGATGGTTTCTACATCGAGGGTAGAAGCCAAAAACGCCAACTCGTCCAAATACTCTTTGGTTTGTTCGGAGGTCTGTTGTTGGGTAGTTACAGCTACCAATACCGCCGTTTCTTGTTTTTTTGCTGTCGAAATCATATTGAATGGTCTTGCTTTTACCGAAGCTCAAAAAAGTATTTTTTCTGAGTCAAGGCAGAATTTCTTAACCTAAGTTACTGATAGAAAGTTTCGTTAGCTACGTCTAATACTTTCCAATTTATGTTTCGGTAAATTTTGATGGCGCAGAACATTCGGTAAAATCACAGAAAAATGCTGTGTTTTCTGTGAGAAAGAAAAAGATGTTTCGCTTTTCAGTAGCATATTTTGATTTAATCGAACTTTTAAACGGCTACAAATATGAGGCTTCAGATTTTTTGTACACATTGACCCAAGCCACGAAGAGTTACAAGATTTATGGAAAAAGCTACTCGGCACGGCTACGGGCGTAAAATTCAGGGATTTCTTGTATGGAGGGCATTTGGAGCGTAAATTTGACGCTTTAAATTAAACGAAAAAAGCGAGTTGTTCCCCAACCTTCCCTTATGATTTTATACAGCACCAAAACCCCCTCTCTCAAAGCCGCGCTCGAAGAAGCCCTTTTTCGTAGCCTTCCTCCCGACAACGGGCTTTATATGCCCACACTTATCCCGACCTTGTCAGATAGCTTTTTCAAAAATATAGAAAACCTAACTTTCAATGAAATCGCATCGGAAGTATCCAAAAACCTGCTGGGAGCGGTGATTTCTGAAGATGACATTGAAAAAATTGTCCTTCAAGCCTTCGATTTTGATGCGCCTGTGGTAGCTATTGAAGAAAACACCTATTGCTTAGAACTCTTTCATGGCCCTTCTATGGCCTTCAAAGATTTTGGGGCGCGCTATATGGCCGCTTTGATGTCCTATTTTTTGATGAAGTCGCAGCGTGAAATTCGGATTTTGGTAGCTACTTCGGGCGATACGGGCGGGGCAGTGGCGCAAGGGTTTTATAAAGTACCCGGCATCAATGTTACGATACTTTATCCCAGTGGCAAGGTAAGCGACATTCAAGAAAAACAACTCACGACATTGGGAGAAAACGTAACAGCATTGGAAGTAAACGGCACCTTCGATGACTGTCAGGCATTAGTCAAACAGGCTTTTTTGGATACTGACCTCAATCAAAAATACAATCTCGCCTCCGCCAATTCTATCAATATCGCAAGGCTCATTCCGCAGTCGTTTTATTATTTTAGGGCTTATGCTCAAGTTAAGCATGAAAATAAGCCCGTCGTTTTTTCGGTACCCAGTGGCAACTTTGGTAATCTAAGCGCAGGGATTTTGGCCTATCGAATGGGGCTACCGGTAGCGCAGTTTATCGCTGCCACCAACCGCAACCACGTCGTACCCGATTATTTGGAAAAGGGGGTATATCAGCCACGCCCATCAGTCGAAACCATCTCCAATGCCATGGACGTAGGCAATCCAAGCAATTTTGTACGTATGATTCGTTTTTTTGATGACGATTGGACAACAATCAAAAGTCGGATTTCGGGCTATTGGTACGACGACTCCCAAACCCGTGCTGCCATGGCCGAAGTGTATGATCGTACAGGCTACCTGATGTGTCCACATACGGCAGTTGCCTATCTGGGTTTGAAAGCCTATCAAGCCTCAAACCCCAATACCAGCGGCGTTTTTCTTTCTACGGCACACTATGCCAAATTTTTAGACGTGGTAGAAGAAGCCCTTGAAGTAGAGGCCGTCGAAATCCCTCCACGGCTGCTGTCGCTACTTGAAAAAACTAAAGTAGCGATTCCGATGAGCAAGCATTTCGACGATTTCAAGCAATACTTACTTTCATAGCTTCATGGAAATCGTTACTGCCCGTACTCCTGCGCACTATGCTACTGCGGTGGAGTTATTTGAAGAATATGCTACATGGTTGGGAGTTGATTTGTGTTTTCAGAATTTCCGTGCCGAACTCCAGCAACTCCCTCAAAAATACGGCCCTCCAACGGGCGAATTGTGGCTGTTGGAAATTGAAGGCCAATGGGTAGGCTGTGCAGCACTTTGGCAGCTTGCGCCCGATACCTGCGAGATTAAGCGTATGTATGTCAAGCCGGCGTATCAAGGGCAAGGTTGGGGCAAAAAATTGCTCATTAGAGCCATAGAAACAGCCCAATCGCTGGGTTACAAAAAAGTAAAACTCGATACGCTCCGGCGACTTACTCCGGCGGTAGCCTTGTACGAAAGTTTTGGTTTTGTACAAACCACTCCCTACAACTTCAACCCAGAAGCTGATGTACTGTATTTTGAGCGTGAAGTTTAAAATTCATCAGTAAAAACTTCCATTCATTTTGGGCTTCTGACCGTTGGTCTTAAAAAAGTTTTTATTACCTTGCATTGCATAGTACCTTTGAATCAATAAAACAACGAAAGCCATGAACAACAGACCCTTGCGTCGTATCAAAGAAGGAGCAGTACTGGGAGGAGTAGCTGCCGGAATGGCCGATTATTTCGGCATAGACAAAGCCCTCATGCGGCTGACTTTTGTCATCTTATTGATGTTTACCAAGGGATTTCCTATAGTCTTGGTATATATCGTCTTGTGGGCGGCATTGCCCGTAGCCGAGTCGGGCTGGGCTTCGGCGAGTATTACTGACTGGACTACCGACGACCCCACTACTCGCAAACGTGAGCCTTCGAGAGGCGCAGAATTGATTGGTTACGTATTACTATTGATTGGGGGTTTTCTGCTATTGGACAGACTTTTTTATTGGATTAACTTCGAGAAATTCATTCCAGCGGCTATCTGTATCGGAATTGGACTATTCTTGATTTTTCGCAATAGCACCAAAAAAGAAGACAACAACGACCGTGCTACTCCTTCTTGGACAGATTCAGCCCCTATCAACGATTGGCAGCCTCCCAAAGATGACAGCACAAAGTCTGAATAAGACGACCAGTTGAGAATCATTACAAATCTTAACATATTCAATCATTCAATCATTAAACACCCATGAACCAGCAAAGCATATTTTGGGGCATTCTCTTAGTTTTGATAGGTGGCCTGTTGCTCCTGCGCGAATTTATCGGTTTCGATTTTCAGCGTTACTTTTGGCCTATCCTGATGATTGCCATAGGCGTTATGCTTATTTTCAAAGATAAGCTCAAAAGATTACCATAACTCTTTCAAACAGCTATCACCATGAAACAAAGTTCCAACAGTAGCCTCTTTTGGGGAGCTACACTACTCGGTATCGGCTTTTTATTTTTGGCCAAGGCATTAGGCTGGCTCGACATCAACTGGGGTATGACCCTACGCTTTTGGCCTGTATTGCTCATTTTGGCAGGGGTTAGTTTGCTACTTCGTCAGAGTTGGTCGAGTGTAGCTGCTGCTTTACTCATTGCGCTGGCCATTCCGACAGCCATCATCAACGGCACTCACAAAAAACTCAGAAGTTGGGAAGACAATGGCATCGAGTTCAATTTACGGGATTTTGACGATGAATCGGGCGCGGAGAATAAAATTGACACCGAACCTTCTGAATTCAAAAATACTTACTCCGAACCCATGAACCCCGAAATTACCGAGGCTACGCTCAACTTTGAGGCTGGGGCAGGTAAGTTTGAAATAGAAGGTACGTCCGACCAACTTGCCGAAGCCCATACTGACAGCCAGTTGGGGAGTTATCTGCTTAGTACCAAGCGTAGCAACAACACCAGCACCGTGAGCCTGCGTATGGAAGATAAAATTGACCTCGAAAGCCTCGACGATGTACGCAACAACGTGAAAGTACACCTCAATCCCAAACCAATATGGTCTTTTGATATAGCCATGGGGGCAGGCAAAGGTCGCTTCGATTTGTCGGAGTATAAGGTCAAAAATATCAAAATGAGTGCCGGGGCTACCAAACTCAATCTAAAACTGGGTCAAGAGGTGCAAAACGAGGCACAAATCAACATCGAGGCAGGGGCTACTTCTATCGAGATTGATATACCCGAGTCAGTAGGCTGTGAGTTTTCGGTAGAGGGGGCGTTTAATGCTAGAAAATTGGAAGATTTTGTGAAAGTAGGTGGTGGGGTATATCGAACCCCCAACTACGACCAAGCCACCAAAAAAATCAAAATTACCTACGAGGGAGGCTTATCGAAAGTGAAAATCAACCGATATTGAGTAAAACTATTCTGGAAATAAATACAGAAATGTTGCTGGTGAGATACAACTGGCAACATTTTTGTATTTAGTAACTTTGTGGTTACTCTTGAAATACAACAAAGCTCTTTTGCGGGCGTTAATAAAAGCGCAAATCAATCCAAAAATGAAATACTTACTATCACTTGCTACGTTGCTGACAGCCACTTGGGTACTGGCTCAACCTTCCTCCAAAGAATTTACGATTTCGGGTACTGCCAAAAGCCTACGCCCCACCGATAAGATTTACCTCGAAATAGCAGGTACTCAACCGCTGGTTGTAATTGATTCGACCACTGTCAATACTGACGGACGCTTCACGTTTCGTCGTAAAGAAATAGATGAAGGTACTGTGTATCAGGTCAATTTGGCGGGTACTCAACGTGTGATTGTACTCGTAGAAGGAGGCGAAACCCTCGAAATCGAGGGCCTCGAAAAATCAAAACCTGTGGTCAAAGGCTCCAAAAACAACGAATACTACCAGCAGCTAATTGGTATGTACAAAGAACTCAGCGAGAAGTCCACCAAATGGCAAGATGAATACGCTAAAGCTACCGAAAAGAAAGACTCCAAAAAAGTAGCGCAAATCCAGCAAGACTTTGAGGCAGCAAGTCAAGCGTTTACCAACAAAGTGAAGGCATTGATACCTGAAATGGGAACTTCGTTGGCCGCACTTTTTGCTACCAATTTCCTCAATCCCGAAAATGATTTTCCTGTTTTTGAGGCATTGGCCAAGCGTTTTGAGGCCGAACGCCCTACTATGAAACAAGGTCAGATTTTTGTAGGTAATGCCAAACGTATGCGTGGTATCCAGATAGGCGATCAAGCCCCCGAAATCACCCTCAATACTACCCAAGATGTCCCTTTGAGCCTCTCGTCGCTGCGCGGCAAAGTGGTACTGATAGACTTTTGGGCTTCATGGTGTGGCCCTTGCCGCCAAGAAAACCCCAATGTAGTACGGGTCTATCACCGCTTCAAAGACAAAGGGTTCGATATTTTTAGTGTATCGCTCGACCGCGACAAAAATGCTTGGGTAAAGGCCATCGAAAAAGATGGATTGGTATGGAATAACCACGTGTCGGACTTGAAATACTGGCAGTCGGCAGCGGCGCAGACGTATGGGGTCAATGGTATTCCGGCCACGTTTTTGCTCGACAAAGACGGCAAGGTCATCGCCAAAAACCTACGTGGCGAAGCCCTCGAACGGAAGTTGGAAGAAGTATTGAAAGCCACCAATTAGAATATTTCCCATAAACAAAACCGCCGACAAGAGATAGAACCTTGTCGGCGGTTTTGTTTTTTGATTGTGATTACGATACCAGTACACTTATTCAGACGCAAAACTTTCAGGGGGTGATAGTTACGGCTCAATAAAACCTTACCCCTGCC
>JBKBKL010000002.1:0-83716 GCA_046294665.1 Runella sp.
AAATATTTTCGGCCATATTGCTCCGTAGGTGCTATACAGCTACCTATCGGCTTGAAGCCTTTGTAATAATAATCACGAGTCGGAACCTCGCGCTATCGGTGGAAAGGGAGTTTTTTGGGGAACCTCACCCCCTGCCCCCTCTCCTTTTGAGAGGGGGTTGGTTTTTACCCCGTTAGGGGTTGTATATCGGTAGAAGTCATAGAAATATTTTCGGCCATATTGCTCCGTAGGTGCTATACAGCTACCTATCGGCTTGAAGCCTTTGTAATAATAATCACGCGGCGAAGCCTCGCGCTATCGAGACAAACCATTTTTACCCAAAAACACTTTTGGCGTAGGCTACATTCTGAGGGTAACATTCTTCTATCGTTTTGCCTTTGGGGACTGACCATTCGATTTGTGCCCAGCCTTTGAAACCTGTTTCGTCAAGTAATTTTTTGAGGCGTGGCCAGTCGAGTGAGCCTTGTCCGAGCATAAACTCATTGTCTTTGAGGTGGATTTCGCAAATCAACTTTCGTGCGCCCAAAAGCGGTATTTCAGTGTAGGCGTCGTGGCCTGCATCGGCGGCGTTGCGGGGGTCATAATACACCTGTACATTGGGCGAGCCAATGGCCTCAATCATCTCCAAATGCTCCTGCGCACTCAAATAAGACTCTATGCCCAAAATCACGCCCTTTTTTTCGGCTTGTGGTGCCAGCACTTTGAGGCGTTCGATGACTGTTTTTTTGCCAGCTTCGTCATTGCGCAAATCGCCTTTGGAGAAAAAAGCCAGCAATACCACCTTCACGCCCAATGCTTTGGCGGCTTCGATACTGCCACTGACCCACTCTACCGTTCGTGCTTCCGATTTGAGCGGTACGCGGTTGAGTTCGCCGATGGCCAAACTTGCTATTTTGACTCCTGTACGCTTACTGGCAGCACGAATAGCACGCTGATTTTCGGGGCGTAGCAGGTAGCTTTCATCTTTGGCGGTGTTGTAGCTCACTTGTACCCCCTGCAACCCTATCTGGCGTGCATACTCAAAAGCGTCGGGATTGCAGGTGCGGTTGAGCGACCAGTCGCAGGCACCGATTCGATAATGGCTACGACCCAAAAGCTCTAACAATGCAACATCAGAAGTAAGCAAAGGTGCAGCAAATGCTGTATGTAAAATAGCTTGGCGGCGGTTCATAGTGCGTTGGATTGGTTTTTAGTTAAAACTAAAATAGGTTTGAAAAATACTGCTTTTGCCTTATTTTTACACAAAAACCAGCGATAATGACCGAGCGCATTACCCATTTTTTTGATACCAAAATCGAATTTCTCAAAGGGGTAGGACCCGCAAGAGCAGAGATTCTCAACAAACAACTCAACATATTCACTTATGGCGATTTGATTCAGTATTATCCCTTTCGCCACGAAGACCGCACTACCTTTCAGGAAATTTCGGCTTTGAATGAAAACATGACCGCTGCCCAACTCAAAGGACGAGTGCGTAGCATGACCGTAGTAGGCGAAGGCCACAAACGCCGCCTGACGGTAGAGTTTACAGACGGTACGGGTATGGTCGAGTTGGTGTATTTTCAAAGCATCGAATGGCACCTGAAGCACCTCAAAGAAGGTCAGGCTTATATCGTCTATGGCAAACCACAGCGTTTTGGCCAACGTTTCAACTTCAGCCACCCCGACGTAGAACTACTCACACCCGAAAATGAAAATGGGGGCTATTTTCAGCCGATTTATAACCTTACCGAAACCCTTCGCAAAAAATATTTAGACAGTCGTTTTTTTGCCAAAGCCATGCGGACGCTGCTGGAGCAAGCCAAGCCGCACTTCCGCGAAACACTACCCGACGAACTCGTTCGTCGCTTCAAGCTACTCCCCAAAGCCGAGGCTATGTGGCATATCCACCTGCCCGAAAGCGAGGCATGGCTCAACCAAGCCCTCCGAAGGCTCAAGTTTGAGGAGTTGTTTTACAATCAACTGCGTTTGCTCAAAAATAAACTCCTCCAAAAACGTGAATATCCGGGGCAGATATTTTCAAAATTAGACCTACTGCGTGACTTCTATACCAACCACTTGCCTTTTGGCCTCACCAACGCTCAAAAACGGGTATTGCGCGAAATTCACGAAGATTTCAAATCGGGGCGGCAGATGAATCGGCTGCTGCAAGGCGACGTAGGCAGTGGCAAGACGATTGTGGCGTTTATAGCGATGCTGATGGCCATAGACAATGGTGCCCAAGCCTGTATCATGGCTCCTACCGAAATCTTGGCCGACCAGCACTACCGTGGCCTCAAGCCTTTTTGCGATGTACTTGGTATCAACATCTCGTTGCTGACTGGCTCGACCACACGCAAAGGCCGCAAAATCGTCCTCCCCGGCTTGTCCGACGGGAGTATTCATATCGCCGTAGGTACGCACGCCTTGCTCGAAGATACGGTGCAGTTCAAAAATTTGGGGTTGTGTGTCATAGATGAACAGCACCGCTTTGGCGTAGCCCAACGCGCCAAAATGTGGGCCAAAAATGAGGTCGTTCACCCACATATTTTGGTCATGACTGCTACGCCTATCCCTCGGACGCTGGCCATGACACTCTACGGCGATTTGGATTTGAGCATCATTGACGAACTTCCTGCTGGTCGAAAACCCATTGAAACACAGCACTTTTACGAATCAAAGCGGCTGGTGATGTTTGGCCGAGTACGTGAAGAAATCAAGAAAGGGCGACAAGTGTATATCGTCTATCCGCTCATCGAAGAATCCGAAAAACTTGATTATCAAAACCTTACAGAAGGCTACGAAAGTATCCAGCGGGCCTTTCCCGAATACCATATCAGTATGGTACACGGCAAACTTTTTCCTTATGAAAAAGATTTTGAGATGCAGCGTTTTGTGAAAGGCGAAACCCAAATTATGGTGGCTACTACGGTCATCGAAGTAGGTGTAAACGTCCCCAACGCTACCGTGATGGTCATCGAAAGTGCCGAGCGATTTGGACTATCGCAGTTGCACCAGTTGCGTGGGCGCGTGGGACGTGGAGCTGACCAAAGCTATTGTTTTTTGATGACAGGCGTAAAATTGAGTAAAGACACTCGTATTCGCATCGAAACCCTCTGCCAAACCAACAATGGCTTCGACATCGCCGATGTGGACTTAAAACTGCGCGGTCCGGGCGATTTGACTGGTACACAGCAAAGCGGCCTCATGGATTTGCTCTTGGCCGATTTGGCCAAAGACGGGGCCGTACTCAAAGCTGCCCGCGAAGCCGCCGATGCTATTTTGCAAGAAGACCCCGATTTGATTTTGCCCAAAAACGAACCCATTCGTACCCATATTGACTCACTCCGCAAAGAGGAAACCAACTGGAGCCGAATCAGTTAGTAAAAATCTCACCCTTTTTTCATCTCTTGGCGACGCATGGGCATCGAGTCTATGAGTCCGAAGAGTTCTTGGGGGTGTATGGCTTTGTTTTTGAGGAGTTTTACGCCACCGTCTTTACCAATAAGCCACGCACAAAACTCATTGGGGCTGTATTTGAATCGGCTTTTGAGGTATTTTTCATCTTCGGCTGTGATGTCTTTGCCCACACACTCCAGTACTTTCATGTCGCGTTCGAGGAGGTCTTTACCTACTTCACCCAGCCATTTTTTTTGTTGAATATACTGCGGATCGTTGGGGGAGGGGCTAAAAACGACCAGCACACGGTTTTTCCAAATCATACTTTCGAGTTTGGATTCGAGGGTGGAGCTTTGTGGAAATAGCAAAATGCCGAAAAATAGCAGTGTCAATGGTTTCATGAGAAAAAGTATCTGTTTTGTAAGTAATCAAACAATTATCGTGCCTACCAAATTTCGTAAACTTGAATAATAGTTGATGAGCAAATTCACTAACTTTGTTTAGAAAACCAACATAACAGAATGGAATCTTTGGTAGCTAAAATAACAGTACGTGAGTTTTTCGATATGGAACTCGAAGAAGGCTTCCAATATGAACTCATTGATGGTGAAATCGTGAAAAAATCTGCCCCCAATCCCCAACATCAATTCGTGCTTGGCGAATTGTACTTTAGCTTAAAGAACTACTTGAAAAACAAATCCTATGGGATTGTCTTCTTTGCTCCCATAGATGTATTTTTTGATGCTTACAACAACACCCAGCCCGATTTGGTGTATGTATCTGAATCCAAGAAGGGAATCATTACCCAAAATGGCATTGAGGGAGTCCCTGATTTGATTATTGAGATTCTCTCGCCCAGTACCTTCCGACTTGATCGTGGAGCCAAAATGAAACTATATAAATACCACGCCGTAGCTGAATATTGGCTCGTAGAACCCACCAGCCAAACGGTCGAAGTGTACGCCTACGCCAATGGCGACTATGACCTTCACGACGCTGCCGTCGAAACTGGCATCATATCTTCCAAACTCTTATCCGACTGGCAAGTCAATTTGCAAGAATTGTTTAAAAGGTAAAACGAGACATACAGAAAATTTCCGTGAAATTCAGTAGTTTCTGTGAGCAAAAAATAGCGTCAAACCTTGTTTTTAGTAGTGGTCATTCCCCATAAAGTTCCTCAATCATCGCTTCAGCATAGCCCATGCTTGTAGTCATACCTTTGCCACCGATGGCGGTGCGAATGTGAATACAGTTTTCGATGTCATGAGCGAAAATTTCGTTGGGGTGCTGGGCATAAAAACCTGCCCACGTCTGGGCGATTCGGTGTACATCGAAGGTTACGATACGCTCGGCCTCGCGTAGCATTAGGTCGTTGATGACTTCGCTGGTATGAAATCCCAAATCATTGACTTGAGCTGCAGGAGCGTATTCGTGAGAATCACCGATGATGATGGAGCCGTCGGGGGCTTTTTTGAACAAAATATGCACACCCCAGCGTTTGAGTTCGGCATAGTGGTCGGGCGTAGTGAGAGTTTTGAAAGACGGCATCTGCTCAAACGACTCATAGCGGCGAATGGTAAGCCCCGTCAGGATATTGCCTTCCAACGCCACTTCGGGCATCGGTACGGTACGGAGCATTTGGATTTTGCTGACCACAATACCACTTTGACGGAACAACGCCGGAAACAACAACCTAAACTCCGCTCCCGAACATACGATTGCTTTCGAGGCTGTGAATACATCTTGATAGGAAGTTCGCACTTCGACACCTTTGGCAGTAGGCTCACACGCTATCACAGGAGTATTGGGACGATAATCCAAATTTTGGAAGTTGGCTTGACAATACTCAATTAGCCTATAAATCAAGCGGTTGGGTTCTACGCTGACCTCTTGCGGAAAATACAACGCTTCATGTACATAGCTGGTGCGGAGAGCAGGATATTGGGCAAGCGTTTGTTTTTTTGTCAGCAACTGCGATGTATAACCTACACTTTCAAAATGTGTATGTAACTCGTGAATCAGTTGTTGTTCAGCGGCATCGGAAGCGATATAAACAGAGCCATTTTGGCGTACCGAAATGTCAAACTCTTGTTGAAGTTGTTTGTAAATATCGGTAGCACGACGACCAAACTCTTGCCACTTACCCACAAAACCCGATGGCACAGCTTGCCCAAAATTTTGGACGGTCGAGCCTACCGGATAGTTGTCTTTTTCGAGCAACAGCACCGACAGCCCACGCTGGGCGGCATGGTAAGCGTGGGCAGTTCCCAAAATGCCACTGCCTACTACAATAAGGTCGAAATGGTGTTTCATAGATTTTGTTTGTTTATCCTAATTTTTCTTTTCGCCATTCACAACTGTCAAATTATTTCCCCCTTCAAAAGTCCCTTTCTCAGAAGGAGAAAGGGATTCAGGGATTATACAAAATTATTTTTAAAATTTTTCTACAAACCTTGCGCCTTTCTGAGGCTTTGAGGTTCTTGGTGGTATTTTATTTTTCTACAAACCTTGCGCCTTTCTGAGGCTTTGAGAACTTTGCTCTACGCCCAAAAGGGCTTCGGAGAAGCTATACATTTGTAGAACTCAAAAGTGATATCCAAAATCACATCACGCTTCGGAGAAGCGTAACATCAATACATAACTTCCAATAATTCTGACAAATGATTGAAAATGTGCGTGGGTTTGGCTTGGGAGAGTTGGGCGTAGTTTTGCGCGCCAGTGAGTACACCCGCTACCAACCCACAGCCGGCGCGGTGTCCTTCTTCGATGTCTATGGCCGAGTCGCCGATTTTGGCAACGGTGGCAGGGTCGGAAATACCTGTTTGGCGCATAGCCTCCAAAATCATGGCGGGATGGGGGCGACCCTGCGTTACGTCGGAGGCTGTTACAAGTACATCAATCTCTTTGCCAACCTGCCAACCCACTTGGTCTAAGAGCATTTCGGCCACTTCACGACTATACCCTGTATTGAGTGCTACTTTGACATTTTGCTGCCGCAATGCCTCAAATACCTTGGCGGCATCAGACATCGGTTGGGCAATCCCACTTGCATAAACCTCGTCTAACTTCATTTTAAAATCTTCATGAATGGCATCTATCATCGTGTCAAATGGCTCATCGTCAATCAAATAGGAAAGTACATCTTTGATAGCCTGTCGTTTTTCTTTGCCGGCGGCTAATTCCAGTACCAAATCGAGGGTGCAGTCATAGCCTGCTTCGTCGAGAGCTTGATAGATGGCTTTATACACGGCGTTTTGTTCGTCAATAGTAGTACCTGCCATATCGAAGACGACCAATTGGAGTTTTTGCATAACCGTAAAATTGATTTTTAAAAAAAACTTAAAATTAGAGATTTGAAATATGCGTAGCATTTAAAACTCATTAAAATTATGTGAATTTATTGCTAAAAAATACTTTATTTTCTTCATCTGAAATTCATATTGGGGTCATAGTAAAGAGGTTGTTTTGTGGCTGCAAATTAGCTTTTTAGTAACTGTAAAACACAAACCTTCCTCTTTTATGAAACACTTTTGCGTGTCCCGCTTTGGGCGGTTGTTAGCCATTGCCTTTATGGTGGTGCTGATGAGTTATTCTTCGTTGCTGGCACAAGAAATCACTGTGCAAGGCAAAGTAATGGATACCGATGGCAATGCCCCGTTGCCGGGAGTGAGTATTGTTGTGAAAGGTACAAGTCGTGGTACCAATACCAATGCCGATGGTCAGTATCGTCTGAATGTAGAACCCAACGCCACGTTGGTTTTTTCTTTTGTAGGATATGCGGCTCAAGAAATCCCTGTGGGCAAACGCACTACCATTGACCTCAAAATGACCCAAGACTTCCGTCAGCTTCAGGAAGTAGTCGTAACAGCCCTTGGTATCCAGAAAGACAAAAAGGTATTGGCTTTTGCGACTCAAGGAGTCAAAGCCGCCGATTTGGTCAAAGCTCGTCAGCCCAATGCTATCGCAGGTTTAGCTGGTAAGGTCGCAGGTCTGACGATTGGGGCTAATCCTGAACTCCTACGTGCGCCACAGGTGTCGCTACGCGGTGGAAGACCGCTGTATGTAGTGGACGGTGTGCCTGTCAATTCGGACACTTGGAACATCAACCCCGACGACATCGAAGCCATGGACGTACTCAAAGGGCCTTCAGGAACAGCACTTTATGGATTTAGGGCGCAAAACGGGGTCATTATGATTACGACCAAAAAAGGCTCAAAAGACAAGCGAGGCTTTTCGATTGATTTCAATAGTTCTACCCAATTAGAAAAAGGATTTTTGGCCATTCCGAAAGTACAAGACGAATTTGGCCCCGGCGACCACGGCCAATATGCCTTTGTGGACGGTCGCGGCGGGGGTATCAACGACGGCGACTACGACGTATGGGGGCCACGTTTTGAAGGGCAGCTAATCCCACAATACGACAGCCCCATTGACCCTGCTACGGGCAAGCGTATCCCAACCCCGTGGCTGGCACGCGGGAAGGACAATTTCCGCCGCTTTTTGAGAGAAGGCGTATTGTCCAACAACAACATCGCTATCGCTACCTCCAACGAGCGTGCCGATTTGCGCGTGTCGCTTTCGCATCAGTACCAGCGTGGTATCGCACCCAATACTTGGCTCAACAGCACTTTCCTGAATACATCTTTTGGGTATAATTTCACCAAAAAACTGCGTTTCGAGAGTACCATCAACTACAACCGCCAATACACCCCCAATATTCCCGACATCAACTATGGCCCCAACTCGTTGGTTTACAACATGATACTTTGGGCAGGAGCCGATTGGAGCGTGGACGACATGAAAAACTACTGGCAGCCGGGCAAGGAAGGTATCCAGCAGATTTATGCCGAATACCAACGTTACAACAACCCCTGGTTTATGGTGAAAGAATGGCTGCGTGGCCACTACAAAAACGATGTCTATGCTTACGCCCTCGGCAAATACGACATCAGCCCGTGGCTCAATGCCCAAGTCCGTACTCAAATAACGCAGTACGATTTGCTTCGCAACGAAAAAATGCCTTTCTCGGCTACGTCCTATGGCCGCGAAGAAGCCCGTGGCGACTACCGCGAAGACCGCCGCAATTTGTTTGAAAACAATACCGACTTGTTGCTCAATTTCAACAAAGAGTTCAATCAAATCGCTGTACGGGCTTCGGTAGGGGGCAATTTGCGCTTGTTCCGTTACACTTCCAACTACGCCTCTACCAACTACCTCAACGTACCCGGCGTATATAACTTCGCCAACTCGCGCAACCCCGTACAAGCCTTCAACTTCGACGCTGCCATGAAAGTATTGAGTGGCTACTACACTGCCGATGTGTCGTTGAGCAAATACGCTAATCTCTCCCTCACTGGTCGCTGGGACAAAACCTCTACCCTCCCCACAGGTCGCAATGTAGGCTTTTATCCTTCGGTAGGTTTGACTACGGTCGTTTCGGACTACCTCAATCTGCCCGAAGCGATTTCATTTTTGAAATTCCGCGCTTCTTATGCCCAAGTACGTGAGGCATTTACACAAGCTACGATAGGTACGGCCTTTAGTGCTATCAATATCTCCAACCCCATCGGCTATGGCGAAACGTACCAGTCGTCTTACGACGGCCCCAGCTATGGTACGACTGTTGCCTACAATACCCCTCGCCCCTACAACAACGAAACAGCGGCTTATTTCTCCAATAGCTTGCTCGACCCCAATATCCAGCCTTCGAGCCGTACCAACTACGAAGCGGGTATGGAAATGAAGTTTGTACGCAATCGTCTGGGATTAGACATTACCTATTTTAGCTATCTCGACGGCCCGCGTATCTTTGGACTTACCTTGCCCGAATCTACCGGCTACACATCGCTCACTACCAATGGCGTAAAAACCCAACGCAACGGCTGGGAGGTAGCTTTGGTAGGTACGGCTCTCAAAAACCCCAACGGCCTCAACTGGGACATTCTCCTCAACTGGTCCACTTGGCAAGAAACCCTCCGCGAAATCTACGGTACACAAGAACGCCTCAACCAGTTTTATAAAGTTGGCGACCGCCTCGACAAATACTTCGGACGGGCTTTTGTGCGTACTCAAGACGGCCAAATCGTAAACGACAGAAGCGGGCGGCCTATCTACAACCCCGTAGCCCAATTTTTAGGATACACCAACCCCGACTGGACGTTTGGTTTTGCCAACAAATTCAGCTACAAAAACTTCAACCTTAGCTTCCAGATTGACGGACGTGTAGGCGGCGTGATCGAAAATTATGTACAAAAACAAACCTATCGCGGTGGCCGCCACATCAAAACCGTACAGGGCGAAATGGGCGTAGCGCGCTTGGCCGATACCAAAGGCCAAAAAACTTGGGTAGGTGAAGGCGTAGTTTTGACAGGTGGTACGATCAAGTACGACCCCGACGGCAATGTCCTCAACTACGGCGAGTTACGCTTTGAGCCGATGTCGCAGCAGTATGCTACTTTCTTGCAAGACTGGATCAGCCGCTACTACAACTCCAACGAAGCCAACATGATTGACCGCTCGTTTGCCAAACTCCGCGAACTGACCTTCGGGTATAGCCTACCCAACAAATGGCTCGGCAAGGGCATCAAGCAAGCTACTGTATCGCTGATTGGTACCAACTTGTTTTACATGGCTGCTGCCAAAGACTTAGACGTAGAGCAGTATGTCAATTACAGCGAGCGCGGTTCGGGCCTCCAATCGCCCACACTTCGTCGTTTTGGAGTGAATCTGAATGTTACATTTTAGCCCCCATTCCTTAGGGCGTTAACTGGAATAAGACCATAAACATTTTTTTATGAAAAGGGCTATGTGTTATTTCTCACTCATTCTTTCTTTTTTTTCATGCAACCCATGCAAAGTTTCTCCTGCTGAGGAACAAAAATATTTGCCTTTTAAATATGCGGTATGGTCTAAAGTGCAGGATATTGACGAAAATGGCAATAAAAAGACATATAATGGCCTTTCAGAATTGTTTGTTAGACAGTGGTATGGTTGGTCACTATCAACCCCTCAAAAAGGATTAGATAGCGTTTTTATCTACCGAGATAATCGCCTTGTTTTCAAAGACAGAGTTAATGCAAGCAAATCTGACTGTAAGGAAATACACAAAGTTCAATTATCATTTGACTCTAATTAGCATGCTGCAATAGAACTTTTCATAGATGAGAAAGAAAGCACCTTTTTCATAGAAGTTAGCGAGATTACAAATAGTACCTCAGAGTTAACTAAAGTCAAAAAAGGGCGTTATATTTTTGAACGTTTCAAATTCTAAAAACAAATAAAAAACATGAAAAATATAATCACACATATTCGCCAGTCCATTACACTTGTTATGGTAAGTGGACTCCTATTTTTGTCTGGCTGCCAAACCTTCGAGCAGTTGGAGAGAAATCCTAACGTGCCTTCTAGTGCACCTGCTTCACTCATTCTAAATGGTATATTGAACAATACCTTCAATTATAGCGACGATGAAAGACCATGGAAAAAAGGACAACGTTGGAATCAGTTTTACACCATCAACTACAACTACTACGGCAACAATGAGTATGACTGGACAACGTCAAGTATGGTTTATATGGAACTCAAAAATGTCTTGAAAATGGAAGAAGAAGCCAAAAAGGCTACTGGCAAAGACCTCAATCCGTATAGTGCTATGGGCAAATTCTTCAAAGCCTATTTGTTTGTATGGATGACCCAGCGCATGGGAGATTTGCCCATGAACGAAGCCCTCAAAGGCACCGACAACATCACGCCCAAATACAATACCCAAAAAGAAATCTACCTTCAGTCGCTCAAATGGCTCGACGAAGCCAACGACGATTTAGCCAAGCTCATCGCGGCGGGCGATGTTTCGATGCAAGGCGATATTTATTTCAACAACAACCTTCGCCAGTGGCAAAAGGTGGTCAATGCCTTCAAACTGCGCGTGTTGGTGAGTTTGAGTAAAAGAGAAAACGATGCCGAACTCAACATCAAAGGGCGTTTTGCAGAGGTCATCAACAATGCCGCGAAGTTTCCAATACTGTCTGGTATGGCCGACAACCTCGAATACCGCTACAACGCCCAGTTCAACAAATACCCTATCAATCCCGACAACTTTGGTTTTGATGCTACTCGCCAGCAGATGTCTTCGACCCATATAGACCTGCTCAAACAAACCCGCGATCCGCGCCTTTTCATGGTGGCCGAGCCGGCAGAAGCCCAACTCAAAAAAGGAGCAAAGCAAACCGATTTTGAGGCTTTTGTAGGTGCAAACCCCGCCGAATCGCTCGACGATGTAGCCACCAAAGCCCTCAAAGGGGAGTATTCTTTCATCAACCGCAACCGCTATTATAAAAGCTATACCGCCGAAAACACCATTTTGGTCGGCTATATCGAAATGTGCTTCAATATCGCCGAAGCGGCCCATCGTGGGTGGGTAGCGGCCAATGCCGAGCAATGGTACCAGCGCGGTATCCAAGCCTCACAAGCCTTTTTCGGCATCAAAGAAGGCGACAACGCCGTCGTACTCGAAACCCGCAACGGAGCCAATATCTCATCGGCAGGCTATACGGTGAAGTTTTCGTTTGCTGATTTTTATGCACAGCCCACCGTCAAATATGCTGGTAACAACCCTCAAGGCTTGGGACAAATCCTCACTCAAAAATACTTGGGCTTTTTTATGAACTCCGGTATGGAGGCATTCTTCAACTGGCGGCGCACGGGCTTTCCTACGAACTTTGCTAAGGGAGGCCCGGGTACCGGCAACTCTGGTGTGATACCTCGCCGCTGGCTATACCCCAACTCCGAGCGTATCTACAACGAAGCCAACTATAAAGCGGCCATTCAAGCCCAGTTTGGCAAGGCTACCGAAAGCGTCAATGACGAGCTTTGGGCGGTCAAATAGATTTGGTTATTAGGTTAGAAAAGTGTCAAAAGCGAGCAGGTTTTCTGCTCGCTTTTTTTGTTGTTTAATAAATTGGAAACGCCTTTTGACAAAAAATGTTTATAGGCTCACTCATAATTGCTTGACTTGCTGTGTGTAGAATTGCATAGGTGTATATCAAACAAAAAACTAAAGTATATGTTTTTTAAATAGTACTTTTGTTTGAATAAATATGTCAAAAATCCGAAATAACGAGCCGCTTGTTACAGATTGGTCTTCCTTCAAACAGGGGGATAGACAGGCTTTTGAGCGTATTTATCGCGGATATGTACAAGTTTTGTACCGCTATGGGCGTAGTTTTACAGAAGATGAGGCTATGATTATGGATTCGATTCATGATTTGTTTGCCGATCTTTGGCAAAAACGTGACCGCCTCGGCGATACTGACAATATCAAATTTTATTTGTTGAAAGCACTGAAGCATCGTCTTTGGAGATCTCAAGTGATACAAAGTAAATTCAGTCCTTTTGATTCATATAGCCAAGATGAGGAAACTCAAGAAAAAGAATTTGAATCAAACCGTCAGATGGAAGATTATTTGCCAGCTCAATTATCCCAACTCACCGAACGCCAGCGCGAAATCATTCACCTGAGGTTTTATGAAAATCTCTCCCATCAGCAAATAGCCGAACTGCTCCAAATCAATCCTCAATCAGCCAAAAACTTACTTCATCGTACCATAGAAGCACTCCGAGATGGCTTGAAGCAAATTAAACTCCATCATTTTTTACCTTTTTTTCTAAATACACTGGGTACTTTTTCGTAGGCATAGTGTTTATGAGAAAACGCATTTTTCTCCACTAAACTCCACAAACTATGTTTTTTTATTTACGTATATGGCTCATCGTAACTCTTTCACTTTGCTCTATCTTCCTCTTTGCTCAAACTCCTCAGCCGATTTTGAAAGATATTTTTTTGGAAGAATCACCTTCTGAAATCACAATCCGAAACTCACAATTGGTACTTACATTCGATAAAAAAAATGGCAATTGGACGAGTTTTCGCTTAGGTGCTTTACCGACTTCCCTCTTTGAATCAGCTACTCTACCGTCGGTTGATTTTGTGGTCAATGGACAAGCCATAGTTCAAAATAAAGGGGCAAAACTTACCGGCTACACTTACTCCATACAAGCCGAAAGGCAGGCGGCTACTTTGCATTTGCATCTCCAAACGCTCGATTCAAGCTACCAGTTTCGGTGCGATTATACAGTATTTGTGCAGCAGCCCAGTATCGAGCGGCGTGCCTATGTATTGCATTACTCCACTCCACGCGCCGGTACTGCACTTCCTGCCAAATTCGAGATGTTTGTGTTTCGCCTGCCTCCCCTAAGGATAGGAGCGTTGAAAGACTGTGTTTTTGATGCGCCGGGGCCATTTTTTGTTCACAACTTTGTGGCACCTCATACCCCCTTCGATTCGATTCGGCATCGAACCATTCATTTTCATTCGGCACCAGAAGCAGGTTTTGGCCTGATGGCTTTTTCTAATCCCAAACTCCAAACAACTCTCTGTTCTTGGATGAGTACCGCTGGAGAAGTAAACTATGGGTCTTCGATTCAAACTACCAATGAAGGCTTAGAAATCGTACATCACAATCATCGTGCGTATTATTGGCCACAGGGATTGACCATACACTCCGACACACAGCATATCTACTGTTCAAAAGACTTGTTGTCAGGTTTGGCTCAGTACCGCCAAAGCCTCACCAAAACATTGCCAATGGCAAATACTACGCCCCAATGGGTTCAGAAAGCCGTCATCTTAGAAGTATATCCGAATTATTTCAAGGGAGGCTTTAAAGAAATAGCCCAGCGACTGCCTTTCTATAAAAGTATCGGCTTCAACACCATTTATTTGATGCCTCACTGGCTGGGGGGCTACTCACCGATTGACCCCTTTGTGGTAGATCCGAAGTTTGGTACTTCCGAAGATTTGAAAAATTTGGTTAAGAAAGCTCATCAACTCGGAATGCGTTTTTTGTTCGATATGGTCATTCACGGTTTTCATGCCAAAAATTCACCTATACTTCAAAGTCATGCCTCCTTTTTTTGTAGAGATGACAAAGGCCAAATCGCCCTTCACCCTACTTGGAAAAGTGCTACACCCGATTGGGCAAATCCAGACTACCAAAAGTACATGGTCAATCTCGTACTTCATGACCTCAAAACCTACGGAATAGACGGCTATCGCGTAGATGCCGCTTCTTACAAAGGCCCTAACTGGGACCCCAACTTGCCCTATCCTGCCTACAGTAGCGGCACTTACGCCCCTCAACTGATGCAAAAAATGCTTGATGCCTTGCGGACTGCCAACGAAGATGCCGTACTACTAAGTGAGGTGTTTGGGCCGGCTTTTTATACCGTATCCAACTTCTCCCATGACAATCAGACCGAAGCGGTACAATTCATTTTAGAAAAAATGGAAAAAGGTACTTATCATGCTGCCCAATACCAGCAGTATTTGGCCAATGTCTATGCCATGCTACCGCAGGGGGCCAATCGGGTCATTTTTGCACGAAATCATGATACTTCTTGGTTTTATCACTTCAATGGCTACACACCTACTTTTCTCAATATGGACGCGATTCACGCCTTCTTTGGTGTTCCGGAAGTGTTTGCTGGCGATCCCAAATACCCTCATAACCCCGACGACGACCCCAAGGTTTTTGACTTTTATCGAAAACTCTACACTTATCGAAACCGCTACGACGAACTTACCACTGGCCGAATCATACTTGACAAAGTAGTGTGTGACAATCCTGATGTATTTGTGGGGATTCGACAGACCGCACAACACACCTCTTTGGTCGTCATCTCCTTGAGCAACGCTCCTCAACAACTCCATATTGACCTCCCGTCTGAAATTATGCTTTCAAAGAAAAATATATATATGTCAGATTGTCGTAACAATCAAGCTATCCCTGCCCAACAAAAAGGCTCAAAACTTGCTATTAAGATTCAGCCGTTTGCCGTTCTCCACACACGGTTGTAGAGAAAATTTACTTTTTTTCTAAAAATTCTTCAAAAAAGTGAGTACTCTATCGGAGGGTATGTATTTATAGGCATAATTTCAAAAAAATGCCTGATTATACTCATTACTCCATTGCCGATCTTGTTTTAGATGACTATTTTCTTGAGAGCTGTCTAAACCCTACTCCAGCTACCGATGCTTTCTGGCAAGAGTGGCTGGAGCAGTACCCCCAGTGCCAGACTACTTGGCAAGAAGCCAAGTATATCATTGAAGCATTGGCGGAAGGGCGTAAAAACTACGCACTGGTACGTCTGCCAGAAGATAAAGTAGAAGCTCTATGGCAGCGTATCCAAGCTACGTCGTTTGTAGAAGATAATGTACCACTTCAACCTACTAAAGAGATAAAAAGTAATCGAAAAATGTGGTGGTGGGCTGCGGCCTCGGTGCTGCTTGTAGGTGTGCTGGGGTATGTGTGGCTAAATCAAAACCCTTTGTCAGTTATTTTAAAAGAAGATTTCAATGATAGTGAGAGTTCGTCTTTAGGGTCTTTTCAATCAATCCAAAATATCCATTCTGAACCTCAAAAAATAAACTTATCTGATGGCAGCCAAGTAGTACTCATGCCTCAAGCTACCCTTCGATACCCCGATCATTTCGATGATACGCAGCGGGTGGTTTATTTGGAGGGAGAAGCCGAGTTTGATATCAAATCCGATGCTCAACGTCCTTTTTTAGTTTATACCAATTCGCTCATCACCAAAGTTTTAGGGACTAAATTTAAAGTGTTAGCCAGTTCTACTTTGACCAAAGTATCGGTCATCTCTGGGAAAGTATCCGTCATCAAACGGACTGCTCAAGGGCAGTCCGATGCACAGACAGCACTGATTCTTTTACCAAACCAGCAGATTACTTACGATGCTGTCAAAAAAGATTTGGTCAAAACCCTTGTAGAAGACCCCTTGATGCTCCAAAAACCAACCCAACCACAGGCTTTTGAATTTGATGAAACTCCTGTGAGTGAAGTTTTTGAGCGATTGATGAAAGCCTACAATATCAACATCATCTTTGAAGAATCCAATCTGAAAAACTGTACCCTGACGGCCTCATTAACGCCTCATTCACTTTATGTCAAACTCGATTTGATTTGCGAAACACTGCACCTCGAATATACGATTGTAGATGGGCAGATAGTGGTAAGTGGCAAAGGCTGTCATTGAACATCAGAGATTCTTTTATACTGACTTTATCAACACGATTTTGTATTTTTTATTTAATCATTCACCCAAACCCATACTTTTCAGATATGATGACATGATAGCCAGTTTAATTACCGATTAGCAATAAAAAAGCCGAAAGGCTGGTACCCTTTCGGCTCAAAAATCGCCTCTTGCTTATTGAGAATAGGCCCCACCTGGTACGTGGTCGAAAGAGGCACATTGTTTCTGTCCGTTCACAAACAAAAACATTTCAAATTATGGAAATTCAATACACAATTCCAAAAATTGTTTGGAAAGCCATGCGACTATCACTGGTACAGTTTTTTCTGGCTACCACTTTCATTGGGCTATCTTGGGCTACCGAAACTTCGGCTCAAGAACTGCTCAACACCCGCTTGACCCTACAGGTGGAAAATCGCGATTTGAAGCATATTTTGGCTCGAATTGAGCGTGAGGCCAACATCAAATTTATGTATAGTGCACAGGTGATTCCTGTAAATCGTAAAATTTCGATCAATGCCACCAATGAGAGTTTATCGAAAATACTTGACAATTTACTCAATCCCCTTCAAGTAACTTATCGCATCATAGATCGAACAGTTTTACTAAAAAATAATGCTTCGGGAAACTCCCTCGCCGTCGAACTATCACCGGCGGCTAACAGTATCCGGTCTATTGATACACGCAAAGTAACGGGGAAAGTAGTAGATGACAATGGCGAGCCATTGCCCGGAGTCAGTGTTTTGGTCAAAAATACAACATTGGGTACTACTACCAACGCAGAGGGGAATTATAGTATAGACGTACCCCAAGAAGCGACTACGCTTGTTTTTTCGTCGGTAGGATTTGTGCGCCAAGAAGTAAAAATCAGTGGCAATATCATCAACGTACGCCTAACATCTGACCCCAGAAGCCTTGAAGAAGTGGTAGTGGTGGGTTATGGAACACAAAAACGTTCTGATCTAACAGGGGCTATCGCAACTGTCAAAGGTGACGAGATAAAAAATATGCCTGTTAGGAGTGTAAATGAGGCATTGCAAGGTCGTATGGCAGGGGTACAAGTAACCAAAGGCTCTGGAGCACCTGGAGCAGGGGCTGATATTTTGATTCGAGGGCCGGGCTCTATCAATGGAATGCCTCCGCTGTATATCGTAGATGGAGTACGTATATCGGGTACTGGCTTCAACTTCAATGTACAGGACATTGAGTCTATTGAAGTACTTAAAGATGCCTCTGCGGCTGCAATCTATGGAGTAGATGCGGCTGGGGGGGTGATATTGGTTACGACCAAGCGCGGAGGAAAATCGGCCAAGCCCTCTGTCAATCTTAGTTCGTGGTATGGTATCAGGCAGCCTACACGTATGTACAGCTTACTGAGGCGCGACCAGTATGCCCAAGCCCGCGAAAACTTCGGTTTTAGTGTGGCATCGGCCGGAAACTTAAGCCAACTACCTGATGTAGATTGGATTGACGAAGTTTTCAGAAATGGCGGCGAACAAAACTATACACTCTCTGTCAATGGCGGTGGCGAGCGTTCAAATTATTTCATTTCTACCAATTTTCAGCGTGAAGATGGCATCGTCATTAATACTTTCGCCCAACGCTTCAATGTCCGTATCAACTCAGACTACCAGTTGGCCAAACGCCTCAAAGTAGGGCAGAGTATGTATATGTGGCGGGGCAATTTCCGCAATGTGGACGGCTCTATCCCTTTCCGTTCTACGCCACTGATGCCCGTCTTCGACCCCGACAATGCCCTCGGTGGCTGGGGACGCACCCCCGGAGGGTTCTATGAAGGTGCCAACCCCGTGGGTGCACGCCAAAGCCAACGAATAATAGATGTACGTTCGGCTATTGAAGGAAATATATTTGCTGACTGGGCGATTGTCAACGGACTCAATTTCCGAACTACTTTGGGGGCATCGTTGATAAACAACCGCTTTCAGAACTTTCAGGAAGCCTTCAGCTATGGTACGCTCCGAAACCCCAACGCTACGCTCTCTCAAAATATGTTCAACCAAGAAAACTATACCGCCAATTTCACATTGACGTATGGACGTACTTTTGGCAAACATGACCTCAAAGCAATGGCAGGCTACGAAGCCTACCGCGAAGACGGGTCGCGGCTTGAGGGGACTGCCAATGGCTTCACTGTACCGGTAGCTACTTCGTTTGTGTTGAGCAGCGACCCCACCAACCGCCTCGTCAATGCTGGATTTGCCAATGCCCCCTTCCGCCGCTTACTATCGCAGTTTGGACGTATCAATTATGGCTATGCGGGCAAATACTTCCTTACAGCCAATATCCGTAGAGATGGTACCGACCGCTTTGCCACAGGCCGCAAGTGGGGTACTTTCTCAGGCTTTTCGGCAGGTTGGAAAATGAGTGAAGAAGCCTTTATGCAAAACCTAACCTTTATCTCCAACCTCAAACTACGAGGTGGGTATGGTGTACTCGGAATAGCCAATGTAGATCCTTTTCAGTACCTCGAGCAGTTTAGTTTTCAAAATATTACAGGACTTCCCGATGGTACTCGAGTACAAGGCTTCGGGCGTACGCTCACATTGGCCAACAGCGACCTACAGTGGGAAACAGTCAAACAAACTGATATTGGCCTTGACTTGGGGTTATTCAGCAATCGTATCAATGTAAACATAGACTGGTACAATCGTCAAAGCGAAGACGTACTTTACAGAGTGCCAACTCCTTTTTCGGCAGGTCTTAGCAACATAACCTTCGTCAATGTAGGTAGTGTACGAAATCGTGGCCTTGAAATAGCCATAGACTATCGGGGCAAAATAGGAAATAATCTAACTTACAACGTTGGAGGAAATGTAGCCTTCAATCGTAACAAAGTCCTCAATCTTGATGGGGTACGCAATGCTCCCTTCGACGAAGGCCGCCCCGGCGATGTATGGCGCACCAGCGTAGCTCGCACGGCTGTCAATCAACCCTTTGGACAGTTTTTTGGATACATTGTAGATGGTATCTTCCCTACGGAGGCTGCTGTACGCGAACGCAACGTAACACAAACAGGAGCAGGGGCAGGAGATTTGATTTATCGAGATCTCAACGGCGACGGGCGCATTACACTCGACGACCGCACTTTTATCGGCAATCCATGGCCAGGAGCCATTTATGGGATTACGGCCAATATCAAGTGGAAGCAATTTGACCTCAATACCGTCTTGACAGGCGTAGCTGATGTAGATATTTATAATGGAGTGCGCTCCTATACAGACTTCTTTGTGGGCGACAACAACACCACGGCCAATATCTTTGAAACTTCTTTTTTTGGCAACAATACCCTCACCGATAAACCTCGTACCGGGGTGTTTGTTACGAATGCTCAAGGACAGAGGGTCTATACACGAGACCCCAATAGTAACTACGGCAATGTTTCAAGTTATTTTGTAGAACGTGGAGGCTATCTTCGGCTTACCAATTTACAGTTGGGGTACAGCCTGCCCACTGCTCTCCTCAACAAAGCCAAAATAAGTGGAGTAAGAATGTTTGTAATGGGGCAAAACCTATTTACCATTACACCTTACTCTGGCCTTGATCCAGAAATATCTTCACTCTCTACTCGCAACGGAGCAGCGGCAGCTACTTCGCGCGGTATTGATGACTTCAGGGCGTTTCCGCGTACCCGAATGTTTTCGATTGGTTTAGAGGCTACATTCTAATTTATCATCCTTTCAACCTACAAAAATCATGAAAAGATACTTGTTTAGTTTGATGACCGCCATAGGAATCGTAGTAGGACTACTGGCTTGCAAAGAAGAATTCTTAGTAACCAAAGACCCCAATAGCCTTACTTCTGGCAACTTCCCTACTACCTTGGCTCACCTCGATTTGATGCTCAACGGGGTCTATGCCAACCGCCATGCCTTTGGGCTTTATGGCCACAATATGTTCGGCAAAAACACCAACTGTTTTGACCATACCCAAGACCAATCTTGGGTAGGATTTCAGTTTTGGAATGAAATGAACCAGAACAATACACGCCCCGACAATGAGTTTATGACTGAAACTTGGCGTGATGCTTGGCGTGGAGTGCAGCGAGCCAATACCCTACTGGCGGGGCTTGAAAGTTTCAGAAAAACCAATGCCCGCCCGGCCGACGAAGCCCGCCTTCGAGAGATAGAAGGTCAAACTCTGTACTTGAGAGCATGGTTTTATTATTATTTGGCGGGTTTCTGGAACGAAGATATGTTACTCGGCAATACAGGCGGTGATAAAATGGGAGTCCCTATTATTACGACTGTATCTTCTACTCTAGACCAAACTCGTGTTCAAAGAGCAACTGTGAAACAGACATGGGATTTTATTATTGCTGATTTGCGCCGAGCTGATGAGCTATTGGCCAATAAAGTATGGACAGGCAACGACCGCCACCGGATCGGAACATGGGCTGTCAAGGCTTTCTTAGGTAAAGTTTACACTTTTATTCAAGATTGGCCCAATGCCCGTACCAACCTCGAAGCAGTCATCAACAATAGTGGCAAGTCGCTTGTGCCGTTCAATATCTATCGTAATATGTTCAATGGTGAAAATGAGTACAATGCGGAGTCTATTGATGAAATAAATATGAACATAGACCGAAATACCTGGGGGGCATGGGGCGACCGCTCGATGGGGTCGAGCGTAGGAATGGTGCAAGCTCCCTCCTTCATGGGCGACAATGGCCAACCCAACGGCTCTGGCTGGTCCAATGTATTCCCGCATGATAAAACCCTCGAACGCTATGGATTTAAAGAGCCAATCATCAATTATGTTGACAATCCTCGCTTCGATCGCAACCGTCCTACAAGTATAGACAACCTTCCACGTATCCCAAATCCTGCCTATATTCAACGTTCTCTTACTATTCGTAACCAACAACTGGCCGACCCGCGCCTTTGGATAGGTACACAGCAGCCTTTCGTTGATTCGATGATAGTAGGTGGGCGTAAGCGTCCGATTACTCAATTTACAGCCGTACCGAGTGAGTCTTTCCACGCTTGGTCGTTTGGGAAGTTTGTCAATAAAGTAGGTACTGAAGGAGATGTTAATCAAAACAATGGTTCCAACTTTTATTGGATTCGATTGGCTGATGTGTATCTATTGTATGCGGAGGTACTCATACAAACGGGCAATCCCACTCTGGGGTTAGAGTATATCAACCGCGTAAAACGTCGTGCCTACAATTTGCCTGCGCTGACCCCAAGCCCGAGAGATTATCGAAGTCTAACCGATGCCACCGTAGCGTCCGACCCAGTATTACGAAACAGCCCATTACGCTACGAGCGTTGGGCGGAGTTATATGGAGAGGGGCACTGGTGGTTTGATGTACGACGATGGAAAATAGGAAATCAAGAGGCGGCCTACTACCAAAATGTACGCGGGGGGCCTATTCAATGGGCAGATACTGACTATGCACAGCCTATTCCACAACAAGAAATGGAAGCCAATCCTCTGATGAAACAAAATCCAGGATACTGAATAATAAAATCCCACGATAGCTTTGACAGAGTTTTAAACTCTGTCAAAGCTATTATCATTTAACCATGCACCGTAATTCGCCCATACTATTTCTGATATACGGAGGTTTCATGCTGACCTTGGCGGGCTGCCTAAACAAACATACCCAAGGGGAAAAATTGGCGCAAAAATACTGTGGAAACTGCCACTTAACGCCTATACCCCAACAACTCGACCAAGCCACTTGGCGAGAGTCAGTATTGCCAATGATGGGGCTACGGCTTGGCTTATTGCCTTCGGCTTCGTCGTTGGCACAGCAATCGGTATATTTTGAGCTAAAACAAGCAGGGCAAATTTCCACTCAACCGCTCATTACACCCCAAGAATGGGAGCAAATTAAAGATTACTATTTAAAAAATGCTCCCAAAATCCTTGTAGGTACTTATCCGAAATTGCCTATCAATCAGCACTTCATTCCAATCAATTCTCCTTTGATTGCCTCTACTACTCCAACTGTAACCTGTATTCGCTGGGACACCCATCAGCAGCATATCTGGCTCTCCGACAATGTTACACATCAAATCTATCAAATCAACGCCCAACAGCAAATCGTAGCTACCATCGGAATGCCCACCCCCGTAAGCGATATTTACCTGCAAGGCGATACACTTTGGGTTACTTCAGTGGGAAGCATACAGCCATCACAACAAAAAAATGGAGTAGTGATGTGTTTTGTGAAAAAACAAAATCAATGGCAGTTTGTACAGTCGTCGCCGGTGCTTCATAGACCTGCCAAATCGCTCATTTTCAAGCCTAAATCAAACGCTAAATCCCAAATTATAACTGCTGAATTTGGTTTCTTAACGGGGCAACTTGCTATTTGGAATCAGGATTTTTCAGAAAAAAAAATCCTTTCAAATCTTAGTGGTGCTTTACAGATTGAAACAACAGATTTCAATAATGATGGTCTTCTTGACTTAGTAGTGCTTTTTGGTCAAGGCGACGAAAATTTGAGTGTTTTTCTGCAACAGCCCAATGGCACTTTTCAGCAAAAAATCCTTCTTCAATTTCCTGCTGTGTATGGCTCTACTTCTTTTTTGATGCAAGATTTTGACCAAGACGGGCTACTTGATATTGCCTATACCTGCGGCGATAATGCCGATTACTCACCTATTTTGAAACCGTATCATGGCTTATATATTTATCAACAACAAACCTCTGGCCAATTTCGAGAACGCTTTTTTTATCCTATCAACGGAGCTTATAAAGTATTGGCGGGTGATTTTGACCTTGATAAAGACCTTGATTTGATAACTATTTCGTTTTTTGCTGATTATCTTCATCGCCCTCAAGAGAGTGTCGTTGTTTTTGAGCATCAAAATAAATTTAATTTTAATCCTTCAGGAATTGATATCGCCCAAGCGGGTCGTTGGATAGATGCTGATTTGGGAGATATTGATGAAGACGGTGATTTGGATATTCTGCTGGCCAACTGCTCCGTCGCTCAACCATTGAAAGGAGGATTGGAGGCTCATTGGCGAAACGGAAAGCATTACTCTATTCTTTTGAACCAACATATCAAATGAATCCTCCCTCAAAAACACCAAATTGGTTATTGAAATTGTCGGCTATGATGTTGCCTTTGTTTGTAGTCGGTATAGCTGAACTAACGCTAAGGTGGGCAGGTTTTGGCTATGATTTGAGTTTGTTTGTTACCGACCCGCAGCGGCCTGATTATTGGGTGATGAATCCCCATGCCTCCAAAAGATACTTTATCACCCAAGAAAACGCAACAGTTGGCAATGCTGAACCCTTCCGTAAAGTCAAAGCGGAGCATACGATCCGGCTTTTTGTACTCGGAGAATCTACTACCGTAGGCTATCCTTATCTCAACAATGGGTCGTTTCACCGCTGGTTACATTATCGTCTATTACACACATTTCCTCATTATCATTTTGAAATCATCAATGTAGGCTTGACAGCCGTCAATTCGCATACGGTACGCGGGTTTGCAGAAGAAATAGTTGATTATCAGCCTGATGCTGTACTTATTTATACTGGCCACAACGAATACTACGGGGCATTGGGAGTGGGTGCTACACAGCGATTTGGTAGTAATCTCTCTCTGACACGATTGATTTTAAAGCTGCGCGATTGGCGAGTTGTACAAGCAGGCTATCAGGTAATCGAATGGGTCCGCCGCTGTTTTGATGGCCAGCAGATAGACCTCCGCGAAAACCTGATGAAACGCATGGCTCTCAAGCAGCAGATAGCCTTCGAGTCGGAAGACTATTGGAGAGGAATCGAGCAGTTTGAGAAGAATATGGCTGCTACACTCGATGGGCTTGCCAAAGCCAATGTACCGGTATTTATAGGCAACCTCGTAAGCAACGAAAAAGACTTGCCTCCTTTTGTGAGTGATACTGTATCTACTGCACAATCGGCGATAGAACAATACAAACTGGCTCAAAAAGCACTTCAAAAAAAGGATACAGTTTTGGCAAAAAACCTATTTGTCAAGGCCAAAGATCTGGATTTATTGAGGTTTCGCGCTCCTGAAGTCATCAATCATACCATCGAAAAATTAGCTTCTCAATACACTAATACCCATTTAGTAAACATAAAAAAAATTTTTGAAGACCATTCTCAAAATAGAATTTTAGGGAGTGAAACCCTCCTCGAACACGTCCACCCCAACCTACTTGGCTATGCTCTCATGGCGGAGGCATTTACAGCATCAATGCGCCAAAATGCTTTTATCAGTCCACAATGGCCTTCGGTGATGCCCCTCGACCTAATGCTTTCCGAAATGCCCATTACAACCGTGGACTCATTGAAAGGAATGTATGAAGTTCAGATTCTAAAAGAAGGTTGGCCTTTCAATCAGCCTGCACCTGCCCTCTCTCAACGACCCAAAACTTTTGAACAACAACTGGCCGGCGGATTGGTAGTGAGGCAGTTGTCGTGGGCAGAGGCTACCAACCGGCTTTTCAATTACTACCGCCATCAAAAAGAGTATCATAAAGCACTGCGGGTAGCAGAGGCTCTCATGCTTGAGCATAGCTACAATGCCGATTTTTATGAACAAGCTGCTCAAGTAGCTATGCTTGCCCAACAACCCCAAAAAACACAGCTTTATCGCCAACGCGCTTTTGTACTTGCCCCCAGCGAAGCCCTTGCCAAATTGCTTTTTACTGATTTTTTGAAGAAAGATCAACCTCAACAAGCTCTGCCTTATCTCAACTATGCTGCACAACAAAACCCTCAATGGCACGATTTGCATCAAAAAGTGCAGCACGTCATCGAAGTACAAAAAGTTTGGCAAGCTGACACTTCCTCTACCGATAAATGTTTGCAAGTGGCAGAAGCGTATTTGGCATTTGCCAATTCAGATGCTGCCGAAAAATATATTCATAAGGCTTTACGTCATACTCCCAAACACCCCCAAGCCTTACAATTTCAAAATTTGATACAACACTACCGTTCGTCAAATTGAAGTTTCAAGTTTGATATGTAAGCTATTATCTTTTTTGATCCCTCATTTCGCAACGTCTTGTCGGGCAAGTGATTTGCAAGGTATGATCCCTTGATTTTCATTTGTGACCATTTGATAATTTTTTCATAACTCTAATGAGGCATTCAAAAGAATAATCAAGATAATGTCTATACCTTTATCATGGTAATTACCATAAACCATTTTACCATATTTTAAATCCAAAATCCTTATGAAAAAAACACAAAAGATTGTGTCGGTTGCTATACTTGCAGCCGGTGCAATGACGATGTCGGGTTGCCACTCTGAGCAAGAGTCTGAAATGAAACCCAACGTAAATGTAACAGTAACTCCACGCCAAGGCCACTACATTGTTACGTACAAAGAAGACCCCCTTGCCGGTGCGCGTATCCCCAATCTTTATGATGCTCGTATGGAGTTCATGGGAGAGTTTACCAAGTCTTTTTTAATCAAAAGAGGTATCTCTGCCGACCGTGTAGAGTATGTCTATGAAACAGCCCTCAAGGGCTTTGCTGCTGAACTGACAGCCACCGAAGTAGTCAAACTCCGCCAAGACCCCAATATCGGGGAAATTGTAGAGGATAATATCATCACGCTTGATGACCCTGAAGTAGAAATTCAAATTGAGCCTAATCCACAGTTGGAAACAGCCGCTACCCAAGAAACCCCTTGGGGTATTACACGTGTAGGGGGCGCCGCAGCTCCCGCTGGAGGAGTAAAAGTCTATGTCATAGATACAGGTATTAATCTCACTCACCCCGATCTCAATGTAGATGCCTCTCTGGGATACAATGCTTTCGATTCACGTACTGTTGATGGCCGAAACCTAGACGATGGCAATGGCCACGGCACACACGTAGCAGGTACGATTGGTGCACGAAACAACAGTATCGGTGTGATAGGGGTAGCAGCAGGGGTGAAAGTCATTCCTATCAAAGTGCTGGGATCAAATGGAAGCGGTAGCACTTCAGGAGTAATTGCCGGCGTAAATTTTGTAGGTAATAGAGCCGCTCAAAACGACATCGCCAATATGAGCTTGGGAGGAGGAATCAATACCGCATTAGATGCTGCTGTGGTCAATGCTTCCAACGCCAAAGGCGGTATCAAATTTGTATTGGCCGCTGGCAACTCCAATGCCAACGCCAACAACTCTTCACCTGCACGTGCCAATGGCCCTCATGTCGTAACGGTTTCGGCCCATGACATCAACAATGTGCGCGCTTCATTTACCAACTGGGGACGGCCTCCGATTGATTTCTGCGCCCCCGGTGTGAGCATTAAGTCCACCTATCGCAACAAAGGCTACGCTATATTGAGTGGTACTTCGATGGCTGCTCCCCACGTAGCAGGTATCATGGCAGCGAGTGCTTCGCGTACGGTCAATACCTCCGGAACCGTAGCCAATAATGGATTCAACGACCCGCGTGCCAGACGCTAACTACGCCAACTATACTCGCTCAAAATTGATTTGCGAAAAAACCTGATATGTTTCTTATGATTATCAAGTAGTTACATAGTTGTTTTTTCGCAAACCTATGAGGTTTAAGTATAATTACCTTTTACAGAGGAGGCTGTCCGAAAAGAAACCGCCTCCTCAATTTTTTATCTATACCTTCCCACACGTAGAATATCCCATACACACTCCTCTCTCCAAACTCCACTAATAATAACTTTAGGATTATTTGCCGTTCGATAAGTTTGCATGAAAAAAACAATAAGGTATTTGTTTTTTCAAGACCAAATAGCTTGATTTGCTTTTGATTAAATTAAATATCTTTTGTTTTTATTCTCAACCTTCTTAATTTCATGAAAAATCTTTTCAAACTTACCTCCATTACTACATTAGCAATGGGAATGTTGTTGTTGGCTGGCTGCCAAGCCGACAAAGAGGCCAATATGGAACCCAGCGTAACGGTTACGCCTCGTCAAGGGCATTATATCATTACATACAAAGAAGATCCTTTGGCTGGTGCCCGTATCCCCAACCTTTATGGTGCTCGTATGGAGTTCATGGGAGAGTTTACTAAGTCATTTTTAAGCAAAAGAGGTATCGCCTCTGATCGTGTAGAGTATGTCTATGAAACAGCCCTCAAGGGCTTTGCTGCCGAACTGACAGCTACCGAAGTGGCCAAACTACGCCAAGACCCTGCTATTGATAAAGTAGTAGAAGACAACATCATCGTACTGGACGATCCAGATATGGAAATCCAAATCGAACCGACAGCTACAATAGGTACACAAGCCGTTCAAGAAACGCCTTGGGGTATCACACGTGTAGGTGGAGCAGGTACCCCAGCCGGAAGTGTAAAAGTCTATGTGGTAGATACAGGTATCAACCTTACTCACCCTGATCTCAATGTAGATGCCTCTTTGGGTTTCAATGCGTTCAATCCTCGCACTACTGATGGGCGCAATTTAGATGACGGCAATGGCCACGGTACACACGTAGCAGGTACTATTGGTGCTATCAACAACAGTATAGGGGTAGTAGGAGTAGCTGCGGGTGTCAAAGTAATCCCAGTAAAAGTTTTGAGTTCACGTGGTAGTGGTAGCACTTCTGGTGTTATCGCTGGCGTGAATTTTGTAGGTGCCAATGCCGCTCAAAATGATATCGCCAACATGAGTTTGGGTGGTGGAATTGATGCTACCTTAGATGCCGCCGTGGTCAATGCTTCCAACGCCAAAGGTGGTATCAAATTTGTATTGGCCGCTGGCAACTCCAATGCCAATGCCGCCAACTCATCGCCGGCACGTGCTAATGGCCCTCATATTGTAACGGTTTCGGCTCATGACATCAACAATATGCGTGCTTCGTTTACCAACTGGGGACAGCCTCCTATTGATTTCTGCGCTCCCGGCGTAAGTATCAAATCTACCTATCGCAACAGAGCTTATGCAACGCTTAGTGGTACTTCTATGGCTGCTCCTCATGTAGCAGGTATCATGGCAGCGAGTGCTTCGCGTACGGTCAATACCTCCGGAACCGTAGCCAATAATGGCTTCAACGACCCTCGCGCAATTCGTTAATCAGACTTTTCTTAGCTTGAAACTATATAAGTACCAAGCAAATGCACCCAAAACCTCACTTAACATAAGTGAGGTTTTTTGTTTATAGATGGCAAAGCCCAAAACAATCATGGTTAAAATTAAGACAAAAAAATAAACCTCAAATGCTTAATTTTGACGCTTGAAAAACCTATGATGAAATTTTTATGAAAAATTATATCAAACATGACCCCTGGTGTGTCATCGAAGAAGGCTTTGAACCAAAATACAACGAAATCACCGAAAGCCTCACCAGCCTCGGCAATGGCCGTATGGGGCAACGCGGCAATTTTGAAGAACAGTTTTCGGGCAAAACACTGCAAGGTAACTACATAGCAGGGGTATTTTATCCTGACAAAACCCGCGTAGGCTGGTGGAAAAATGGCTATCCGCGCTATTTCGCCAAAGTACTCAACGCCTGCAACTGGATAGGTATCAACGTAGAAATAGAAGGTGAAACTCTCGATTTGGCCACTTGTAAGGTGTCTGATTATGTGCGCCTTCTCAATATGAAAGAAGGCCGATTGGAACGTAAATTTGTAGCGACTCTCTCCAGCGGAAAGCAAATCCAAGTCAATACCGAGCGTTTTTGCAGCATCACCGACGATGAGGCCGGTGCTATTCGCTATTCGGTCAAGCCGCTCAATTTCAGTGGCAAAATCACCCTCACCCCTTATTTAGATGGCGATGTAAGCAATAAAGACTCCAACTACGGCGAAAAGTTTTGGGACGAACTCAAAAAAGAAACCGCTTATGGCGAAGGCTACATAGAACTACGCACCAAAGATACCCCCTTCAAAACAGAGCTTTTTACGGTAGGGACTGGCATGAAAGTAGCCGTCAATATCAACGGACACGCTTTCGATTTTCAAAGCCAGCCCATCAAAGCCGAGAAATACGTAGCCTGCCGTATCGAATTGACAGTAGAGGAAGGAGATGAAATCACCCTTTACAAGTATGCCGTCAATTTGGCTTCACTCAATCACCCCATCGAGGAGATACAGCCCCGTACAAAAGCCTATTTGGAGCGTATCGCCAATAAAGGCTTTGAACTTATGAAAGCCGAACAAGCGCAGGCATGGGCGGAGCGTTGGGCCAAAAACGACATCATCATCGAAGGCGACGTAGCCGCACAGCAGGGTATCCGATTCAATATTTTTCAACTCCAACAAACCTATACTGGCGAGGACGATCGCCTCAACATCGGCCCCAAAGGTTTTACGGGCGAAAAATACGGAGGCAGCACTTACTGGGATACTGAAGCCTACTGCTTGCCATTCTACTTGGCTACTGCCGACCAAAAAGTAGCTCGCAATCTCCTCGTTTATCGCCACAAACACCTCCAAAAGGCTATTGAAAATGCACAGCTTTTGGGCTTTAGCAATGGGGCGGCTTTGTACCCCATGGTAACGATGACAGGTGAAGAATGTCATAACGAATGGGAGATTACCTTCGAGGAAATCCACCGCAACGGTGCCATTGCGTATGCCATCTACGACTATATCCGCTACACAGGCGATACCCAATACTTGGCTGAATATGGCCTCGATGTCCTCGTAGGTATCGCACGCTTTTGGGCGCAGCGTGTCAATTGGTCAGAAGATAAACAAAAGTATGTCATGCTGGGCGTAACCGGACCCAACGAATACGAAAACAATGTCAACAACAACTGGTACACCAACTATATCGCTCGCTGGTGTTTGAAATACACCTTGGAAGTCGTCGGGCATCATACTGCTCAAAATGGCCAACTACAAAAGTCTTTGCCTTCGGCAGAAGAATTAGCCCATTGGCAGCATATCATCGAAAATATGTACTTCCCCTATGACGAACGTCGCGGAGTTTTTTTACAACAAGACGGCTTTTTGGACAAAGAACTCCTGACCGTAAACGACATCGCCCAGCATCGTCCTATCAATCAAAAATGGTCGTGGGATCGCATCTTGAGGAGTTGTTTCATCAAACAAGCCGACGTACTGCAAGGACTCTACTTCTTTGAAGAAGACTTCGACCTCGATACGCACCGCCGCAATTTCGACTTCTACGAGCCTATGACCGTGCATGAGTCTTCACTCTCGCCTTGTGTACACGTGATTTTGGCTCAAAAATTAGGCTACGACGACAAAGCCTACGAAATGTACCTCCGCACCTCACGCCTCGACCTCGACGACTACAACAACGATACCGAAGACGGCCTACACATTACAAGCATGGCCGGTACGTGGATGTCGGTCATCAAGGGGTTTGCGGGTATGCGTGTGCTTGACGGCCAATTATCGTTTCAACCGTCGCTGCCCAAACCTTGGAAAAGTTATTCGTTTAGGGTTGGTTTCCGTGGGCAAGTGGTCAGCGTATCGGTTCATTCGGAAGGTGTAGAAGTAGAAAATCTTTCCGAAAAAGCCCTCTCGGTTTTGATAAATGGTAAAACCTTGCACCTTGCTCCACAAAGTACCGCTACGGTCGGTGAATTGACGGAGGTCTAAAGCCCCGTCAGTCCCATAGCTTTGAGCCATACTTTGCAGCTTTCGGGCCAATGACGCACCGAACCGTCTTTCTTTTGGGCAAGGCCGAAACCATGTCCGCCATTTTCATAAACAAGCAACGAGGCCGAAACTCCTGCTTTGCGTAAAGCATCGTAATACAGCATACTGTTTTCGACAGGCACGGCTTTGTCGTCGGTGGCATGGACGAGTAGCGTAGGGGGCGTTTGAGCAGAAACCTGTTTTTCGTTGGAGTAAAAATCGAGCAGTTCGGGGGCAGGAGTTTTACCCAAAAGACGCTCAAAAGACCCGGCATGTTTGTAGGGACCTGCACTGATGACGGGATACATTAAAATGGCAAAATTGGGTTGATAAATACTCAAGTTTTGGGAGGATTTGTCGGCAGGAGAAGAAGCCAAATGCCAATGCGTACTCAAAGTAGAAGCCAAATGCCCGCCTGCCGAAAAACCAATGATACCGATTTTGTTGGGGTTGATGCCGTAGCTTGCGGCTTGCTCTCTGATGATTTTGATACCCTGCATCGCATCTTGGAGGGGTACTTCGTGTTTGTTTTTCCAAAGATTTTCGTCGGGCAAGCGGTATTTGAGTACAAAGGCCGTGATACCCAACTCATTGAACCATTTGGCAATATCCACCCCTTCATGGCCAGCCGCTTCTATCCAATAACCCCCACCCGGGCATATCATGACAGCCGTACCATTGGGTTGAGTAGGCCGATAGACCGTAAGCGCAGGCACTTTGATATTGCTGATACGTAAGATACCATCGTCCCCTGTTTCTACTTTCTCTTGAATACTGCTATTGTTGAGGTCATTGGGGATTTTACCCACTGGCCACAATGGAATCGTTGTTTGGGCAAAAGCATTTGACAACAGAAAACAAAAAAAAGCGAAGCAAGTAATGAATTTGAGCATTTTTGGGAGTAGATTAAGTTAGGAAAAAAAGGAAGTACTGAGAATTTGCGCTTTAAATGCAAGCTATTTGGGTGATTTGCGTTTTAAATGTGATTTATCAAAAATAATTTTTTTTTCAAAATTTTATTTCAATATTCATGATTTCCTAAATACTATTGATAGGGTATTTGAAACATTAATCTTTTTCTCATTTAAATTAGCCAGATAAAAAACATAAAAAATAAAATGCTAACTTATAAAACTAATGCAGGGGTTGAGTTAAAAGATGTTTTTCTTATTTTTTTAAAACCTTTAAGTAAGATAATTGAAGATTTAAGTTTTTTTTTAAAACTTCTATCTCAGGATAACATATCTAATGATGATAGAGAAACTTTTTCGGATTTAACTTGCGAACAGTTTTTTTATGAAAAACTTCACATACACATTGCAAGAGCTTCTGCTGAAGCAAAAAATATCATCCATAATATTGATGTCAAATGCAATAATTATTGGTATGATAATGAAATCGAAAGAAAAATAAGAAAAATCTTATTGAGCCATCTTGACCGATTAGAATTAGATAATTTAGCAGCTTTTACAAGTGAATATTACAAGGTTTACAATGCTAATGTTGAGAATGAAACTCAAAAATACATGATTTATTACTTTTTGCCATTAAAAAATCCTGCATATAAAACCTTAACCAATGATTTGTATAAAAGGCTAAAACTTTTTTTAGAAGTATTGGATAAAGAAACAAAAAATAGATATTTTAGTACTTTAGAATTAGAATCAGAAATATATGAAAGAAATGCAATTAATTTAGATATTCAAATTAGCGAAGAAAATAGAAAATGGGAAATACTGTTTATTAATCGAGTATATTCTTACACATCGAAGAAAAATGAATTATTAGTTAAACTTTATCCAAGTATTTGTTTTGAGTCTTATGAATATGATAGAACTATAGATTTACAAGGAGATGAATTATACGACGTACATTTAACTATTTATGGTGTTCATTTTCCAGTCAATCATTTATTGGGAAAAGAGAAAAAAAAGTTTAACATTAAGTTTTTTGAATTAGTTAAAGAAAATATTAAAAATTACAACAAAAAGTATAGATTTAAAAACTCAAAAGTATCAATAACTTATAGTTATCACATTAGTAGGAATGACTTTTATTCCCTTAAGAAACTTAAACCAATATTTGCGCATAGAGTAAAAGAAAAAACCAAAAATATTATAGATTCATCAATTCATTTTTTACTTGATTTTCAAGATGAAATTATAGTATCAAAACCTAATGAAATATATAATTTGGCAAGAATTAAAATAAGGAGGAAGGCTTATTATGAACAACCTTCATTTTCATTGAAATTGAAATACCCAGACCAAGTTGTAGAAATATTAAAGTCTATTAATTTTCAAGAACACTTCACTAACGACATGGTTGAAATAGCCTTGTGTTATATAAAGAATATAAACTTGATTAACGTCAAAAGTTTAAAAAGAGAAATTATTTTCGAGATTGTATCTGACAAAAATTTGATTTTAAAAACAAGTACAATCAATTACTCTGTTTTTATTTCAATATTATCAACCTTAAATTATTTAGGTTTTTCTGAAAAATTTACTGATAACATAATAGAAACAGCGATCAAATATTATAACTTAATTGTGACAGAGGACTTCTGGAAAGAATATAATTACGATAAAGACATTCTTTTGGAGATTTTTCAAAGTAGAGATTCCACATTTATAAGTTACATAATTAGAAATATTGTTTTGAATGATAGAAGCCTCAAACAAATAGACTTTTTTTTCTAAATAGTTCAGATATAGTTTGCGTTTCAAACGCAAACTCCTTAAAAGATTCGCGTTTCAAACGCGAATCAACCAGATAGTTTGCGTTTGAAACGCAAACTCTTTAAGAGACTCGCGTTTCAAACGCGAATCATTCAATATACCCTCAACCAGCCCGTTAGGCTCAATCGCTCGCGGGTGGCAGGGAGCACTTCATGTTCGAGTTTGTCGGCCTCGAAGCATACCAATCGCCCGCCTATGGGTAAGATTTTGACAGCCTCTTGGTTTTCGGGATAAATCACCAGCTCACCGCCTTCGGAGGGCTGCCAGTCTTGGTTGAGATAGCATATTGCCGAGATGCGCCTTCTCGAATCGTGCCGAAAACGGTCTAAATGTCGCTTATAAAAAGTGCCTGTGGGATAAAGGGCATAGTGAAACTCCCCGTCTTTGAGTCCCAAATAACACGTCCGGTTGAGGTATTGTATCAGTTCATACATTTTTTCAAAAAACAACTGTTCGGCAGGCAAGGCGTTTTCTTCTTCAAGCCATAGAATCTGATCTCCTCTGATTTGGTTTTGTATTTGATAGTCAGCCCCTTGTCCAATCCCTGCTTTTTTGAAAGTACCAGAAGTGTATTTTTGATACAAAGTTTGAGCTAAGGCCAACCGCTCTGAGGGAGTCAGAAAGTCGTCGAAGATACCGTAGCTTTGTGCCGCTATACTGTTGATGAGTGTTTCCATGCGTGTCGTTTTGATGGTAAATAAATCCAAAAATAGCGTTTTGTTGTCAATGTTTGAATTAGAAACTCCTCGCTTACGTCTGATTGCGCTTACTTTCGAGCAGTTGCGCCTCCACGCTACCGACTATACCGCGCTACAACATTCGCTGGGGCTGACTCCCTACGAAATGCACTTAGAGCCGCCATTTCAAGCGGAGTTTGACGATGCGTTGGTCAATTATTGGCTACCCGAAACAGCCGCCAATACTTCACATTATCAATGGTTTACGAATTGGCTTATTGTTCTCAAATCCGCCTCAAAAGTCATAGGAGGCATAGGCGTTACGGGCTTGCCCGATGAGCAGGGCGAAACAGAAATAGGCTATTCGATAGCCCCCGATTATCGTGGGAGAGGCATTGCCACCGAGGCGGTCATGTACTTTTCGGAGTGGGTATTTCGACACCCCAACGCCCACACCTTGATTGCCCGTACACCGACCGAAACATTGGCCTCACAACGGGTTTTGACAAAAGCGGGTTTTTCAAAAATCAATGAAGAAAATCATGTAATTTTATGGAAAAAACGACGCTAAACTTTTTCTGATATGGACAAGCTCAAATCTATCGAGAAACTCAAACAGACGCTCAACGAAGCCAGCGATAATCTCAAAGAACAAGCCAACCAGCTAAGTGCTGCTGTCAAAGAGCAGGCCAACTTGCTGGGCGATAGTGTCAAAGAAAAAGCCTACTCAATGATCGAAGATTGGTTGGCTATTTTTCCGAAATTGGAGTCGTATGGCCTCAATATCACGAGTTTTGGCCTCAAAATGGGGCTAAACCCCACCCTCGAAGTAGAACTACAAGGCAATTCTAAGGGATTTACTCCTGAAAAAGTAACGCTCATGCTCCAAGAAAACAAAGGAAACAACGCCCTGACGATGGTCTTCAAAGCCATCAAAACTGCCTACGACTGGCACGCCAAAACAGGTAGCCATTGTCATTTTAAGAGTATTTTTTTGAAAGTTTCGGTCTGTATCACGCCCGAAGTCATGGTGTATCTGGGCGAGCCTAAGCTGATGTAGGTAATTTTTAAAATAAAAAAGGTAGGTTTGCGCCAAATTTCTAAAAAAACACATCATGAAAGTAGCACCCAATCAAGTAGTAGGTATTGTTTATGAATTAAGCATCAAAAACGAAAATGATGACTGGCAAATCGTAGAAGTAGTAAGCGATGCCGAGCCGATGTATTTTATACAAGGTATGAGCGGCCTACCCGACACATTTGAAGATAAAATCAACGGTTTGGCCGTTGAGGACACCTTCGATTTTAGCTTGACTCCTGAAGAAGGCTACGGCGACTACGACGATGAGGCCCTGGCCGAGATTCCACTCGAAGTATTCCAAATAGACGGTCAGCGTCAAGATGACTTGCTTCAGATAGGCAACATGGTACCCATGACCAACGAAGACGGCCACCGCTTGGTAGGGCAGATTGTGGACATAAACGACGAATACGTTTTGATGGATTTCAACCACCCCTTGGCAGGACGTGAGTTGCAATTTAAGGGAAAAATCGTAAGCCTACGCCCCGCTACCGCCGACGAACTCGACCATGGCCACGTACATGGCGAAGGAGGCGTACAGCACTAAGCCCTACACCAAAGGTTCTTGCTGGCTCAAACAATGAAAACTTCCCAATCCCCAGATGATTTCGGTGGCATCTATGCCTACTACGGGACGGTCTGGGAAGCATTTCTCCAAAATATCCAATGCCTTTTGGTCTTGTGTACAGCGGAAGGTGGGTACTATCACGGCGGCATTGCTGATATAAAAATTGGCATAAGAAGCCGGAAGTCGTAATCCTTCGCTGTACACGGGAGTAGGCATCGGAAGCTCAACGATATTGAGTGGCTTATCGTTGAGCAGTCGCATTTGCTGGAGTTCGCGGAGGTTTTCCTTTAAAATCTCGTAGTTATCGTCGGCTTTGTTTTGTTCTATGACCGTTACGACGGTATCTTCATTGACAAAGCGCACAGTGTCGTCTATATGGCCGTCGGTGTCGTCGCCTACGATGCCATCGCCTACCCAAAGTATTTGCTCTACGCCGTAGTTATCACACAAAAACTGCTCGATTTGAGCTTGATTTAGGTGTGGATTGCGATTTGGGTTAAGTAAACACGCCCGACTTGTCAGAAGTGTACCCCGTCCGTTGAACTCTACCGAACCTCCCTCCATGATGATACCCGGTGTAACTACTTCCAACCCCAAATAACGCCCAATAGCCGTAGGTATTTGGTCGTCGAGGTCAAAAGGAGGGTATTTGCCCCCCCACGCATTGTAGCCCCAGTTGATAACTAAACGCTCCTTGGTAGTAGGATTGATAAGAATACCCGGCCCGTGGTCGCGGCACCATGAGTCGTTGGTAGGGTGGGGGAGAAGTTCGATTTTGTTTAGGTCTATATCGGCCTCAAGCAGATAGCCTTCGATGCGTCTGATGAGTTCTTCGTTGTGAGCATTGACAGCTACCTTTTCGCCACTGCTGATGGTCTTGATAAATTCGAGATAGGCAGGAAGCATCAGAGGCTGCCGCTCATAAGTCCAAGAGGCTTCGGTATGTGGAAAGCTCAACCAAGTAGCGCGGTGTGGGTGCCATTCGGCCGGAAAGAAAAATCCTCGTTGTTGGGGAGTCATTGAATGATTGAATAGTTGAATGATTGAATGGTGGGGTAAAATTAAGGCTTTAAGTGGCAAGAATCTATATTTAGCTATTTTTGCATAAAAAGTAAGTTTATTCATTTTAATCTTCAGCCTTTGTTTTTTCGAGATATTATCGGCCACGACGATACTAAACGCGCCCTTTTGCGGGCTGTTCAGCACAATCACCTTGCCCATGCCCAGCTTTTCGACGGCAAGGCGGGTAGTGCCAACTTGGCGTTGGCGTTGGCATTGGCTACCTACCTCAACTGCGAAGACCGCCAGCCCGACGATGCCTGTGGCCAATGTGCTTCTTGCTTCAAAATGCGTAAGTTGGTTCACCCCGACCTACATTTTGTCTTTCCGCTGCCACGTACTCCCAAAGAAGGTGAGGATTTGTTGGCCGAACTTACGCCTCAATGGCGCAGTTTTTTGACCGAATCACCTTATCGCACTTTATCAGATTGGTTGGCTTTTATAGGCACTTCTGGCAATCAACAGGGAATTATACCTATCCGAGAAGCCCGCAATATCATCAACAAACTGGCATTGAAGTCTTTCGAGGGCGAGTACAAAATCATGCTGATTTGGCAGCCCGAACTGCTCAATAATCAAGCCGCCAACGCGCTTCTCAAGATTTTGGAAGAACCCCCTGCCAAGACACTGTTTTTGTTGGTAAGCAGCGAATCCGAACGCCTACTGACCACTATCATATCTCGTACCCAGCGGGTGGTTGTTGGGGCTTTTGATGATGCCCAAATCACTCGATTTTTAACCCAAAAAGGAATAAACGAAACGCAAGCACGCCAAGCAGCGTATTTGAGCGAAGGCAATTTGGCTACTGCCCTTCGTCTTTTGGAAGAAACTGACAATGACCGCCATACTTGGTTTGCGCACTGGATGCGTCGCTGCTACACTTGCGATTGGGTGGCATTGGTCAAATTGGCTGATGAGTTTGATGCCATGACCAAGGAAAAGCAAAAGGGTATTTTTGACTATTCGCTTCATCTTTTCAGAGATTTGCTACTGTGGCAAAATGGCGCAGAGGCACTAATACGCTTACAAGATGACGAACTCACCTTTGTCCAAAATTTTGGGAAAGTTGTAGAAGGAACAGCGATCGAAAGATTGATTCAAGAAATCAACGCGGGCTATTATCATCTTGAGCGTAATGCTCGCGCCAAAATCTTGTTTTTGGATATTTCGCTTACGGCAGCGCGGCTTTTGAGGAAATAGTCCTTCGGTAAGCCCTCAATGGCTGTGCATTAATTCCCCACAAAATCGTTTCGTTGGTGACCAAAACACTTCGTACTTCTCCTTTGAGTGCCAGTCCCGACTCATGCTGCTTTATATAAACAAAACTCCCACCACCTATATTTTTTAACAATACACCTTGATTGGCCGCATAATGCCCCAGCCTAAGCCGCGTATGTAGTTGGTTGCCGGCCAAAAGTAAATCGTTTTTGCCGTCTTGATCGTAGTCAATGGCCAGCAACGCATGGACAGGAGCCAACTGCGCTTCAAGTGGCAGGGGCTGTTCGATGAATTTGCCGTCGGTAGTACTTACAAAAAGCGTCGTAGTCAGATGATTGGCCTCCAGCCGTTTGGCTTCATTGAGTTCGGACGAGTCGAAAATATCTTGGAGGGTGGCATTGGCGTAAGAATCGTAGTTGGGGAAGCGTTTGCCCATGATAGGCATTTGACCGATGAGTTCGTCGCGGGTGAGATAGGGGTAGCTTTTGCCCTGCACATAAGCACACAGGATAGGGTCAATTTTGCCGTTTTGGTCAAAGTCTTTATAATACAATTCAACGGGCTGGCTATCAGAGGCTTTGAGTTGAGAATTGAGGCCAAGGTTGCCAATGACCAAATCCATTTTGCCGTCGCCATTGAAATCATCAACAAGGAGTTTGTTCCAAAAACCACTGTATTTTTTGGTGAAATAGCGGTCAGTGTGGTTTTCGGGTTTACCTTTTTTAAAGGACAAGACGGTTACGGGCATCCATTCACCGACGATGATGAGTTCGGGGCGGCGGTCGCCGTCGAGGTCGAGCCATGCTGCGTCCGTAACCCCACCCCAGCCATCTCCTACCGAGAGAGGGGAGAATTTGGCAGGGGCGGTTTGTGTCAATACAAAACTTTGGGGCGGAGTCGGGTACTCACCGGGTACTACCCGCCCACCTACAAACAAGTCGGGCTTGCCGTCGGCATTGACATCGCCTACCCGCACACAACTTGTACTGACATACATCTGCGGTAATGCCGAGGGGCTTTTGACAAAATTCCCTCGACCGTCGTTGAGATAAAGGGCATCTTGCAGTAAGGGGTCATTGGGTTGGAAATTGGCATAGCCACCGTGGCATACGTACAAGTCCAAGTCGCCGTCGCTGTCGGCATCAAAGAAAGCAGCGTCAGCGGCATCGCTGGCGGCATCGGCTGCAAAGGCTGGTTGAGGTTTGGGGACAAATCGCCCGCCTTTCTGTTGCAAAAACAACTGGCTGGTAGCCCCGTTGCCTCCACCTACAAACACATCTTCTAAGCCATCGCCATTGACATCGGCTTTGGCCAAGCACGGCCCCACCTGCGACTGAGGATTGACCAACAAGGGCTGACGCTTGAAGTCGTTGTAAGATGCGGTTGGCATTTGGAAGGCTATGGGGGAAAGAGTTTCCTCAAAAATTACTTTCTCTAAAATAGCTTTTTTAGGGGTTTTCTGTGCATTTTTTTGTTCGAGAGTAAGGGTCTGGTCTGCCTTGACATTCCGAATTATTTCCTGACTACCATCAGGCCAAATCACTTGCAATGAATCAATTTGGGGGATTTTTTCTAACCCAAAATGCAGCGTAGGCGACACACTCGACTGGTAGCCACGCATGGGCATTTGCTCGAGATATTGGGTTTGGTTTTGAGCATAAAGTAAAATCTTAGCACCAATGCCGTAAGTATTGGGCGCATTTCCTTTGAGATTGATTTTCAAAAAATGGTGCTGATGAATCTGATTAGCATTGTTTTGATAAATGAAGGCCGGTTGGTTGATGTTGTTTACGATCATATCTAAGTCGCCGTCATTGTCCAAATCTGCATAAGCTGCCCCGTTGCTGTTGGATACTTGGTTCATGCCCCAAGCCGCTGCTTTATGGCTGAAAGTGAGGTCTTTATTGTTTTTGAAAACATAATTGACCACATTGGAGGCGGGCATTTGTTGGACGAGTTTCAGCACGTCGTCGCGGGTGATACGCCCTGCCGATTGCTGAAAATCATTCATGTATTTCAAGAAATCAAGGTTGGTGTAGTCGCGTAAGTAGCCATTGGTGATGTAGAGGTCTTTCCAACCGTCGTTGTCATAATCGGCAAACAATGCCGCCCACGACCAGTCGGTGTTGGAGATACCCGCCATTTGGGCTATTTCGGTGAAGGCCGTAACCTCACCCCCTGCCCCCTCTCCTTGGGAAGGAGAGGGGAACGAGCGCAGCGAGGGGGTGAGGTGCAGCATATTGCGCATAAACTGCTTATGAAACCCTGAGCGTACTGTCATCTCAAACTTGTCATAATTGTCGGGAGCCATCAGAAGTTTTTGGCGGCGGTTGTCTTCGGGGAGCATATCGAGCGTAAAAACGTCGGGTGTGGCATCGTTGTTTACGTCAGCTACGTCGTTGCCCATCGAGAAATGCGAAGTATAGGGCATAAACTGCCCGAGCATATCTTTGAAGCCTTTCCCTTGTTGATTGATGTAAAGGCGGTCGGGAATAGTGTAGTCATTGCTGACATAAATATCAAGCCAGCCGTCTTGATTGAAATCGGCTATACCCGCCCCCAAACCATAAGACAGTGGCGAATCGTTGATGCCGCTTTGAGCGGTGATGTCTTTGAACCTCACCCCCTGCCCCCTCTCCTTGGGAAGGAGAGGGGAGCGAGCGTAGCGAGGGGGTGAGGTCATTATATTTTCAAACAACCTACACCCGCTCACAGGGTCATGGACTTTGATTAACTCCGCACTATTTGCTTCGTTGAGTATAGGTAACGATTTGATGTTGTGGTTGAGCAGGAACAAATCCAAATCACCGTCGCGGTCGAAGTCAAAGAAATAAGCCTGTGTACTTGAGGTAGGTTGGTCGAGGCCGTAATCGGCAGCTTGCTCTATGAAAGTAGGGATACCTTGGGCGTTGTTGCCTTGATTGATGAAAAGCTCATTTCGTTTTTTTTCGGGAGGCAGATTCCCCGAATGACACACGAAAATATCTAACCGCCCATCGCCGTTTATATCGGCCATCGTTACACCTGTACGCCAAGGGCCGGGTCGTCCGGCAGCACCCGAAGCCGAAGTGATGTCTTCAAACTTAATCTCACTCCCCTGACCTACTTTACTTCGGTTGAGATAAAGTCGGTTTTCGCTCATATTGGCGGTGAAGTAAAGATCATCGAGGCCATCGCCATTGAGGTCGCCTACGGTTACGCCACCTCCATTGTAGAAATATTCGTACATCAGTACGTTGGTATTGGGGCCTTCGTTGATGATATTCTGAAAATCCACACCGGTCTGTTCGGGTGTCAGGAGCGTGAAAAGCGGCGATTCGTCAGCGGTTTTTTCAGTTGATTTTTGGGTTGAACAACTTGCCAAAGCAATCCACAAGAAGGTAAGGGAAAGAAAGTATTTCATTGAAAGGTCGGTTTTCAAAATTTTTTTACGAAGATTACGCAGATTTATGAGATTTGTACGATAGTGTTTTTAAGAATTTTTGAACTGTAATTTTGACAAACGTACTGATATGCCATAAGTGCTTTAGTATAAATCGCTTCGAATAGGTATATGTTCTGAAAAATGTGTTTTTAGAACTAACAACAGACCGACTTTTTTACCTATCTTGTTTAATTGGTATCCTAATCTGTCAAAGAATAATATTATTGGGATTCCATTGCCACTTATATCGTTACAAGGTATTGAAATCATATAAAACCTTTTTTCTGAAAAAGCCTGAAACCATGTTTGTTCCTAAAACCTTCCAGCGTCAAATCCGCATTGCTTGCGTACTATCGCTCCTTATCGTAGCCTGTATGCGTACCCCTCGCACGAGTACCTCCGAACCTGTGATAGTACGAGAAAATGCAGCCAATGCCCAAATGAAGTCCAAAGAAATTCGAGAAAAAACGGCTATCAAATTGGCCGATGGCCTTCAAATGACCCTTTGGGCTTCTGACTCCCTTGCTCCCGACCCTGTGGCGATGACCATGGACGACTTCGGGCGGGTATATATCAACCGCACCAATCGTCAAAAAAACTCCGAGTTTGATATTCGCGGCTATCGGCATTGGATGACAGAGTCTATTGGCTTCCAGACAGTAGAAGACCGACGGGCATTCTTGCGCCGTACCTTCGCGCCCGAAAAAAGCGACCAAAACAAATGGCTTCAAGACCTCAATGAAGACGGCTCGCACGACTGGCGCGACTTGGCCGTAGAAAAAGACGAAATCTGGCGACTCGAAGACACCGACAACGACGGCATCGCTGATATATCGCTCCGTATTTTGGAGGATTTTCATGAAGAAATCACCGATGTAGCTGGGGGTATGCTGGTACGTGCCAAAGATATGTTTGTGGGCATCGCCCCCGATTTGTGGCGGCTGGAAGACCGAAATGGCGATGGCCTCATAGACAAAAAAACTTCAATCAGCCACGGCTACGGAGTGCATATTGGCTTTAGTGGACACGGTATGTCGGGCGTAACTGAAGGCCCCGACGGGCGTATTTACTGGAATATCGGCGACATCGGAGCCAACATCACCGCTCCCGACGGAAAACGCTGGGAAAGTCCCAACTCTGGCCTCATTGCCCGCTCCAACCCCGATGGCTCTGATTTTGAGTTGTTTGCCACTGGCTTACGCAATACGCACGAGTTTGTGTTTGACCAATATGGCAACCTCATCTCCTCCGACAACGACGGCGACCACCCCGGCGAAAGCGAACGCCTCGTCCATATCGTAGAAGGCCACGATGCCGGCTGGCGCAGCAACTGGCAATACGGCAAATACACCGACCCACGCAACAACCGCTACAACGTATGGATGAACGAAAAACTCTTTAAACCTCGCTGGGAGGGACAAGCGGCCTATATTTTGCCGCCCATTATGAATTATCACAACGGCCCGACAGGTATGCAGTTCAACCCCGGTACGGCTTTGGGTAGTGAATGGAAAAATAAGTTTTTCCTTGTTGAGTTTGTCGGGACACCGGCGCGTTCACCTATTTGGGCGTTTAGCCTAAAACCCAAAGGAGCTACTTTCGAGCTTGAAAGCGAAAAAAACATCGTGAGTGGTATATTGCCCACAGGCATCAAATTCGGCCCCGACGGTGCACTCTACATCGCCGACTGGATCAATGGCTGGGATACCAAAAACTATGGCCGTGTATGGCGGCTCGACGTTACGCCCGATAAAAATGACCTTGCCACCCAACGCCAAGAAACCAAGCGACTGATGCAGTTGGATTATACAAAGCAATCAGACGAACAATTATACCAACTTCTGATGTACGAAGACATGCGGATTCGTCAAAAAGCGCAGTTTGCATTGGTCAATCGGGGCAAAAAAGGTATGATACAACTTCAAAATGCAGCTACTCAAAAAGAAAACCAATTAGCACGTATTCACGGGATTTGGGGAATTGGGCAGCTTACTCGTAAAAATATCGCCTATGCCTCTGCTTTACTTCCACTCCTTCAAGATACTGACCCCGAAATCGTAGCCCAGTCAGCCAAAATGTTGGGCGATGCGCGGGTGTCGTCGGCAGGGAGTTTGATGACTCCACTCCTCAAAAGCCCACACCCGCGAGTACAGTTTTATGCTGCCGAAGCCTTGGGTCGAATGGCGTACTCCGATGCAGTGATGCCTTTACTCAGTATGCTGGAGGCCAACAATGACCAAGACCTTTATTTGCGTCATGCGGCTATCGTCGCTCTGGCACGTATCGGAAAAGTAGAGCCAATCGTCGCATTGGCAAATCACCAAAGCAAAGCCCTCCGTACAGCAGCGGTGGTAGTTTTGAGAAGATTGCGAAACGACAACGTAGCTTTGTTTCTCAAAGACAAAGACGAGTACATCGTAGCCGAAGCCGCCCGCGCTATCAACGATGACCTCTCAATTCCCAACGCCCTTCCTACTTTGGCAGCCCTGCTCAATGCCCCCAAAATCTCTGAAAATGAAGTCATCTGGAGGCGAGCCATCAATGCCGCCTTGCGCGTGGGAGGTGATACCGAGCTTCAAACACTCATTAGTTTTGCCAAACGCTCGGATATTTCAGACGACATGAAAGCCGAAGCTCTCGCTGCCTTGGGTACATGGGCCAATCCTTCGCCTACCGACCGCGTGGACGGGCGGCACAGGGGCATTATCACCCGCGATTTGGCCAGTGTCAAAGCCAAAGTAGCCCCGCATGTTGCTGATTTCCTCAAAACCTCAAACCCCGAAACCCTCGTGGCGGTGGCGGGTCTTTTGGGCGATTTGCAGATTGACAGCTTCAACGAAAATTTGGTTCGGTTGTTCAATACCACCGACAACGCCAAAGTAAAAGCAGCTATTTTGCCAGCTTTAAATCGGCTCAATTACCGCCAAATAGACGCTATCATCAAACGAGGCATGGAAGACAAAGAAGAATCTGTACGAACGGTGGCACTGGGGCTACTGTCCAACCAAAACGTAACCAAAGAAAGCCTGCCGCAGATTGTGAGTACGGTTTTTGGGCGCAATAGCCCCAAAGAGCAGCAAAAACTACTCGAAGCCTTAGCCAAAATGGAAGCCGACAAAACACAAGTCATTTTAGAAAATCTCATAGACCAACTCCGCGACAAGAAACTATCGCCCAACCTCGCCCTCGAACTCCGCGAAGCCGTAGAAGCCTCGGGGGTAGCTTCTCTCAAAAACAAAATGGCAGCCCTCAAACCTACCGATGCTACTGCTGAATACGCCGAAACACTCTACGGCGGTACGTATTTTACGGGACGTAACATCTTCAATAATAACTCCGCCGCCCAATGTGTACGCTGCCATGCCGTGGGCAATACGGGCGGTATCGTAGGACCTAACCTCAGCAACATTGGCAATACCCTCACCCGCGAACAAATCTTGGAGGCATTGGTTGAGCCATCGGCACGTATCGCCCCCGGCTATGGCATGGTTACGCTCACTCTCCGAGATGGTAGCGTCGTGTCGGGTACGTTGGCCAAAGAAACCGACGACCAAATCACCCTCACTACCTCCGATGCCGAGCCGCTCGTGATAGCCACCGCCCGCGTAGCCAAGCGCGACAACTTCCCGTCGAGTATGCCGCCTATGGGGAGTATTTTATCAAAACGCGAAATACGTGATTTGGTAGAATATTTGGCCAATCTAAGAAAGTAATCAAGCAATGTCTATTTTTGAATAACAGCGACAGAATTGCTCAAAGCGATTCTGTCGCTTGGTTTTTATATCTCGTATTTTCAAAAAAAACACCTACCCTTTCCAACCTTTTCGCGCTTGTATCTACACTTTGTGAGTGAATATGACCGAAGCCCAACTCATCGAAGGATGCCTGCGCCAAGAGCGAATCGCCCAGCGGCTATTGTACGACCGCTACAAATCGGCCATGTATACGCTGGCCTATCGCATCACCGGCGACTTTGACGAAGCCAATAGCGTACTTCAAGATACGTTCGTGATGGTCTTTCGGCAGATCAGTCAGTTTCGAGGAGAGGCTACGCTGGGTGCTTGGATCAAAGCCATTTTGGTCAGAAAAGCCTATTCCGTAGCTCGTAAAACCAAAATCTTTGTACCCGTCGAACAACTCCCCGAAGAAGCAGAGCCGACCGATTGGTACAATGAGGGCATAGACGGCGAATACCTCGAAAAAGCAATTCTGTTGCTACCCGAAGGAGCAAGAGCGGTTTTTGTACTCATCGAGATAGAAGGCTACAACCACCGCGAAGTAGCCGAAATGCTCCAAATCAGCGAGGGTACGTCGAAGTCGCAGTTGAATTATGCCAAAAAGAAACTTAGGGAAAAACTGCGAGGAGTTTAAGTGGAAAGTTTAAAGGAGAAAGTTAAAAGTGGAAAGTTTAAAGTGGCAGCAAATGAAAATGAAAGACAGACTACCTACATACACGCCACCCGCTACGGTATGGGAGCGTATTGCCGAAGAATTGAGTCCACTTCGAGAAGTAGAAAAATATGCTCCTCCAGCGTCTGTATGGGATAATATTGAGGGGCAACTTGACGAGCGACACAAGGGAAAAAATTACTTTTTGCGGAGCGAATGGCTTTGGAAGTTGAGTGTAGCAGCGAGCATTTCAGTATTCGTTGTGGCTTTGGGTTGGTGGTTTTGGCAAAGTGAGACGCACAAAGAGCAAATCAGCTACTCAGTCGAACATACTCCTGTCAAAACCATCAGTATAAATCATCAGATTGATGCCGAATACGAACGTATCAAAGCACTTTGCAGCAATCGTGTAGCCGTATGCGAAACTCCCGATTTTAGGGCTTTACAAAAACAACTCGACGAACTGACCGTAGCCAGCCAACGCCTCCAAGAAGCCATAGGCGACTACAACACCGACGAGGCACTCGCACAACAGTTGGAAGCCATCGAGCAGCAACGCAGCCAACTGCTCCAACAACTCACCCTCAAAATTTAACAGACATGAAATTAACATTGAGTTTTGGCCATGTCGCCCGGTGTTTATGGGTTTTGAAAGGTTTTTGGCAAAGTCCAAAAATATTCAAAGGGGTATTTTATTTTTCACTTTTCACTTTTCACTTTTCACTTCCCGACCTCCACGCCCAAACCCTCCAAGTGGTTACGAAGGTGGTCGAAAAAAACTTTAGTTATAAACCTTCCGAAAGCCTTCAAATATATGCCGAACGAAGTGATATAGAGTTGAGTACATGGAGCAAGCCAGAGGTGAGGGTCGTCATCGAACTCACGGCCAAACACCCCGAACGCCTTACTGCCGAGCGTGATTTGGAAACGATGCGGTACGTGGCCGAAAAGTCTGGGAGAAGTATTTTGATGCGAAACTTCATCGTATTGCCTCCTTCGCGTGCCAAGCCACAGTCGAATCTCAAAGCGCGGTATGTGCTTATGGTGCCAGTACAGTGTCAAGTAGAAATCCAAAATAGTTTTGGAAAAACACTTTTGCGGGGACTCCAAAACGACACTCGGCTACGTACCGAATTTGGCAGTACCGAAATCACCGACCTCAAAGGTCGCCTGACCATCAATACCCATTTTGGCGAACTCAAAGTAGTTGATTTTGACGGAAACCTCAACATCAACGCCGAGCGAACAGCGATAATGATACAGGCCCCGAAAGGCGAGTGCCACGTCCGAACGCTTTATGGCAGCCTCGACCTCCAAGCCGACAAAACACAAGTCAAACTCAACCTCGACACCCAATACACCGAAATACGCAACGGGACAGTGGCCAAAAAAAATGACTAAAGCACAGTTTAATCAACCAAAGTTTTTCGACTATGAAAACCCAACTTTACAGCCGTTTTTGCGTGAAACATTCCGCTTCTCTGAAGCGGTGGGCGAGGGGAGGATGCTCATTTTGCTACAAAGGTGAGGCTTCTCCGAAGCCCTCATCCTTGAGTCGCTTCGGAGAAGTGCCAACATTTGTAGCCCAAGTGCTCAAATCTACCTCCAGAAGCTTCGGAGAAGCACAACGTTGCGCGCTTCTTATACTCTGCTCGTTATTTTTTCTTTTTCATGCTTCACCCATTTGGTCGCAAGACACCCTGCGCTACTCCCAAGAAAACGGCATACTTGAAAAACAACGCTTCATAGACCGCTACGACTATGTGTTTATGACCAAAGAGCCGACCAAGTGGATGTTGCGTGTGGGGGGGGCTTCGAGTATTGCCCGAGGCGGTCTGAATGCCACATTCGAGTACAAAATCTCTCCTTCATTTTCTGTTTTGGCAGGAGGAAGTTTTAGCTCATACTCTTCTCTAAGTGGATTGATAGGAAACGTGTATGGCGGTACGCGCTACTACTACGACATGAAAAAGCGCATGGAAGAAGGTAAAAATGCCAATAATTTCACTGGTAACTATTTTGGAATCATGGGGCTTTACTACTTGAACAGACGCTCAAGGAGAGATTATTTCCCGAGTGAGTGGGGGAGATGGAGCAATGTCGAAAACTCCATAGAGCTACAATGGGGTATGCAGCGCCGCTTCTTCAATCGAGGCTTTGCTGATTTTGGGCTTTCTTTAGGTGGTCGAAAAATCGCTGAAAATGATTTTTCAGGCAGTTGGAGCAATGAAGATATTCGCAACGAGCTATTCATCGAAAGTTTTTGGAGTGTAGGTTTGGCTTTTGGTGATTTCAAAAAGAAAAAGCTACCCCCTCTCTGCGATGTACTCAAATGCTACGAAACCAACCGAAGCCTCTGGAAAATCGCATGGCCTAATTTTTTTGTGGGGCAAAGATTCCAAATAGCTTCTACTTCATTGGCGTATGAGCGTCAAATCGCACGGTCTGATTTTTCAATCAATCTACAAAATAACTTTTTAGTACGAAATCAATCAATACTATCAAGTTCAAACCCCACACAGCCGATGTTAGATGGGGAAAATTTGTATCTTCTTTCGACGAGTTACCTTCAGGCACGTTATTATTGGGGCAAAAGAAGCAGGAAAGAACGTTTGGAGGGTAGTCCTTCGCTTACGGGTGGGTATTTAGGTATGGCTTTGTTGCATATTTACGAAGGGAATAGTAATGATTCGGGAGGTAATAAACGATATATCAACCGCTACAATGGCGTTGAGATAGGCCCTTCGATAGGCTATCAGCAAAAACTATTTAGCAGAGGGTATCTTGATTTTGGCTTGACCATCGGCAAAACTATTTTCAGATTCGACGATTTTGGCCCAGCGTCGGGGACTTATGGTTTTCGGTCAAGTTTCAAAATCGGCTTTGCATTTTGAAAATTTTGGAGAAGAAAAATAGCTGATGTTACGTCTTTCCGAAGCCTTCAAATGTGTCCATTTTGTAATACCCCCAAAGCCTCGGAGAGGCGCAAGTTTTGTAGAGAAAAATACCCCAAAACCACCAAAGCCTCGGAGAGGCGCAAGTTTTGTAGAGAAGTTTTTATGCAAAAAAATAATACAAACCATTTCCGATTTTAAAAATCAAATCAACTATGAAAAAAAAGTTAATCATCATCTCGTTTCTTTTCCTATGGTTAGGTATTGAAAATAGTTTTGCACAAGACCGCAAAACCTTCTTGGGAGCAGGATATGGCATCGAAACCAACGTGGGCTTTCACGGGTTACAATGGACGCTCGAAAGGGTTCTTTTCCAAAAAAATCGTTTTTCGGTTTTGGGTTCTTACAATTTCTTTCACTCCATAGATCTTCCAGACCGTCGTTATGACTTTGCTAAACAATATTTCCATGCCCACCAGTTTGATTTGGAAGCACAGTATGTATTCAATAAGTCTGAAAACGGCAATGGGTTTCGGGTACATGGAGGCTTGGTGCTGGCACCTACTCGCTATCAATACGTTTGGTTTTTTGAAATGACAGGAGGGGTAGTCCGAAATGTAAGGCTCGAAACCCAACCATTCGAAATCCAGCGAGGCATCAAGCTCGGCGTAGGGTATCAGTTTTCGGCAGGGCGTTCACCTATTGTATTAGATTTGTCCATGCGGAGTACTACACTGTTTCCTCGAGAACCCAACATGGTCCATTTGGGCGTAAAAGTGGGGTTTTAGGTTAGGTATTTTTTGTTGTAAAATTTCAATAAAATATAAAAATGATACAACAAATGGGCAAAGTATAGGGTTTATGTAAATAGCATGGCTTACGAACTCATGGAGGCCAATGCTATTTGTCCAATTCCAAACACTTTGTTTATATGCACTATTCCCCCGGCATTTTGAGCGTTTTGCCTATTTTTTATGTAGGCTGGTCCGATTCGGTACTGAGTCCGTCAGAGATGAAGGCGATTCAGGCATTTATCGAAAAAATTCCGCATCTGACACAAGAAGACAAACAAATCCTCCAATCGTGGGCTGATCAACGCCACCCGCCCAGCAAGGAGACCTTTGCCGAATGGAAGCATATTTTACAAAAACACGCCAAAACCCTCGCCCCTGCCCAGCGGCGTAGTTTGGTGGATATTGGCGTAGCTATGGCCCAAAAATCCATGTCGGCATCTTCTTCAGAAGCCACTCCAAACCCTGCTCTAAGAGAGGCAGTAGAAGCGTTTGAGCATCTGATGGGCTTAGACAATCATACTTCCAAGCAGTCTTTTTATCATAGTATTTGGCCACAGCTCGACGACGAATTTGTAGAGGCCGGCTTTAGTCCTCAAAAACTCCAAGCCATACTCGATGGGCCTTTTGCCCCACTCAAAGAACGTACCAAAACGCTGCTTCTCGATGAAGCCTTCCGTGTGCCTACCGACCTGCGCCACAAGGACGAACTACGACTAAAAATCTTAGAACAATGCCGCTACCTTGCCCAGCAGGGGCTGGGGAGCTATGCCTTCCCGAAAGAGTACGGTGGCAGTGGCTCAACAGGCGGCAGCACGGCTATTTTTGAAACCTTGGCCTTAGGCAATTTGAGTTTGCTTATCAAGTTTGGTGTGCAGTTTGGGTTGTTTGGGGGGGCGGTATATCAGTTGGGTACGGAGCAGCATCATCGTTTGTACTTAGAAAAACTAAGCCACCTCGACTTAGCAGGGTGCTTTGCTATGACCGAAACGGGCCACGGCTCCAACGTGCGCGATCTCGAAACTACCGCTACCTACCAGCATGATACTCGCACTATCGTTGTACATTCTCCTACACCTACTGCCGGCAAAGAGTACATTGGCAATGCCCTCCACAGCCATATCGCGGCGGTATTTTGCCAGTTGATAGTCAATGGCCAAAACCACGGAATCCACACCATACTGGTACCTCTGCGCGACCAAAACCACCAAACACTGCCCGGCATCACCATCAAAGACAATGGCTACAAAATGGGCCTCAATGGCGTGGACAATGGCAGAATATGGTTCGACAATGTCCATGTACCCGTCGAAAACTTACTGAATCGCTACGGAAGTATCACCGAAAATGGTCAATACCATAGCCCTATCCAAAACCCCTCCAAACGCTTCTTTACGATGCTGGGGGCTTTGGTGGGCGGGCGCGTGTCGGTAGCTTTGGGAGCCAATACCGCCGCCAAAAAAGCCTTAGACATTGCCATCAGATACGCCCTCAAGAGGCGACAGTTTAAGACCCTCAGCGAAACCCAAGAAACCCTACTACTCGACTATCCTACACACCAAGAACGGCTTTTTCCGCTATTGGCCAAAAGCTACGCCCTCACTTTTGCCCTCGAAACCCTCCGTCAAAAATTTGTAGAAAGTGCTGAATTAGAAGACAAACGTGAAGTTGAAGCTCTTGCTGCTGGCCTCAAAAGCTATGCTTCTTGGCACGCCACCGCCACTATCCAAGAATGTAGAGAAGCCTGCGGGGGCAAGGGCTATTTGGCCGAAAACGAACTCCCAGACCTCAAAGCCGATACCGATATTTTTGCCACTTTCGAGGGAGATAACTATGTGCTGCTCCAACTTTTGGCCAAATCTATCCTTACCGATTTCAAACAAGAGTTTAGCGATGGTGGCTTCATGGCAGTAGCGCGGCATTTGCTGCGGCGAGCCAGCAACCAATGGGCTGAATCCAATCCATTTTCATCGCGCAATACTGATGCCGAACACTTATTGAGTGCCGATTTCTTGACAGATGCCTTGCGCTATCGCCAACAAAAACTCCTCTTTTCGCTCTCCGACCGCTTGCGGAGTTTTATGAGCAAAAAACTCAATCCCAACGAGATTTTCCTACGTACCCAAACCCACATGATTGCCCTCGCTATGGCATACGTAGAAAGGTTTGTCAATGAAGAATTTTTGAAAGTCATCGAAACCCTGCCCAACAACCCCGAAAAAATAGCCTTGCGACAGATGCAGCAGATTTTTGCCCTTGATGCTATCCACCGCGACCGAGGCTGGTATTTAGAAAACGATTATCTCAGCGGCGACAAATCGAAGGCCATACGCAAAGTACTCACTCACCTCTACCGCCAACTCCGCCCCCAAGCCATAGGCTATGTCGAAGCCTTCGGAATCCCGGCAGTTTTGCGCAATGCCGAAATCGTGGGGTGAAGGTTTTGAGCTTATTTCCACCTATCAAAACTGGAAGTAAATAAACTGGTTGGATTCAAATACGCCAAAGAAATAATTGACTACCACCAACACGACAAAAATGCCCCAGAAGGTTATGTTGCTTCGAGTAGGAATCTGAAGGGCATAATGCTCTTTGACCAATAAAAAGACAATTAAAAACACACAAAACCACATCTCGACGCTGTTGAGTGCCGATACGAGCGGGTCTTGCCACGAGAGTGTAAAGATTTTTTTGAGAATCATCAACGATGCCCGTACCTCCTCACCTACCGTAAGATGAGGCGCATCACCTACCGCAAAAAACACCCACGTAAGCATCACCAACAAAAACGTAACGACCGTTTGTAGATAGCCGTACCATTGGTTTTGGGGTAATGCAATCTTGAAACGCTGTAAATACTTATCGCGCATGGAGGCAGCAATCAAATAAAACCCATGTAACCCTCCCCAAATAATAAAATTCCAACTGGCACCATGCCAAAGCCCACTGACCAAAAAGACCGTCATACGATTGAAGTACGCACGGCCTTCACTGGTGCGGTTGCCACCCATGGAGATATACAAATAATCTCTAAACCACGTAGAGAGCGAAATGTGCCATCGCCCCCAAAACTCGGCGATGGATTTGGAGAAATACGGCGTTCGGAAGTTTTCCATGAGCCGAAAGCCCATCACTTGTGCCGCTCCGATGGCGATGTCGGAGTAGCCCGAAAAATCGCAGTAAATCCGAAAACTATAAAAAAAAGTAGCCACCAGCAGCGTGAGGCCATTGTGGTTTTCAGGATTCTGAAAAACTGGCCCCTGCATGAGCGCGAGGCGATCGGCCACCACTACCTTTTTGAAAAAACCAAAGGCCATGCGCATCAGACCGGCTTTTACGTTTTCCCAGTCGTAGGCATGAAACGCATGAAACTGATGCAGTACGTTTTGGGGGCGTTCGATAGGCCCTGCCACCAACTGCGGGTAAAACATCACATACAGTGCATAAATGCCAAAATGACGCTCGGATTTTTGGTTGCCCCGATACACCTCTATCGTATAGCTCATGGCCTGAAACGTGTGAAACGATAATCCTATGGGCAAAATCAAGTCGGGATTGAGATGCTTGAGAATAGGCAAGCTAAAACCCAAGTCCATTTTCCAACTGACGACATTGAAACTCTCGGCCAAAAAATCAAAATACTTGAAAAGAGCCAAAATACCAACATTGGTGATAATACTTAGCACCAGCAGCCATTTGCGGCGCGCACCTTGGGCATTTTCGATCCATATCCCCGCAAAATAGTCTATGACAATCGTTACAAACAGAATCAGAATATATATTGGCTTGAAAACCATGTAGAAATAACAACTCGCCAACAATAGCAACAACCAACGACCCCTCGGTGGCAAGCTGAAATACGCCAACGTAACGACTATGAAAAAAAGCAGGAACTGAACAGAATTGAAAAGCATGAAAACGATTGATTTTTATAAACCTCCCTTACAACAAGCTATTAATCCGACTTTAGACTTTAGACTTTGGACTTTAGACTTTGGACTTTAGACTTTAGACTTCGGACTTTAGACTTCGGACTTTAGACTTCGGGCTTTAGACTTTGGGCTTTAGACTTTGGGCTTTAGACTTTGGACTTTAGACTTCGGACTTTCGACTTTGGACTTTGGACTTTCGACTTTGGACTTTCGACTTTAGACTTTGGACTTTAGACTTTGGACTCCCCTTCCACTATTTCCTCTTTGATGATGAACAGAGGGCGGTTTTTTGATTGAAAAAAAATACGCAGTACATACTCCCCGATGATACCCAATGCCATGAGTTGTACGCCACTGAACAAAATAATGACAAACAACAAAGCCGTGAAACCTTCTATGACTTCGGCAAAGAAAAGTTTTTTGACCAATACAATCACAAAGTACACCAACGCTATCAATATGGCTGCGCCTCCGGCACGGGTCATAAATTTAACCGGAAACTCACTAAAATTGAAGATGCCATTGTAGGCCAATCGGAAGAGTTGTTTGAACGAATACTTGGAGCTACCTGCTACCCGCTCGCTACGCGCATACTCTAAGCCTATCTGCTTGAAGCCCACCCACGAGCGCATACCGCGCAAGAAGCGGCTTTCTTCGGGCATCTGATTGAGTACATCGGCTACACGCCTGCTGATGAGGGCAAAATCGCCACTATCGAGCGGAATATCAATGTACGAAATTGTCTTGAGTAAGCGATAAAACAAATAGTAGCCTGTTTTTTTGATGATGTTTTCTTTGCGCTTTCGCCGCACAGCATACACTACGTCGTAGCCTTCTTGGAGTTTTTGGTAAAAATCAGGCAGCAGTTCGGGCGGGTCTTGGAGGTCGCCGTCTATGATAAAGAGAGCCTCGCTGCCACGCGCTTTGGCCAATCCAGCCGTAAGAGCCAGTTGGTGGCCGTGATTGCGCGATAGAAACACCCCATGAAAACGCGGGTCGGTCAAGGCGATTTGGCGCATGAGCAAGGCCGTATCGTCGCGGCTGCCGTCGTCCACCAGTACGACTTCGACGCGCTGGGGCAGGCTATCCATGAGTACTGTGAGGCGTTGGATCAAATGCGGCAGTGATTCGGACTCGTTGTAGAGCGGAGCAATGATAGAGATTTGGGGAGTAGCCAAGATGGTAGCGTTTTGGTGAATAATCTTGCGATGCGTACAAAATTAGTCAAAACCTCCAAGTATCGGCCATTTTCAAAACTCAACTCGTACCGTTTGGTCAGTCGCCAGTAGTTGAGTATCCGTTTTCTGAACAACCCACAGTTTGACTTGATAAGTCCCTTTTTCGATGATTCCCACTGGGCATTGCCCCCGAAAACCACTCTGAACGCTGCGAAAGGGGGCTAAATCATCACCTCCAAATACATAGCAGCGCGTGGTATCGTGCAGTATGACAAAGCACCCCTCTCGTTTCGATTTCTGAAAAGAGATAGTATCTTGACTGACGATGAGCGCATGAGGTAAAGACGCTACATTCACTTTTACTTTGGTCAGCCGTTGGGTAGCATCATTGACCCTTTGTAGCAGGGAGGCTTCGTCGGGGTGAATTAATGGGTTGGGTAAGTTGTAAAAACCTTTTCGAGAGGCACTGTCCAACGTACCGACGATGAATTGAGCAAAAGCCGAGCCTTTTTCAGCCCCCAGCCCTACGCTATTGTATTTTTGGTTGTAGGCCAAGGCCATACGCTGCTGGCGGTCTTGCTGTACTTGTGGTACAAAATACCAATACGACGAAGCCCACGAAAAGAAAGCCACCAGTCCGAATACTGTACAGGCTATTTTCTGCCATTTATTTTCCAAAATCTGTATCGTGAGCAAAACACAGATAGCCATCAGCGTAGCGGGGTAAATTTTGTAGGTGGCCCACAGCACCAACTGGTAGTCGAAGCGAGTACGAAAAAACACCACCAACGCGCTGTTGATAAATAAATATATGAAACAACCTATCCAAAAAGCCGCAACATTGGGCCTAAGCGACTGAAAATAACCGATTTTTGAATAATATTTTTTAAGGCTTAGGGGTAAAAGTATTCGCCAACGCCCCGAAATACTCAATGCTCCCAACACATAATACACAAAAAAAGAAACAATAAATACCCCTCCCACCAAAGGCAAAAGCTGGCGTTTTTGGAACGAAATACGCGGAAACCAATCTAGCACCCCACCCACAAACACAAAAAAACCACCGATGATTTGGAGGGGGTGCTGGAGAAAATAACGGAAGCCCTCGTCGTTGCCTTGTACGAAGGCATAGCCCCAGAAATAGCCCACGATAGCCCCTACTCCCAGCGTCAGCCAAATCGCAAGTCGTCGCCAATGCCCTAAGTACCCCAATACCAACACTCCCGTAGGCCAGACCATCATGCCATTGCCCATGCTGAAAGTACCCAATACCGCCACCATCACCGCCAACGCAAACGCCCAACGCTGCGGCTTAAGCATCAGATACAATGCCAAAAACACTTCAGCAATGATGAGTTGGTATTGCAGCGACATGATGGCCATGAAGGTCATGCTGTAATACTGCAAATGAAAAATCAAAAAGGCAGCCAAAACGAGTACAGCCAACGCACCCTTGTTTTTGAGGTAAGCGCGAGCTACGATGAAAAAGATAGCCAGTACCGAAAGATTGCCGATGAAATTGAGCAGCCGAAAGTTCATCTCACCCGTCAATGTATAGGTCGCCCACGCTATGAGCCTTGCACTCAGCACACGGTGTTCGTTGTTGGGGCGGAGAAAGGCTTCAGCGTGCTCGTACCCATTTTGAGCATCAAGCAGCCGATTCAAAAAGTAAGGCAGGTTTTCGATGTCGTCGAACCACGGGATATTGAGGCTGTAAGCTACGCCAAAGCCATAGAAAATGACAGTGGGCAACAAAATAAGGGCAAGAAGAAAGTTTTTAGAAAGAGGTTGTTTCATAAATTTTGAAGGAGAAAGACCCCCATTTATGGCTCTTTTTTATCTGACAAAACCACCGCTTTTTTTCCAAAATACCCTCCCATACATTTGCTCCACCAATGCGCGGGGTTGGGGTTGGCATCGTCGAGAAAAAGCGACTGTGGGCGATGTTTCAAAGGTGCTACATAGACCGTATCCCCAGGTGTAGCTTGTATGTAGGCGTAGCGTTGTTTGAGTTCGGTATCGTAAGCCGCAGCACGCCCTCGTAGCCAGTCGCCGTACAACATTCGAAAATTGGGACTCAACAAGGCCGTTATCAAAATAAGCAACGCCAACACTGCCTTGATGGAAGGAGGTAAATACCACTCTTGGGCATGAAGCCAGTTGTAGCAGAACGCCCGTTGTACCATGACGGCCACGACATAAAACCAGCCCAACAAAAAATACAAATACACCGAATTGATGACTCTTGGGGCTGGCTCAATACCTATACCATAGTACGACGGAAACACTTGTACAAACAATACCCCCAAATAAGCCATGCCGGCCACCCATATCGGAGCAGCAAAATACTGTTGGCTATTTTCATGTTTTTTGAAAACCGCCGGCAAAATAGCGATCCAAAGAATCGTAAAGACGACCAATGGCGTTTGGGTAAGCCACCCAAAACTTAATTTTCCTATCAAAAATAGCGACTGTGTAGCCGAGAATAGGATATTTCGGCCCTCTGGATTGCCGCCGATACGCTGGGCATTGCCGGGCGAACTAAAGAATAGCACACAAGAAAATGCCGCTACCGCTACCAAAAACACCGCAAACCAATCCCAACGACGCTCTATCACCCACCGATAGCCCCACCAGCCGCCCACCAGCAGTACCATGATGGTCAGGTTGGTTTCGCTGCACCCTATCACCGCAAACACCAAAAAGGCTGCCCAAATAGCGGTCAGATTTTTGAGCCTTCCGATGGGGAGTTGATACCAGCGCATCATCACCACAATCCAGTAGAGTGTTAGAATATTGGGTATAGTGTAGGTAACGAAGGCCGCCATCCAGTAAAAAGCCTCTACCACACTCATCATCTTGAGTACATACAAAAACACAACCCCACCGACCAAGCCCAGCACAAATAGAGGACTTTGACGAGAGAAAATTTGCTTTAGAAGCAAAAAAGTACTTCCTACAAAACCCAAAACCAATACAAATGAAAGCCCCTTGAAGCCCCCGGCCCAACGAACGATAAGCGGGTTGGAGTGATTGAGCCAAATACCAAAATACCGCCCCGTCCAGCCGGTGTAATAGTAGTTCATGGCCTCAAAATAGCCATACTTGAATACTGTATCTATATAGCAATAATCATCAACAGGCGAAGGGTGATTGTAAAAAGCCAAAGCCAACAAAGGCACTACCGCCAACACAAGCAGCCCTACGTTGAATAGGTTTTGGAAAACAGGTTTTTGAAGATTCTTGAGCAATGTTTCTAAAAGATAGTTGATGTATGATGTATGATGTAGGGGGTTAGGACTGACCTATTACCTCCTCGATGATGTAGCGCGGGCGGCCTTTTACTTCTTCGTATATTTTGCCTATATACTCGCCTATCAATCCAAGTGCTATCATGTTGGCTCCACTAAAAAACGTCATCGGTAGTACTATCGAAGTCCAACCCGCTACGGTACTTCCAAACAAATACGAAATGGCAACATACAACGCTATACCGATAGCTATCAGAAAATTGAACAGGCCAAAATAAAGTACCAAACGCATCGGAAATGTACTAAACGCCGTGATGCCATTCCAGGCAAAGAGCAGCATTTTTCGGAGGGGGTATTTGGTTTGACCCGCCTCACGTTCAAGGCGTTTGTAGAAAACCTTTTCGGAGCGGAAGCCAATGAGCGGTATCACGCCACGTAAGAAAAGATTGACTTCTTTGAAATGCGAAAACTCCTGCAAAATTCGTCGGTCCATCAATCGAAAATCAGCATGATTGAACACGACGGGTACATTCATGGCGTGCATCAGTTTGTAGAAACTTTCGGCAGTAGTACGCTTAAACCACGAGTCCGTACTGCGGTCGTCGCGGACTCCATAGACTATTTTGGCTCCCTGACGGTACTGTTCGAGCATTTGTTCGATCGCCTCTACATCATCTTGCAGATCGGCATCTATCGTGATGAAGCAGTCGAAGTCGTTGAGATGGTGCATGAGTCCAGCCAAAATCGCGCTCTGATGGCCAAAGTTACGCGAGAGTTTGAGGCCGATAGCTACGGCATCTTCTCTACAAATCTGTTCAATCAACGCCCAAGTACGGTCGCGGCTACCGTCGTTTACATAACAAATCTTACTGTTTTTGTCCAAACGATTGTTGTTGATGAGCCTTTGGCAAAAAGCACCAAGTACCGTATGTGTTTTTGTAAGGATGTCCTCTTCGTTGTAGCAAGGCACTACCAACAACAGCTTGGGTGAAAACATTGACGATTGGGCTTTAAAGTAAAATTAATATTACTGGGCAAAATTAAAGACTTTTATTCTAAAAAAATTTCTATGTTTTCAACGTGATTTTAACTTATTGAAAAACAGTCTTTTTACGAAAAGGGGTATTGCATTATTCAGAAAAAAATATTTTTTTTGAGATACTTTGATTAGTTTGGCACGTCTATTGTAAGAGGACTGATTGATAAATTTGTACCTACCCAAAACCGCATGATGAACCTCTAACATTCTACACAATGCAAAAACTGAGCCTCAACCAGACGTTACAGCAGAAGCTATCGCCGCAGCAGATACAATTTATCAAGTTGTTGCAGATTCCAACGGCTGAACTGGCAGCGCGTATTGAAGTAGAAATGGAAATCAACCCAGCGTTGGAGCAGGGATTAGACGAGGAACTGACCCCCAAAGAAGACCTTCATGAAGATTCAGACGACGATTACGACGATACTTATGACCAAAATAGCGACATCAGCTTAGACGACTACCTCCATCGTGATGAGTACGCTGGCTACAAAATGCACAGCGACGGTCAATATGAAGATGATGATCGTGATATGCCCATTGCTACTATGTTTACGCTTCAAGATGTACTCATGCAGCAGTTTGGCTTTTTGAAACTCAACGACCGGCAGATGATCATCGGACTACATTTATTGGGGAGTATCGAAAACGACGGCTACATTCGTCGTTCACTACAGGCAATCGGCCATGATTTGGCCTTTTCGCAAGGGTTTTATACGACGGTCGAAGAAATAGAGGTCGTGCTGAAAAAAATTCAAACCTTCGACCCACCCGGCATAGGAGCGCGAAACCTCCAAGAATGTTTGCTGCTCCAACTCGAACGCAAAGACCCCACTGATTCGCTCGTAGGGTATGCTATCAAAGTCGTAGAGGAATATTTCGATGAATTTTCAAAAAAGCACTATGACAAAATCCAAAAACGACTCGGACTCAACGATCAGTGTATGAAGCGTGTCATTACCCTCATCACCAAGCTGAATCCTAAACCCGGCTCGGTAGAAGGGGAAGACGGCTTGGCGCAGTATTTGATGCCCGACTTTTGGATAAGTAATAACAACGGCAAACTCGAAGTCCATCTCAATGCCAAAAATGCCCCAGAGTTACGAATCAGCAGGACTTTTGCCGAAATGCTGGACACCTACGACAAGAGTGATAAAACCAACCGCTATATTCGCGAAACCGTAACCTTTGTCAAACAAAAACTTGATGCCGCCAAATGGTTCATAGATGCCATCAAGCAGCGGCAAAATACCCTCCAGCGTACTATGAATGCAATACTGGAGTATCAGTATGAGTTTTTTCTCGAAGGCGACGAAACTCGCCTCAAGCCCATGATTCTCAAGGATATTGCCACACGTATCGAAATGGACGTTTCGACGGTATCGAGGGTGGCCAATAGCAAAGCGGTACAAACAGAATTTGGAATTTATCCCCTCAAGTATTTCTTCTCCGAAGGAATCTCGACCGAATACGGCGAAGATGCCAGCAGCCGCGAAGTGAAGTCTATCCTTAAAGAACTCATCGAAGCAGAGCCTAAAGGCAATCCTCTCTCCGACGACAAACTCGAAAAACTTCTCAACGACCGAGGCTACAACATAGCCCGCCGTACGGTAGCCAAATACCGCGAGCAACTCAATATCCCAGTCGCAAGACTTCGTAAGCGGCTTTAAATCAAATATTTATACTTCTTTTCTATTTCTTTCAGATGTGGCTTATGGCTCATTGTTGAGATTGATGTATTTTTGCAGCGTTGGCTTTTTTCTCTTACTGCAAATCTACTTTCGCCCTTGAATACCCGCCTTGCCCAAATCATTTCCTTTGTGTTTCACCCCCTTCTTATGCCCACATTAGTACTGGGTTTGTTGTTTTTCATTACACCTCATGCAGTAGGAGTAGATGTATTTTCGGACACTACCCGCCTTATGCTACTGGGGTTTGTGAGCATGATTACTTTCGTGGTGCCGAGTCTGTGCATCTATTACTTATACCGAGGTGGATATATCAGAACTTTACAAATGGACAGCCTTCCCGACCGTCGTTTGCCTTATTTGCTGGTTACGTTGCTTTATGGAAGTGCCGCCTATTTTTTTGGAAAACGTTTGGGGGCTTTGTCAGAAATAGCTCCCCAGATAGGTATTATTCTGGGAAGCATTGCATGTTCGATTGCATTGGTGGCCGTCATAAGCTGGCATTGGAAAATCAGCGCGCATAGCGTAGGCACTGGCGGAAGTATAGGTATGGTGGCTGGTATCATTATCAAACTTGGACAGCCACAACTTTTCCATTCTCTTTTGTGGTTAATCTTGGCTTCAGGCTGGGTCGCAGGGGCACGCTTACAGCTTGGAGCGCATACTCCATTGCAGATTTGGACGGGATTGCTCTTGGGATTTTGTGTCAGTATTGTTACCGTCTGGTTTTTTCTCTAACTTAGCCCCTTTATTTTTTACTTCATCAATATTTTATGTACCAGCATCTTCTTATCGAAACCTACGATGGCGTAGCCCAAATCACCCTCAACCGCCCCGAAGTCTATAACGCCCTCAACACTACACTATTGCAAGAAATCACTACTTCTATCGAAGACATTGCCCAAAAACCTACCATACGGGTAGTTGTAATAACAGGCGCAGGCGACAAAGCCTTTTGCTCTGGGGCAGACCTCAAAGAAGGTATGAGAAATGGTACGGGGTTAGGTGAATCATTGCGTCAAAACTACAATCCAATGATTTTGGCTATACGAAATTTACCCAAACCTGTCATTTGTAAACTCAATGGCTTGGCGGCAGGCGCAGGCTGCTCGCTGGCTTTGGCTTGCGATCTGGTCATTGCCAAAGAAGATGCCTATTTATGTCAGATTTTTGTCAATATCGGCCTTATGCCCGATGCGGGTTCTACTTTTTTCTTGCCGAGGTTGGTCGGAATGCAGCGGGCTTTCGAGATAGCCAGTACAGGGCGCAAAGTCTATGCACCCGAAGCTATGCAACTGGGTCTGATTCACAAATCTGTTCGTTCTTATGATCTTGACTTGGAAGTAGCAGAGGTAGTCAATTACTATAAAAACGCTCCCACAGCAGCCATAGGTGCTATGAAACAAATAATGAATCAATCTTTGTTCAGCAACTTACCTCAAATGCTCGAACTCGAAGCCGCTGCCCAAAATCAATTGGGACAAACGCACGATGCTGCCGAAGGAATCATGGCCTTTTTACAAAAACGCAAAGCCGTCTATCGTGGCAAATAAACCACCGCTCGTACGTATCGTCAGAATGACTTTTTTGCCCGAAAAAATCGAGGACTTTTTGGCTATTTTTGAAGCCTCCAAACATAAAATCAGAGATTTTGATGGCTGCCAACACCTCGAACTGCTACGTGATGAAAGCCTACCGAATGTATTCATCACCTATAGCCTTTGGGAAAATGCCGACGCACTCGACACCTACCGCCAGTCTGCCCTATTCAAAGAAACTTGGGCCAAAACAAAAGTACTTTTTGCCGACAAACCAATGGCCTTTTCGGCGGTGCCTCTGGGGGTAGTCGGCTGATAGCAACTGACAAGTACGGATTGCTTCCCCTTCGTTATTTCGCTGCTGGTATCTCAGACAAATCCACCCGTTTTTTGTCTTTATTCCAAAACAAACGGTATTTTTTGTCGGCATCAATGCGGTACTCTTCGGTTACTTTGTCGAGGGTACTTACACGCAGATAGACTTGATTGTCGGCCAGTTTGAACTCGGCTTTCTTTTTGGAAGGTAGAAAAAACGCCTGCCAGTTGGTACGGTCGCCGCTGATTTCGTAAGCGATTTCGTCGGTGAGTTCGTTTTGAATCGAATAAGGGAAGCGGTCATTGATAGGGTCTTCTGCTACGTCGGCCAATGCCGCCACTTCTACTTTGATGGTTGCTACTTTGCCTTTTTCGCGGGCTTTGGCAGCGATAAAAATCTCTTGTCCTCTACAAGCACTACTCAACATTCCTACGGTGCTTTGGGTATTTTCTATTTTCTGACAAGGCGACACCTCCTTGCCACTGTCAAACTGCTCAGCGACTGTACGGTCGTTGAAAATATATACATCAATATCAGCGTTGCCGTTGGGTTCGAGTAGATAAGGGGTAAAATCAAAACCCGCCTTCGCAATAGCCTCTGGATTGACTGTTCGTAGCGATTTATAGAGGGTTTCCCAAGTGTTTACCTTGTCGCGGTTATAGACCGTAACACGATAAAACACCGCTGCTGTCGCTTTGGGAAGTATTATTTTCACCGCCTTATTTTTGGCCAATAGTTGATTGACCTTGGAAGGCGGACGCAGATAAATGTAATCAACAATGACTTCTTGCAAGGCTTTTTGCTGTGCAAAGACTGTATTTTGATAAATCAAAATAGGCAGGGATAGACTCAATAGAAATATTTTTTTCATAAAAACCCTATTTTTAAACTCTTTCAAAACGTCAAGGTCGGCATTTTATTTCTACAACCGAATTGCATAAAGGCTTTGATTGTTAGTTTTTATTTAGATTATGTTTAAAAATTAAATTTGGTAACTACTCCAAACGGTTTAAGATAATTTGGCAATTAGTCCATAGAATCCACGCTTCGGCACTTTCAACTGTTTTCTCATAGTCTTTTGAGTGCCTTCGAAAGAAATTGAACCACCCAAAAGTACGTTCGTTGACCCATCTCCATTTAATTGGTACAAAGCCTTTTTCAGTGGGAGGTTTTGAGGCAAATTCTATCTCTAAACCTATAATATTTTCGCTAACCCAATCATAAAACACCTTTTTGTAGGCATCATCTACGAGGATTTTCTTCATTCTTTCTAAATAGCCTAAACAATGCTCCACCAGTAGGTGAGCTTTAACTCCATCGTGAATATCTGCTGCATGAACAACAACACCCCAAATCAGCCCAAGTGTATCTACAATCAGATGCCTCTTACGTCCATTGATAAGTTTATTACCATCAATGCCCTTGTCTTTATTTATAAATTGAACTGACTTAACTGACTGACTATCAATACATAAAAGACTTGGTGTTTCTTCTTTACCTTGCCTTTTTCTCTCTATTTTATTCAACTCAGAGTTTAGACGCTCTAATGTCCCATCACTTTTCCATCTCCGAAAATAATAATATACGCTTCGCCAAGGTGGATATTTTTTATCTAAATTTCGCCACTGAATACCTGTTCTTTGTATCCATAATATCGCATTAATAATCGCCCTAAGCTCATATTTACGCTTTCTTTGGTCATTTAGAATTTTTGCTATAATTTCATAGCGGGAATCAGACAAGTCTTCAAAACAGATTTGCATATCTTCTAAATTGGTCGTTTAAAAGATAACATTCTGATTCCTTTTTTTATCCCATTCTAATTTTTAAACATACTCTTACTGATTTGTGTAATACCATGATTTGTCACATATTTTTAACAAAAAAGATAACATCATTAAACAAGCCTGTCGTCTATTTATCGTTTGTTATTGTCAAGTGGGTTCCTTGTTAAGAGTTTAAACAGCCACCAAAACGGCTTGAAGCCTTGAAATTAAAATCACGAGGCGCAGCCTCGCGCTATCGGTGGGTAGTTTCAACTCTTGCCATAGGGAGGCTATCCTGTCTATTTTGAAAGCAATAGAACTGTATGAGAATTTCGTTTACTGTTGTATTTTACCCTATGAGGGGTTGAATATCGGTAGTTGAATGAATTGTGCTTGACTACGCTGCGCCGTAGGTGCTAAACAGACATCAGAACAGTTTGAAGCCTTGAAATTAAAATCACGAGGCGCAGCCTCGCGCTATCGGTGTGCTAAACAGCCACCAGAACAGCTCGTAGCCTTGAAATTAAAATCACGAGGCGCAGCCTCGCGCTATCGGTTTATCATTTGCCATTCAATTCCCAGTAATAATCCATGTGTGTGATGTTGGTATTTTTATCAATCTTCACTGTCGAGTATTTATTTACCCAATCTATGATAGGCATATTTTTGGTAAAATCACCTCCATACCAAGACATGATTTTCGACAAATCGGCTTTTTCTTTCGTAATGTTATTTTTGGTTTTGTCGTTTAAGAAATCTACGCCCTGATCATCGAGTTGTTTGTCGAGGCGGTCGGCTACAAAGGCTTCATTGCGGAGCGGCGGGCAGGATTTGGCAGCACATACAAGCGCGAAATGAATACGAGGGTCGTTGAATTTTTTGCGTATGATGCCATGCTCTATGTTGTTCAAGTCCATTTTTTTCCCTCCTATGGTAATAAATTTGATGTCCCAAGGCGTATTAACAAAGGGAATTTTGATTTTTGAGCCGATGTCTTTGATGCTACTGATACCTGGGTAATGGTCTAAGATGAGTTGTACCGTGAAAGCATTGTAGGCATTAATCCAGTAGGCCAGTTGCTCCTCTTTGCTCCATTTGTCGTTTGGGGCATTGTTGCTGAGCATATCGAGGTATTTTTTGAGTTCGTCGTAGTCTTTTTTGAAATTAGTATAATTGACAAATCCTTTGTCGTTTACGTGTTTTTTGAGAAGTTTGTCCCAAGCCGAATGATCTACGGGGGCGGCATTGGAAGTAGGCGACGAGGTGCAGTAGCTCAACGAGGCTACACTTATCAAAATCAAGAAAAGAATAGAGCGCATGACGATGAATGTTTTTAACGTATATACCCAAACAAACGCCAAAAAGATGGGGTTGTTTGATAAATTGCCTTCAAAATTATGAATCTTACCCTCACAGACAAAACGGCTATCGTATGCGGTAGCACCCAAGGGATCGGTCGTGCTACGGCCATTGAACTGGCCTCTATGGGGGCCAACGTAACCCTCATGGCACGCCACGAAACTGCCTTGCAACAAACCCTGCAACTGCTGGATACTGCCCAAGGGCAAACTCACCGTTACATTGTAGCGGACTTTACTAAATCATCGGAAGTAAAAGGAGCCATTGAGGATTATTTGGCACAATACCCAAATGTACATATTTTAGTCAATAACACAGGTGGGCCGGCAGGCGGGCCGATCATCGAGGCTAAGGCAGAGCAGTTTTTGCAGACCTTTGAAATGCACTTGCTCAACAACCAAATCTTGGCGCAGGCCCTAGTTCCTTCGATGAAGGCAGTAGGTTTTGGACGCATCGTCAATATCATTTCAACATCGGTCAAAGAGCCGATTGTAGGGCTGGGTGTTTCCAATACTGTTCGTTGGGCGGTGGCAAGTTGGGCCAAGACTTTGGCTCGCGAAATCGGAAAGTTTGGCATCACCGTCAATAACGTTCTCCCCGGCTATACCAAAACTGGAAGGCTGGCGGCTGTCAATCAAATGCGCGCACAAAACACAGGCCAGACCGTAGAAGCCGTAGAACGGGAGCTATTGACAGGGATTCCGATAGGGCGTTTTGCTGAGGCCGAAGAAGTAGCAGCAGCAGTGGCTTTTTTGTGTAGCCCTGCGGCGGGAGCTATCACAGGCATCAATCTGCCTGTGGACGGTGGTAAAACGGGCAGCCTTTAAATCAAACCCTTTTAGCGCAAGCTCACATCGCCATATTTGGCCACTACCTTTACCTTGGGGCCGTTGCCTTTGCCTATGGTTCCGATATATTGTTTGGTAAAGCGAGGGCCACGCTGGGGGTCATTTTCGCGCTGGTCGTCGTTCTGGATAAAGTTTACCCTTCGGTCGTTGGGGTAGCGAAAGCCTCCATGCGTAACTGTGATGTCAAACTGGCAATCATTGTTGTCGGCGGGCATGGTAAGCGAGGAGTAATTGGCCAAAATGTCTATCATCTCGGCAGAAGGAGCTACTTGCTCTATCCGAAACCCGCCCGAGAAGTCCAATTTGAGGGTACAAGTACCTTTGAGTGTGCCAATATTCCCTCCCGAATAACCAATTTTGCCATCGAGTTTTTCAACTTGCCCTATTTTGAGTTTACCGAAGCGGTTGTTGATACTAAGCACACGGGCATTGTCGAGGTCAAGCGTAGAATAGGCGATGTCCAATTTGCCATTGTCAAGTTGTTGGATTTGGGCTTTGCCATACGATACCGCGATGTCGTTGCGGCTACCTACCAGTTCATTGGCGACAAAGCCCCCGTACTGCGACATCACAGTGAGCGGTGCCCGAAACATCGGTATATCTGTCGTGCCAAAACGATTTTTGACATGGAGTGCCATGTTTTTGGGCATCGAAACTTGGTAGTCTATTTGTACGAAATTTTTACTGTCGTCGCTACTTTTCCACGACCAGTTGTTCAATACGCCCCCCATGCTTCGGTTGAGTTTCGTCAAGATGCTGATTTGGTCGCCGGTGCGTTGATCGGTGATTTCGACGGCATCCAAGTACTCTTGCAGGCGAGTGGCGGTAGTGGCTTTGGCAGTAATGGTGATGTCCACCCGAACCTCATTTTTGTCCCAAAGGTTGATTTTGACAAGTCCAAATTGGTTGTCTATCAGCAGGTGGTCTTTGGGGTTTGCGTCAAATATCTTGATGACCGATTTGCGTTTTTCGAGATTTTGAAATCTGGCAGCCCAGACTGGTGATGCCGTCATAAGTACACTCAGAAGACTTATACAGATGAAGCCTGTTTTGGGACTACATAATTTTATCGTTTTCATGTTTTGATTTTTGTTTGATTCGTTGGATAATACCCAACTGCTGGTTCAATAAATCTATTTGCCATTGTAGGTTTTGAATCATAGCTTGAATCAATACCTCTTGGTTAGGATTTTGGGGCAGGTCGGCTTTCAAGCGTTGATAGGAGGCTTCGAGTTGGTTGAGTTCGGTCGAAAACTCTTTATAAAGCATGGGGTCTGATTGGGTCAGACGGCGCAGTTCGACTCGCTTGGTTTCGATAAGCTGGGCATATTGGCTCACTTGGCGAGCGTAAGTTGGGTTGCTCAAGGCCAAAGTAGGTTGCTCCAAAATACGATACTGTTGGTTGAGTTGATAGCCATAAAACGCCAATCCTACCAACAACGCTACCGATGCCGCTATGCGCCAGTCAAGTCGAATGGCAAATTCACGTCTTTTTGAGCGAGTATTCAAATCCTTGAGAGCGGACTTATCAGTATTATTTTGGGGCAATTTTTGGCTGATTTTCTCCCAGAGGTCGTCAGAAGGGATTTCGGTGTCGAATGCCTCGCGGTTGTCCCTAATAAATCGGTGCAGTTTATCTTTCATTTTTTTAGTGCTTTTTCAACATTTCCAACAATTTCTTTCTTCCTCTCATGTATTGGCTACGTGATGTGGACTCACTGATGCCGAGGATTTCGCCGATTTCTTCGTGGTCGTAGCCTTCAAACAAATACAGCGACAATACCACCCGATAGCCCTCCGGCAACTCCCTCATGGCATATTTGACTCGTTCTACGTCCAGTTGTAAGTCCTCGTAGTCGGTGGGAGGCTCGTCGGGCAGGTCTATACCATCTTCTTGGGTGTAGTCGTCTATGGCTACCCACTGTACTTTGCGCTGCCGCAGGTGATTGATGGCTTTATTGACCACAATTTGCTTGAGCCATGCGCCAAAGGTGGAGTCGCCTTTGAAGCTATCCAAATGCCCAAAAGCATCTACAAATGCCTCCTGCAAGACATCTTCGGCTTCGCCTACGTGATTGACCACCCGCATACAAACGTTGAGCATGGATTTGGCGTAAAGTTTGTACAATTCGTATTGAGCTTTACGTTCTCCTTGCTTACATCTTTCGACGAGTTGGACGTGCTTGTCTATGAATAATTTAGGTTCCAAAGGGCTGTATTTTCGTGTCAATGACAAAGCTAAAGAAAGAAGTGTTGCATCGAACGATAAAAAAAGTCTAAAACTTCAAACAAGGGTATGCAAAATGTGTCCTACTTTTAGGTTTGTGAAAAATAACTGTTCGGCTATGGTCAGAATTTATTATCGAGAAGGAAAGCAAGTAAAGCGCGAAAATGATGTGCGTGAGATAGGGCATTTGAAAAATCTGATTTGGGTAGATTTGCAGTCGCCTTCACAGGAAGAAGAAGAGTGGATAGAAACCAAATGTAATATCAGTTTCCAAACGCCTCAAGAAATCGTAGAGATTGAGAGCAGTGCGCGGTATTTTGAGCAAGATAATACCATCAATGCCAACTCTAACTTTCTGAAAATCAATGCAGAAGGGTATGAGATTTACCCAGTATCTATCATGATTAAAGGCAACGTACTTTTTACGTATCGCAATGGCGACTCCAAGACTTTTGCCGATACAGTGCGTAAAATGAAGGTCAGTCAAGAAACTTTCCAATGTGGGGTGGATATACTGCTCTTACTGCTCGAAACCCGCATCGAATCGGAGGCTGATGTATTGGAAGGCATCTCGCGTGATATTTCAAATTTGAGCAAAAGCCTCAACCGCGAACAAAAAGCCAAACAAGATATACTGCTCAAAATCAGTATGATGCAAGAAAACTCCATGCTCATACGTGAAACCATCATTGACAAACAGCGTGTACTTTCGGGTATGTTGCGAAGTCAGTTTTTTCCTGATGATCACAAAGAACGCTTGCGTATCGTACTGAAAGACATCAGTTCTCTGCTCGAATACAGTACTTTCAACTTCGAGCGGTTGGAGTATTTACAGAATACGTTTATGGGTTTGATCAACTTGGAACAAAACCAAATCATCAAAATCTTTACGGTTTTTACGATTATCTTCATGCCCCCGACACTGATTGCCGGGATTTTTGGTATGAACTACAATATCATTCCTACCAGCGATGAGCCTTTTGGATTTTGGTGGGCCTTATTGATGATGATAGGCTCTATGGGATTGTTGATATGGTTTTTTAGAAGAAAGAATTGGATTTGAGTTATTGCAATAATAAAGGTACCGACAGGGTATCTGTTTCGATGATATTGCTAGCATTGAAAGCACGGTCGCGAACACGAATTTGGAATTTGACGGTATTGAGTCGAGCATTGCGTGAGTAGGGGAAAAACACCGAATAATCCAAACGGCCTTCGATAGGGCCGCGCCTGTTGTCAGGTTTGAGTGGTGGGAAGAAGATTTTGGCATTGGCAGGCAAAATCACCTCCTCAAAGCGATTGCCTTGCACACGTCGAAATGTTCGGAGTTCGTAATTCCCCCAAGTATCATAGCGAGGGTCTTTGCGGCCTTCGGCAGTTTCGCCCAAGTCGCCGTCGCCGTCTTTAAACTCAATCGTAATCACCACCGAATCTTGGCGAGTTCTTGAAAAAGGCTCAATGACTTCAAATTTGGTCAGACTGTTGAAGGCAATTTCAGGGACAAGACTAAAATCAGGGGGAGCAAAACAACCCGTAGTTGTGAGAGCCATCAGCAAACCTGTACTACAAAAACGAACTAACTGTTTCATATTTTGATTTGTAAAGTAATCATAGCGTTATTTTTCAATGTCTTTTCGGCAATCATTACAAGCATCTGTCCGACAGCTTACCCCCGAAAATTTTGAAGCTACGGCTTTGGCTGTATTTCGGTGGCAGGCGACTCACAATCCTATTTACAAAGAATACCTGCACTATTTACAAAAAAATCCTCACCGAATCGAGTCATTACCTGAAATTCCTTTTTTACCGATTGGTTTTTTCAAAAGACACGCCATACTGACTGCCTCGCCCAAGCCACAAATTATCTTTGAAAGCAGCGGCACGACCGGAAGCCAGACAAGCCGCCATTGTGTGGCCGATTTGGATTGGTACAAAACCATAAGCACCCAAATTTTTGAAACTACCTACGGCCCACTGTCAAACTTTCATTTGTTGGCTTTGCTACCGTCCTATCTTGAACGAAATAACTCATCTTTGGTGTATATGGTTCAAGATTTTATTGAGAAAACCCACTCCCCTATTTCTGCTTTTTTTCTGCATGACATCAAAGCGTTACTTCGTACCCTCCAAAAAATAGCCGAGCAGCCCGACGGGCGCAAAGTACTGCTATGGGGTGTTACATTTGCTTTGCTTGATTTGGCAGAGTTGGACGAAAATTTTGACTTTTTGAGCCATATCCCCGAATTGATCATCATGGAAACAGGTGGCATGAAAGGGAGGCGGAGAGAACTGCTGCGGCAAGAAGTACATGAAATCCTAACGGAAAGGTTCAAAGTACAGACAATCCATTCTGAATATGGCATGACCGAACTACTATCTCAAGCCTATTCTCGAGGAGAGGGAGTATTTGATACATCGGCTTCGATGCGTATCCTCCTACGCGACCCCAACGACCCCTTTGCGGTGTCCGAATATCAGCCTTCTGGCTTGCGCTATGGCGGCATCAATGTCATTGATTTGGCCAATATAGACTCTTGTGCTTTCATCGAAACCCAAGATTTAGGTAGTTTTGTGGGGAACAATCCTTCCCGCTTTGAAGTGGTCGGAAGGTTTGACAACTCAGATTTGAGGGGTTGCAATTTGATGATATGAGAGGTCTGTGGTCGAAAATAAAATTTTATAGAATGTTGCCCACACTGGTCTAATTGCCTACCTTTATTCTTTCAAACGTATAAGGAAAACGGTATTACCCCAAAAACTTGAATGTACGTGTTTCCATCAGACTTTGCGGCCAAATATCACTTTGACTCAGCTTTGGGCAAAGGGATTCGGCAAGTCGGTATCGGTAAGCATGGTAGTAAACCTTTGTCGCTTGAACTGATAGATGCTTGCTTGGACGAACTCCGAAACGGTCGAGCCAATGAACTTCAAAAGGGAGCGTTTTTTGGGGCTTTGATGCTCAAAAGCCCTACCGATGCCGAGCTAAAATTTGAAGATTATCTTGGTAAAAATGCTTTTTCAAATCATGCGTATTTTCTCAACAAACTCTGCCCTAATTTGCCAACACAGCTTTTTCCCATTGGTGTCAAATTGTTGAGTGGCAACACTTTAGCTATTTCAGAAGCACATCAGTTGGGCGATTTTTTATTTTCTGGCCATCCCTGCGAAGTGTTTCGGGGTATGGCGGTCAGTATTTTGAGGGTACGTTACGAATCAAATGATGAATATGAAGGACTGTATGAGGCGGTTAAAAACACTTATACACCCGGTTTTCAAAGATTTGTCAAAACCAAATTGCCGATTGTGCAGTTGTCTGAACCTTTTGACGGAGTCGAGCATTGTTACATGATTACACCCTTGTTGGCACATTTTTTTCAACAACGCAACTACAATGCTGTAACAGCTGTAAGTCGCACGCCGGGTCCCAAATATGTACTCAATTCACACGATTTGTACTTGTACTTGGGCAATTGGATTTTGGCCGACAATCACGAGTTGCTCGAAAAAAATCCTCCCTTTGGCTGGGTGCTTGACCAAAAATCATTGTCGCCCGCCCTCGACCAATGGGTCGAAAGACGACGCACCCTCCTCAAACGCCCCTTTTTGGCTACCCTCGAAAAAGTCCTCAATCCTTGCGGAGCCAAAATCTTGGTTACGTCGGTTTTTCATATCACCTATCAAATGAAAATGGCCGAACTGGCACTGATGGCAGGCTTCGATGGGGTCATGGTACTCAAGAGAGGTCTGGAGGGTACACTTGCCCCTGCAACCTCCAAAGCCAATGGCCTCCTATGCGCTGTCCGAAATGCCAAAGGTCATTTGTTTTCGACTCGATTGGAACATGACTTTCCAGCTTTTGCCCCCTTCCGTACCGACGCTGATGATGAAATAGCCCAGCCTACCGTAGAAACCAACGCCACACTCATCAGAAAATATTACCGCAATGGCCGTACCGATTATCTTGATTTCGACAATCGTGTAAACTACGCAAAAGCACTTTATATGCGAGGGTTGGATTGGATAGAAGGCCAAATTGGGTATTAAACTACATTCATTATGCTTAAAGAAATTCACGAAACCATTCGTTTGAGTATTCCGATTATCATAGCCCAGCTTGGCGTTACGCTCATGGGCGTAACCGACAACCTAATGGTAGGCCGTTTTTTGGGAGCGATACCGCTGGGGGCAGCAGGCTTGGCCAACTCCCTCTCCTTTTTGGTCAGTAGTATTGGGGTAGGTGGACTGGGGGTGATGGCCACCTTGATTTCACAGGCCAAAGGCCAGCAAGATACCAAAGAGATAGGCCGACTTTTCGGAGCGGGTATCCGAGTGGCTTGGCTATTAGGTGTAGGGCTTTGTTTGATTAGTGTCGGGTTGAGTTGGTCATTTAAATATTTTGGACAAACGCCCGAAGTTACGCGCTTGTCGCAGCCTTACATGTATATTGTGAGTGTTTCGATTATTCCATTGCTGTTGTTTGTAGCGGCTCGTCAGATGGCCGATGGCCTCTCGCAAGTGCGTGTGGCCATGTTCGTTACGCTTTCGGCATTATTGCTCAATGCGTTTCTGAATTGGCTTTTTATGAATGGGATATGGATTTTCCCGCGCCTTGGCCTCAATGGGGCTGCTGTGGCTACTCTTCTTTCCCGCTGTTATATGGCAGGAGCTATTTTTTGGTATATTTTAAAATCTAAACGTTTTAAACCCTACTTGAAGGCATCAGAAAAGAGTATTTTTCGAGATTTGGTCGTCAAGATATTCCGGTTGGGTATTCCGGTTGGCTTTCAGTTTTTCTTTGAAATAGCAGCCTTTTCATTGGCAGTAGTCATCATCGGTTGGTTGGGCGAAGCGCAGTTGGCAGCACACCAAATCGCTATCAGTATGGCTTCTACTACTTACATGATGGCCACGGGTATAGCCGCCGCGGGGGCGATTCGCGTAGGGCGGGCATGGGGAGAGCTAGACCTCTCCAAAGTAAAGCGAGCAGGTACGGCTGCCTTACTGGTAGTGGTGGCATTTATGGGTTTTTGGTGTGTACTTTTTCTGACAGCTAACGATTGGCTGGTATCGCTGTATCTCAAAGATGATACCCATGTGATGCAGATTGCGGCAACTTTGATGCTTTTTGCGGGTTTTTTTCAACTCTATGACGGTATTCAAGTAACAGCATTGGGAGCCTTGCGAGGTATTGTAGATGTAAACGTCCCGACCCTTATTACCTTGGTTGCTTATTGGGTCATTGCGCTACCCTTGAGCTATGTGTTGGCTTTTAGATTCAAAATGGACGTAAACGGCGTTTGGCTGGCTCTCTCGGCAGGGCTTACATTTTCGGCTGTTTTTCTAACAATTCGGTTTTATAGGTTGCTCAAAAAAACTACATTTTCCCAACCCGCTATTCATCATTCTTTTGTTTCGTAAAGAGCCTCCACAAAACAGGCGTTGGGCTTACGCTATATTTCAAAAAGAGATAAAATCCGTTGAATCATTTTGTTTCGCCGTTTATCCAATTTTCTAATAGTGAGCAGGATTACTTTCGTAACCTTGAAACGAAAATCTAAAACAGCGATGAGAAATTGGTTACTTCTTTTGGGGTGGATAGCAAGTAGTGCTGCCCTCGCTCAACAAAAATACAACCTGCAACAATGTGTGGATATAGCCCTCAAAAACAACCTGCAACTTCAGCAAGGACAGCTACAAGTACGCAGCAGCGAGTATGCTTTAGAGCAGTCCAAATGGCAACGCTACCCCAATCTTAATTTCAATGGAGGGCAAGGTATCCAAACAGGTCGTAACATAGACCCATTTACCAACCAATTTGTCGAAAAAGCCATCAACTTTTCCAATTTCGGAATCAATTCAGGTGTTACTCTATTCAATGGGTATCAACTCAAAAATACCATTCGGCAAAATCAACTTTTACTGCAAGCCAACCAAAAAGATGTAGAAGCCAACCGTAACAATTTGATTTTGAATGTAGCTACCGCCTACCTCAATGTACTCAACAACCAAGAACAGTTGGAGTTTGCTCGCCGACAAACCGAAACCACCCGCTTGCAGTTGGGACGTACTGAAAAATTGGTTCAAGCCGGGTCGTTGGCCGAAATCAATCTATATGATATTCAAGCACAGTTGGCCAATGATGAATTGGCTATCGTCAATGCTCAGAACAATATCGAATTGGCCAAACTGACGCTCAAACAACTGATGAACCTGCCCGCTACCGAAACGTTTGAGGTAGAGCCTATCACTCTTGCGCCGCCTTCGTTGTCGCAGCCTTACGATGCCACCCTTGAGCAAGTCTATCATGCTGCCCTCAAATATCTGCCCGATATGGAAGCTGCTGCATTGAGGATAGAAAGTGCCAAGACAGGAGTTGCAATAGCCAAAGGAGCCCAAATGCCTACTATTTCTCTCAATAGCGGAATCAATTCAGCATATTCGAGTGCTGCTCCCAACCAACGCTTTGTAGGCGATGGGGGCGAGTCGCGTGTGATAGACGTACCTTCACAAACCAAGTATGTATCATTTGGAGGGGTATCAGTACCTGTCATCGAAAAAATCACTGTACCGAGTGGTAGTATTCAAAACTTTGGGTATTTTGACCAAATCAACTTCAACCGCAACGCTTCACTTACATTAGGTTTGAGAATGCCTATTTTCAATGGATACCAAGTGAAGTACCGCATAGCCAATGCCCAAATTCAACAAAAAAATGTTGAATATCAATCGGAAATAATCCGAAACCAGGTACGACAGACTGTCGAGCAAGCCTACTATAATATGCTCAACGCCGCCAAACGCTACGAAGCTACGGCTCGGCAGGTTGCTTCGCTGGAATTGTCGTTTAAGGCTGCCGAAGCACGTTTAAATGCAGGCGCACTCAACGTTGTAGAATACAATATCACCAAAAATAACCTCGACCGCTCGCGGGTTAGTCTTATACAAGCCAAATACGACTACATATTCCGAACCAAAATTTTAGACTTCTATCAAAGCAAACCATTAGTATTAGAATAGAAAATATACAAAGTACTTGACCTATTCAATCATTCAATCCATTCAATCATTCAATATTTAGAGTCAGATATGGCAAAAAAATCTTCTTCTCGGACATGGTGGTTCTTGGGCGGCATCGTACTGGCCTTGATAGCAGGGCTGGTAGTAGCCAAACAAGCAGGGTGGATTGGCAAAGTCAAGCCTACCGAAGTAGAATTTGCTAAAGTGAAGCGTACCGACATCATCGAGCGTGTAAGTGCATCGGGGCGCGTACAGCCCGAAACCGAAGTGAAAATCAGTCCTGATGTACCCGGTGAAATTATTGGTTTGTACGTTTCGGAAGGGGATTCGGTAGTGAAAGGCCAACTTTTGGTTAAAATCCGCCCCGACAACTACGATGCCCTCGTAGCTCGTGCGCAGGCAGCTGTCAATTCAAGCAAAGCCGACGTAGAACGTGCCAGGGCCTCATTGGCACAATCCAATGCCCAACTTATCAGGGCTAAAGCCAGCTACGAACGCAACCAAAAACTGGCTGCCGATAAAGTAATCTCTGTGGCCGATTTAGAACAAAGTGAGGCCGATTATCGCGTAGCTTTACAAAATGTAGAAGCAGCCAAAGCCTCCGTAGAAGCCTCAAGATTTAATGTGCAAAGTTCGGAAGCCGCCCTACGCGATGCCCTCGAAAACCTGCGCAAGACGACCATTTATGCGCCTCAAAGTGGCACCATTTCTAAGTTGAACGTCGAAATCGGCGACCGCGTGGTCGGTACCTCCCAAATGGCAGGAACTGAAATGATGCGCATCGCCAACCTCAACAACATGGAAGTACGGGTAGATGTCAATGAAAATGACATTGTGCGCGTCAGTCTTGGCGATAGTGTGGATATAGAAGTGGACTCCTACGGCAACCGCAAATTTAAAGGAATCGTTACCGAAATTGCCAATACCGCCAATGGCCTTGCCTCCACAAGTAGCGCGGCAGCTTCCTCAAACGATGCCGTGACGGAGTTTGAGGTAAAAATCAAAATCCTCAACTCATCTTATCGAGATTTGATGGCCAAGCGCGCCAAAAAATCCTATCCATTCAAGCCTGGTATGACGGCAGCCGTTGAGATTATTACCGAACGCAAAAATAATGTCCTAACAGTACCTATCGCAGCCGTTACTACTCGCGGTAAAGAAGAAAGCGACGATGAAAAAAACAAAGAAAGACCTAATACGCCTGTTGCCAATGCGCCCAAAAATACCAAAGAAGAAAAAGTCAAAGAGATTGTATTTGTCAATGACAATGGCAAAGCCCTAAGCCGTGAAGTAAAAACAGGGATTAGTGATTTTGAAAATATAGAGATTTTGGAAGGACTAAAAGAAAATGAAGAAATCATAGCGGGTCCCTTCATCGAGGTATCCAAAAGACTCAAAGACGGTACACTGGTATCCAAGAAAGTTGATAAGAAAAAAGAAGACAAAGGAGGAGCCAAAAATGACTAACAGACCTGACACAGGGGGAGTTTGTTATTTTAGGTAGAAAGTGCCTAATTTTGCCCTTTCACTCCCCTACCCTATGAAACATTGCCTTAATTCGCTTCTACTGCTGATGGTGTCTTTGGGAGCTGCTGCCCAAAACGAATTCCGACTGGGTATTGAAGTCAAAGATAAACATACCAATCGGCCACTGATGGCCATCGTATCGGTACTTGCTACGGGGACCGAATCGGAGCTTACAGGCCAAATGCTCAATGATTGGTACGTAGTCAAAGTCAAACCTGGTATCGAATATCAAGTTTTTGTAGCTCTCCAAGACTACAAAACCCACCGACAAGTTTATATTTTTGAGGCAAAAAATCTTAATAGCAATGGTATTCAGCCTCTGACCATCGAACTCGAATCTCTCAAACCACCTAAAACCGTAGAAGCTACCGGCAGTAACGAAGGGCTGCCAATGGTGGTAGTAGAAAAGGATTCACGCGCTGTATTGACACGAGCTGTGATACGCATCACTCATCAGCCCACAGGCAAGGTCGTCGAAGTCAAAAAAAATCCGAGTGTCAGTGGGGGTTGGTTGGCTGATATCAAAGAAATAGCTTCCTACAAAATTGAAGTTTCGTCGCCCGATCATGAGCCATATCAAGCTACCTCTACCCTTCGGCCCAACGAACCGTTAGAGATAACCTTAAAAAAAATTCCTAAACAGGAATTGTTCTTTTATGTAGTAGATGCCCAAACAGGTAAACCATTGGCAGCGCAGTTTAAACTGACCGACGAAATCAAAGAAAGCTATTCAGGAGCTACTACTGATGTACCGGGTAGTTTTTTTGCCCCCAAAGTATTTATTCAACCACAGCCCTATCTGCTGACGGTTTCGGCCAATGGCTACCGAAAATACCAAACAAAAATTAAAGTAGATGCTCCATTGCCCGCTGCGCAGGCTACCCAAACCATTCGACTTTCCCGAGGCGACGTAACAGTCAAAATAAAAATACAGGAAGAGCAAACCAGTAAAATACTCCCTGCAAACATACGAGTCATAGACCAGAGTACACGACAAGTGGCTTTAGAAGCTAAAAATACAAGTGAAACCCTGCTAACCGTCAACCCAGAGCATCAGTACACTATCGAGATAGAAGCCAAAGGGTTTATGTCTTACCAAAAAAACTTGGACAAAGCCCTGCCTACGCTCGAAGAAGCCAACAATCTGACCATTAAACTATCAAAAATAGGCGATACCTACGCCAGCCTATCAGCTACCGATGCCAACGGACGACCCCTCGAAGCCCTTTTCAAGATTACTGCCAGCCTTACTGCGCAAACGACCGAACTGAAAAGTTCGCCCAATTCTCCTGCCAAATATAAAATCAGCGAGCCTGATATTTACCATATCGAAGCCATAGCTCCCGGCTATGCTCCACACAAAGGCGACTTAGATGCAGAAGAAATAAAAGCAGGGCAGATGTTTGATTACGTAGCCAAATTGACCGTAGCCACCACTAAACCTATCGAGGTTGCTCCCAAACAATTTTTCTTCAAAGTGCTTGATTACCAAACAAAACGCTCCATTTCAAACGTTCAATTCAAACTCTTTAGCTATCCTGATAAGCAACTTATCCCTTCCAAAGTCTATGATTCGGGCGTACAAGTATCCTTGGCAATCAACCAAACTTACATAGCTGAAGTAGAAGCTAATGGTTACGAAAAACTCACCACAAAGATAGATGCCGCTGCGATGGCCAAACGTGGAGAATTTTTGGGTAACTTCTTGCTTGTACCTATCAAAAAAACACCCTCAGAAGCCAAAACAAAGCCCATAGTTAATGAAAAAATATTCGACAACATCAAGGCAGGGCAATCGGTAAGCATTGAGGACAACATTTATTTTGACCAAAGCAGCTACCTACTACGCCCCGAATCTCATGGTCAGCTCAATAGATTGGCTACAATATTGAGAAATAACCCAAGCATCAAAATAGAAATCATAGGTCACACCGACAATGTAGGCGATCCAAAATTGAATCAAATACTGTCCGAACAACGTTCGAAGGTGATATCCAACTACCTCATCAACAAAGGCGTAGAAGAAAATAGAATAGAACATCGAGGAGCGGGGCAAAACCAGCCATTAGTAAGCAACGACACCGAAGAAAACCGCCAACGCAACAGAAGGGTGCAGTTTATTATCAAGTAAAAATTCTAAAACAATTCATCGTCCAAACCCTCCGTAACTGCCTGTTTTTCCTCCAAAATTTCAAGAATAGGTTTGATTTGATAAATACTGCGATTGTAGCGATTACTCAGCAAAATAATTACAAACTTATCCTTGGGGCTAAACCACATCAGCGTATTGTAACCTTTCCACCAGCCTGTATGGTAAATATACTTAGGCTGTCGAGTAGCCTCGTCCACGTGCATTCGGAATCCATAGCCGTAGTTTTTGCTTCCGCGCCGCTCGAAGCTACGAGGCGTAAACGCCTCTTTGAGGGTTTGAGGGTTGAGTACACAGCCTCCATTTAGCCCTGCATACCACCTCAAAATATCGTCGGTGGTAGAGTAAACTCCTTTATCCCCCACTATATCGTCATAATTGTCTTTGGCCAATCGGCGGTTGTACTGATAGCCCGCCGTGCGAAACTGATTCAATGCCTCTGCGCGGCTTGTTACCAAGTAGGTATTTTTCATACCCAATGGCTCAAAGATTTGCTGATGTAGAAAATCCTCAAAAGGAACTCCTGCCACTTTTTCTACAATAGTAGCCAGCAGCGCGTAGTTGGTATTGCTATAACTAAAATAATGGTTTGGGAGATTATACAGTTTGGGCTTGACAGCGCAGTACCATCTCAACAAGTCGTCGTTGGTAGGGTAAGGGTTACGTTTTTTGAGGCTATCGCCCAGAATGTAGGCATAGTTGGGTAAGCCGCTTCGGTGTGATAACAGCGACTGAATCTGAATACCCGAATACGGAAACTGCGGAATAAACTTCCTGACAGAGTCGTCTAAACGTAATTTACCCGCCTCGTACAATTTAAGTATAGCCACAGCCGTAAATGTTTTGGAAAGCGAAGCCAGTTGAAATTTTGATTCGGGGCGAAGGGTATCTTTCTGCTCTATGTGGGCATACCCAAAAGAATTTCGATACAGTACCACTCCTTGCTGGGCAATGAGTACGTTGCCGTTGAGCTTTTCATGCCGCACCTTTTGGCGAAAAAGCGAATCTAATCGCCGATATTTTTCTTCGGCTTTGAGATACTTCTTCCGCTTGGCAAGTTCATCGGCAGTTAGTGAAAAGTCGGTCAAACAGTCACTCAATGAGCGGTTCAACGCATCAGCTTGCTCTTTACGGTGGGTGCTTTGGCATGAGAAAACCACAAGCAATACGAGTATCAGAATATTTTTGAGCATCATAAAAGGTGTCGAATATAGACTGCAAATCTAACAAAAAAGGCTTTGACGACTGCCAAAGCCTTTTTTGAAATAGCTCTCTGAAACTTAAGTTTCTAAGCTCTATTGGCCTCCTTTTTTTGTAGCATTTTGTTCGGCAGCAATTTTGTTTTGCACTACTTCACCTTTGAGTGTCAAATATATGGTGCCATTTTCAGCATTGCTGGGTACTGTTACAGATTTATTGAAAGGTCCCATGCTGCCGGCATTGTAAGTAGCTTTAATTTTACCTGTACCTTTCGGAGGGATAGGTTCACGAGTCCATTCAGGTGTAGTACAGCCACAAGAAGCACTTACATTGCCCAATACCAAAGGTTCAGTACCAGTATTGGTAAATTCAAATACATAAGAAACAGGCTTGCCTTGTTCTATTTTTCCAAAGTCGTGCTCCAACTTAGTAAATTTAATGACTCCTTTTTGTGCATGACTAATGGTGCTGAATACCAAAATTGCTACGACAAATGAAAAAAACTTTTTCATGGTTTATTTAAAATTTAGTTTTGTTAAAGTTGTTTTTTGTTCAACAATAAATATCGAAGCAAAAGTTTTGCCAAACGTTGTATTAGACAAAAAATTTATGGCAAAGTAACAGAAAATTGTTGAATTTTGAAACCTTGCTGCTTTTATCGTATTTTTACTTGCCAAAACAACAAATTAAAGCTCCTGTTAGTTATTAGTTTTACAGGCATCAATATTTGATTGTTTGTTTTTGTCTTTAATCAACCAAACTACCCCAAAAACGTGATAGAAAACGACCTTGCCACCGATTTTATTGCGCTCACTCGCTCCCAAATCCTCAAAGATTATCAGTTGGTATGCGAGAGCCGACAGGCCAGCCTCTTGGGGCGCAAAGATGCTATGGGCGGTAGAGCCAAGTTTGGAATCTTTGGCGATGGCAAAGAACTGGCACAGGTGGCCATGGCGAAGGCATTTAGACTCGGCGATTTCCGGTCGGGCTACTACCGTGATCAGACCATCGTGGCTGCTCTCAATGGTCTTACTTGGCGGCAATATTTCTCCCAACTCTATGGCCACGCTGATGTGGCTTTTGACCCTCATACAGCAGGGCGTTCGATGAACAATCACTACACGACGCGCTATTTGGACGAAAATGGGCATTGGCTACCACAAACCGACACGTACAACCATATTTGTGATATGGCTCCCACTGCCGGACAAGTACCTCGGTCGGTGGGGCTGGCGTATGCCTCCAAGCTATACCGGCATAATCCTGAACTTTCTTTTTTGACAAATTTCTCTCGGCAAGGCGACGAAATCGTTTTTGGTACGATTGGTGATGCCTCTACCTCGCAAGGTATGTTTTGGGAAACGATGAATGCCGCTGGGGTGCTGCAAGTACCGCTGCTGATGTCGGTCTGGGACGACGGCTACGGTATCTCGGTGCCTGTCGAATACCAAACCGTCAAAAGTAGTATCTCTAAAGCATTGGCAGGAATGCGGCGTAATGAAAATGAAGCTGGTATCGAGATTTTTACGGTCAAAGCATGGGACTATGTCGCATTGCTCGAAACTTACCAGCAAGCCGCAGCGATTTGCCGCCATCATCACGTCCCGGTGCTTGTACACGTACAAGAAGTAACTCAGCCACAAGGACACTCTACCTCTGGCTCCCATACACGCTACAAACCTGCCTCTCGCTTGGCCTGGGAGCAAGAATGGGATTGTAATGTCAAGTTCAAAGAGTGGATTTTGAATAACGGCTACGCCACCAACGACGAACTCGACGAGATAGAATCTAACGCCAAAGAAGCTATCAGAAAACAACGCAACGAAGCCTGGAAAGCATTTACAGATAATATTTTAAATGAACAAAAAGAAGTCATTGCACTTATTCAGGCAGCCGCCCATGAGAGTAGATTCGGAACGGAGCTATCACTACTGGCCAATGAACTACAAAAAGAACACACGCCACTCCATCGCCACAACACCGCAGCCATAAGAAAAGCATTACGAATCGTTCGCTCAGAATGTCTTTCTTCCAAACAGTCGTTGCAGCGTTGGCTTGAAAAAAATATCGAAATCAATCACGACCGATTTAGTTCGCACCTTTATAGCCAATCGTCCGAATCTCCCCTTAAAGTAGCGGCAGTACCTGCCCAGTATGCCCCTGATGCACCGATAGTTGATGGGCGTGAGGTCATCAGAGCCAATTTTGAAGCCCTTTTTGAAAAAGACCCTCGATTGGTGGCCTTGGGCGAAGATGTCGGCAAGATAGGTGATGTCAATCAAGGTTTTGCGGGGCTGCAAGAAAAATTTGGGGAAATCCGCATCACCGATACAGGAATCCGTGAAACTACCATCATCGGTCAAGGTATCGGCTTGGCCATTCGCGGCCTCCGCCCTATTGTCGAGATTCAATACTTTGATTATATCTTTTATGCTCTGGCTACCCTCACCGACGATTTGGCTACGCTCCACTATCGTACCAAAGGTGGCCAAAAAGCACCTGTCATCGTACGTACTCGTGGCCATCGCCTCGAAGGTATCTGGCATTCTGGCTCACATATCGGAGCGATGGTACATAGCCTTCGCGGAATGCACGTATGCGTACCTCGCGATTTGACCCAAGCCGCCGGCATGTACAATACCCTGCTTCGCGGCGACGACCCCGCCTTAGTCATTGAGTCTTTGAATGGCTACCGACTCAAAGAAAAAATGCCCAGTAATCTTGGTGATTTTTGTGTGCCTTTGGGTCAAGTCGAGACACTGCGAGAGGGTACAGACCTCACCATCGTTACCTATGGTTCTATGTGC
>JBKBKL010000003.1:0-50006 GCA_046294665.1 Runella sp.
GGAGGTTTGCGTCAGGTCGGTAGTATTGCCCCCGCCTACCGTGAAACCGTTGGTTACGACAAAACCATAGTTGTCGCCTCCCGTTTGCTCTACGGTGATCGTGTTGCCGGTGCCGCCGGCTTCGTCAACGGCTACTACGTTGTTGCCTACGGCAGAGCCGGGTACGATCGTTTGGCTGATGCTCATCGTGCCTGCTGTGCCATTTTGCACAACTGTAGAAGTGTTGGTCTGGGCGTAGGAGGCAATGGCAAGCAGAAGCGCGCCTACGGTAAGGATTCGTTTTTTCATTGGGAAGAAAAAATTGGGTTTGTAGAAAATTTGAGTTTTAGTAAAGACTCCTCAAAGGTAGGCAATCAATCATTGTGTACCAAAGGTTTTGAAAACAACTTATCCAAAGGTCGTTTGGCTTAGTTCTTCGTTGGATAAAGTTCTTCGTATCACAATCGCTCAAAGGTGAAATTCGTCTATTTTTCACCCCATGATTGCCTCTAACATCTCCTTCTTAATACTCTGTAAACTATGCCGCTACTTTTTTTGCTCACACAAACCACCGAAGTTTTACGGGCATTTCTCTACGTAAATACGTACTTATACACACTTAGTTTATAATGTACAAAATGAAGCTACCATCGAGCAGTATCAATAGTCTTAGAAACCCTTTACTTATTCTCAAATCATATCTCAAAGACTCCTGCACCCTGTCGTATTATTTCAAAATCATCGTCGGTGGCATTGATGACTGTGGAGGGTACGATACCTCCATATCCCCCACTGATGACCATATCTACTTGATACTGGTATCTTTCAAAAATTTCTTCGGGGTCGGTGGGGTATTCCATAATGTCATCGGCATCGTCTTTGATAGAAGTAGTGATGATAGGGTGGCCAAGTTCATCAACGATTTGGCGTGCGATAGCATGGTCAGGGATACGTATGCCTACTGTTTTGCGGTTGGCCAAGACTTTGGGAACGCGACTGCTGGCCTCCAAAATAAATGTAAAAGGCCCGGGCAATAGCCGTTTCATCAATTTGAAGGCAGTATTGCTCACTTTGGCATAGTCGGCAATATGGCTCAAATCATAACAGATAAACGAGAAGTCATTTTTCTGAGGCTTGATACCTTTTATCTTGGCCAATCGCTCTACGGCGCGCGCATTGTGAATATCGCAGCCCATGGCATAGACGGTATCTGTAGGATAAATCACGATACCACCTTGGCGCAGTAGATTGACTACTTGCTGTATCTTACGCGGCTCGGGCGTTTGGGGGTGAATCTGGAGAAACTCGGCAGGCAAAAGCGTGAAAATTAGCGTGAAACAGTGTTCAATTATACACTATTTTTTGTAGCTTTGTGTTTAACCTAAACAAAAAATCCTTGACATTCGACGATTTCGGGTTTGAATATACACTGGCCGATGGCCTTTACGATATGGGGTTCGATGAGCCTACCCCTATCCAAGCCCAAGCTATCCCTTTGATTTTGGCAGGACATGATTTGATTGCTTGCGCCCAAACAGGCACTGGTAAAACGGCGGCATACCTGCTGCCAGTCCTCAACAAAATCCTTGCTGCAGATGCTTCCCGCCGGCACCTCAATACGCTTATTTTGGCTCCCACGCGCGAGCTGGCCATACAAATAGACCAACAAATAGAAGGATTGGCCTATTTTACAGGCATCAGTTCAATAGCCATTTATGGCGGGGGCGACGGTATTGCGTGGAGTCAGCAACGCAAGGCACTCATGGAAGGATGCTCGGTGGTCATTGCTACGCCCGGGCGTTTGATTTCGCTGCTTCAGATGGGCGAAATCAATTTCAATCAACTGCAGCATCTGGTACTCGACGAAGCCGACCGAATGCTCGACATGGGATTTTATGACGATATTGTGCGTATCATCAATTATCTACCCTCCAAGCGTCAAACGTTGTTGTTTTCGGCTACCATGCCGCCCAAAATACGCAAACTGGCCAACACGATTTTACATCAACCGCAGCAAGTAACCATCGCTGTAGCCAAACCTGCCGATGGGATTTTGCAGCAAGTATATCTGGTAAACGATGCCCAAAAAACAGCCCTACTCAAGCACCTCCTACGCGAAGGCAACTATAGTAGCGTCATTGTTTTTGCCTCTACCAAAGAAAGTGTAAGGAAACTAAACGATGAGCTTCAGCGTGCACGTTTGGTGACCAAAGCCTTTCACTCTGATTTGGAGCAGAAAGAACGCGAGTTGATTTTGCGTGAGTTTAGAAACAAAACATTGCCTATTTTGATAGGTACCGATATTTTGTCGAGGGGTATAGATGTAGAGGGTATCAGTTTGGTGGTCAATTATAACGCCCCCCACGATCCCGAAGATTATGTACACCGCATTGGGCGTACTGCTCGTGCTGATACCACCGGTACTGCCATCACCTTTATCAATGAAAAGGATATACGCAAGCTTAGTGCCGTCGAAAAACTTATCGGTAAAGAAATCCCAAAACTCAATTTGCCGGCTTCGATAGGTATCAGTCCTGTGTTGAAAGCCTCTTCATTGTCAGACAGCCCCCGCCGTAAAAAGCGATTTCCTCGGCGCAATTCGAGCCAAAAATAAATACCCAAAAGGGGTTTATTCATCAAACAAAGCCATGTCAGTGTTCTAAATGAACAAAAGGCACTCCCCTTTGCATGAGCGAGAGGTTGCGTTGATTGCGCCATTTAGCGTAACGTTGATAGGCCCAATTGACAGGAAGTGGCAAGCGGCAAAGTGCTACGAGGAGGTCGGTTTGCCAACCAGGGTCTTCGATGTAGTTGAGGAGTTTTCGGAAAGCCGCCGCTTGTTCGGGGGCTTCGGCTACTACACATTTTTTGATAAACTGCCGTATGCGTTTGGCGAGCAGGTCATATTCTTCTTGGGTGCGATTGAGATCGTAGGCTTTATTGCAGACTTCCCAGCTTGAGCGCAGCATCTGATTGCCTACTTGATAAAACTGCGTAGCCAACGAGCCATTGAGTACGCGCTTGTGCATCAGTACTTCGTCGAGGTAGTGATACTTGTAGTCGTGAGCAGAACGTACAAAAAAATCGAAATCTTCATAGCTGAGGTTTTCGTCGTAGCCGCCAAGTTTGAGAAGTACCGATTTGCGCATCATGATAGTGGGCGTACAGATAAAATACCGCCGCAAAATCTCTTTATAGACATCTCCTGTGGGTACTACTCCATCGGTTTTACCCTTATTGTCAAGGGCAAAGTGATAGCCCAATTTTTGTCCTTTGGCATCTATGTAGGCTGCGTTTGAAAACACGACGGCATAGTCTTTGGGAAGTGCCTCAAATGCCTCTACTTGTTTTTCGATACGGGTAGGCAGCAGTACGTCGTCGGCAGCGAGGTCAATGATATACTTACCGCTTGCTATTTCCAGACCTTGATTGAAAGCCTTGCATAAGCCCAGATTATGAGTATTGCGCAAGAAAGTGATTTGAGGATACTGCTCTATGAGTTGTTGTATCACCCACCGCGAACCGTCTGTACTGGCATTGTCTATGACGATCAATTGAATGGGCTGATAGGATTGCTGCATCACCGACAAGATGCTTTCTTTCACGAATGCCTCATGATTGTAGCAAGTACAGATGATGCTTACTTCTGGAGTCATACAAGATTATACTAAACTAAAATTAAAGTGATTTATCTAAAGGGTGGGTGTGAGTTTCAAGGATTGAGTTGCTACAGTTTCCTTGAAAAAATATCATTCAAGTTGGCTATCAGGAAAGTTTGTTGTCCATTTTAGTATTTTGGCTTACTTTTTGTGAAGTAAACTTACATAGTAAAACTTGATTTTTTATTGTATGGCTTTTACTTTTTATTAAACGGTCAAGTCCTTGCCATTTTCTTAGTTTATTCTAAAAAAGTCCTTTTCAAAAACAAGTTTGGCACGATTTTATTTTAGACTTTCAAAAGATTCAGAGGTCATTAAAACCTCTCAAATTATTTATGGGTTAGGGTAGTGCATAAATGCCGTGTTGCGTTGCAAACGGCATTTATTTTTTAGGAGTTGGGTATTTGGCCCGCCATATACTTAGGTTAAGTTCAAAACCAAATATCAACAACAATGCCACCAAATAAAACCAAATCATCAGAGCAATGAGCGTGCCGATAGAGCCGTAGAGTTTGTTGTAAGAGGCAAAATTGGAGAGATAATACGAAAATCCATAGGTTGCCAAAATAATAAGGATAGAGGCCAATACCGCCCCTAAGTTGAAAAATCGCCAACCATGTTTGATTTTGGGCGCAAACCGATAAATAATAGCAACTGCCAACGTGAAAGCTGCAAACATCACCACATACCGAAGCATATTGAGCAAAAAAATCGTAAAGGTACTTCCCAAAAGAATGGTTTGCTGCAGCCAATTTACCAAAAAACCACCTACAATAATAACCACCACCGCCAAAAAGAGGACGAACGACAGAATAACGGTGAGCATCAGTGCAATCCCTTTGGTTTTGAGAAAGCCACGGTTTTCGGAAGCGTGGTCGGCCATATTGAAGGCCGTCATCAATGCCCCCATGCCGTTGGTGGCGGTGATGAGTGCCAAAATGAAACCAAAAGAAAGAATGCCCCCTTGCCGGCGACTGATGATGTCATAAATCGTAGCAGCCGCAAAGTCATACAACGACTCCGGCATGGCATCGTGCATGAAACTCATGATTTGATGCTGCATACCCTCTATCGGGAAATAAGGTATCAATGTAAACAAAAACAAAATAGCGGGAAACACCGCCAGCGTGAAGTTGTAAGCTACGGCAGTAGCGCGTTGGTCTATATCGTACAATAAAATTTTTTCGAGCAATAAACTCAAAATATCCCCTACTGCAACGGCATTGCCAAAAAAACGCTTCTTATACAACCAGTGATGTAATGTCCGTAAAGGGGCGTATTTGGATTTTGATAAATGCTGAAACATAGCAAGCAAGGCAGATTATTAAAAATACGGCTTCAGTAAATCTATCAACTCTTTGGGAGCGCGCACGGGGCGATTAGTTTCACGATTGAGAAACACCAGCGTTGTTTCTCCTGTATGCAACAATACTTCGTCTTGGTTTCTGATTTCATAACGAAAAACCACTCTGGCCGTTGGCAATTCAGGTATGATGACCTTGATACTCAACTCATCATCATAACGAGCGGGCTGTAGGTAGCGTGAGTAATTTTCATAGACGGGCATCATCGTACCTCCTTCTTCCATGTCACGGTAGCGAAATCCAAGACTGCGAAGGGCTTCCACACGCCCTATTTCGTATAGGCGGGCATAATTGCCATAGTACATATAGCCCATCTGGTCGGTGTCAGCATAGCGGACTCTGATGCCTTTGTAAGTGTAACTAAACATGAGGAGGGCTTTGTGGTAGTTTTCAATCAAATAGTGCCTTACTGCGAGGAAGCATTGGCTCTGATATTCATTCGATTCAATGCCTGCTGATACATTTTGGCATTGAGCAGGTGTTCGGTATAGTTTTTGGCGAAAGCGTGGCGGCCTGTGATTTTGCCGTCGTCGTCCACGGTGGCACAAAAATAGAGATAATCGTGCGGCTCGGTGTTGAGTACTGCTTCCAATGCCTCGATACTTGGGATATTGATAGGCCCCGGCGGCAACCCCAACATACGGTAAGTATTGTAGGGAGAGTTGAGTGATGATAGTAGATTATTGACACGCTTGATGCTGAAATCGCGATGAGCAAAAATAACCGTAGGGTCGGCTTGTAGGGGCATGGATTGCTTGATGCGATTGTAGTACACGCCAGCGATACGCGGCATTTCGGGGGCGTAGTTGGTTTCGGCATCTACGATAGAGGCCATAATAGACACCTCTTTTTGACTCATACCGAGCGACTTAGCTTTTTCTTTTCGGGCGGGTGTCCAAAACTTTTGGTATTCATCGTACATTCTGTCCAAAAATTTCTCGGCTTTGGTGTTCCAATAAATGTCGTAGGTATTGGGCAAGAAAATGCTGACGATATTGATCGTATCGGTATTGTATTTTTGACAAAAGACGGGGTCGTTCATCAGTTGGGCCAGTCCTTCGGGGCCAAACTCAAATTTCTTGCCTACACGCTCTATCAAATCTGACTTAAGGCGAATGTTGTTGAACGACAGCCTTACAGCATCTTGGTTGCCGGTTCGTAATTTTTGAATTACTTCTAAATTGTTGGCGTTTTCTTTGATAACGTACCGCCCTGCCTTGACGCGCTCGGGGAGTTTGAGGAGTTTGGCCAAAAATCGAAACGACATCTCATCGCGTAGTACGTCATTTTTTTGGAGGCTATCCAAAACTCCTTCATACGTTCCACCTGTCGGAATGAGTAAGGCAAAACTTTTTCCTTTGTCCACCTGCAAATTGGGCGACTTAGCGACTTGCCAAAAATAAAATGAGAAAGTGGTCAGCATCACCGCCACAAAAACAAACAAGCCAATCTTGAAACTACGCGACATATCGTTGAAATTAAAGCCCAAAATTACGGCTAAGGTTTGGTTTTATACTTAAACCTCATAGGTTTGCGAAAAACTAACTATGTAACCCATTGATAATCAAATGAAACCTATGAGGTTTTTTCTCAAATCAATTTTGAACGAGTATATATAGGTCTATTCAATTTTTTTGGTTTTTAGGATAAATCCTATTTTTAGGCCAAGGCTCACATTGGGTAGAAAACCACCTCCCCAAAAGCCCTTTGTATCAGTCAGATAGTAATTTTCTACACATCGAAGCATCATACAGGGTGCTTCTGTAAATTCGGCGATTTGGGAGGTTACTTCATTGACTCGGTACCAAACATTGCGTTTTTGAAGCCCCATTCCCAAAAACCACTCGATACGCCAAATATCTGCGCTGATACGGCGGCCTATTTTGAACGAAACCTTGCCATTGTATTCATTGAACGTAGTTTTGACTATGGGGAGATTTTGTTCGTTTCTGTTGCCAATGTAGCTTGTACCGTCGCCGTTGTGATTGATATGAAAGAGCATCACTTCCAGTGCAGTAAATGTAGCATTGACTTGGCGACGAAAATAATGTTTCACATCAAAGCGCAACACTTGGTGAGATTGTTGTTTGAAAAAGCGATCCGTCTTGCGACCTACAAAGCCCACATTGAGACCATAGCCCCAGTATCCTTTGGGATTGTACTCTACGCCCATTTCCAACGTAGAAAGGCGCGGATTGATAGCTGACGTAGGCGTAACCATAAAAATCCATTGATCAAAACGAGTGGTATCGCGCTGGGCATGGAGAGGAAACCAAGCACATAAAAACAATCCTGATAAAATGTTGGGGATAAGTAAACGTATATTCATGGCTGCTTACAAAGTATAAATTACAATCTTTTGTTGCTGCTGATAATTACCTCATTTTCGAGGGCTATCATTGTAATTTTGATTGATAGCTCTTATACAATCTGTATAAATCTATGTGAAAACGAAAACTGACATAGTTCTTACCTTTGGTTTTCACCAGAAAATCACTCAAATTTACCTCAAAGCGTCATGTACTTATGTTAAATCTATGAAATATTTTTATTTGTTATACCTTTTGCCCGTGTTTTGTGGATTAGTAAGTAGTACTTTAGCCCAAAACCGCGACAATCAAGCCCCCAAATCGAGCGAGTCTGATGCGCTTACCTTGCCACTTTTTGGTACGACGCTCTGTACCGTATCGCTCGAAGAAACGCGGCTTTTTTATGAAAAAGGCTTCGGCATGACCCTCACCGGCCCTATCTCTCAAGACTCCAAAACCAAGGCACAAGAACGTAAAATGTACGGTATCCCTGCCGATATTGACTGGCAGTTGTATTTTTTGGAGCGTCCCAACGTGCCTTCGCTCAAAGTGCGCGTCATGCTCCTCAATAAACCTACGCCCAGTATTCACAAAAGCTGGAATACCCTCGAACTGGGCGTATTGGCTATGGGCTTCCCCAACGACATTCAGCCCCGCCTCGACTCTACCATGCGGCGCATCGGCTTTGGGGCTTGGGCACCGATGAACGTCTATCCTGTGGACGCTGCCGACGGGTCCAAATACACCGTTTATGAAACCATTTTCAACGGCCCCGATTTTGTGAAAGGCGTAGGTATCACACGCGGCGACGGCATGAGCCAACTTAGCCCTACCGACCCCGCTACCGGCTATGGCGGGCCGGGGTATTCGTCGCAGATTGTGGACAACTCCGACCAAATCATTGATTTTTATGTCAATACCCTCGGCTATGAAGTTCGCTCCGACCGTATCTGGACTACTTCGGGGGCGTTGGGCGTACCTGCTGGTACTCAATACCGCTTCTTGACGATTTATGCCAAAGGCAGTCGCTGGGGACATCTGCTCTTTGTAGAGTTCAAAAATCAAAAGGCTTACGACGTGGGCGTTCCCAAAAAAATACCCTACCGTGGTCTGGGCTGCTGGACTTTCCCGTGTAAAGATTTGAAGCAAGTCTATCAAAACGCCAAGGCTAAAGGCTACCAAATTTTACAAGCCCCTACGCTCATCAACTCGCCCTACTATGGCCGCCGACAAGCCATGACACTCTTGGCTCCCAATGGTTTTTTGGTCGAAATTTTTCAACAATAATTTCCATGACATTCCAAAGCAAAACAGCAATAGTATTTTTTATCATGGCTTTTTTGTGGAAAGCAGATGATACTCTGGCACAACAAGTCGAAGGTTTTCGAGAAGTGGTAGTCAGTGTGTATGACTTGCCCCGTGCCACGCAATATTGGCGTAAAGTAGCCGGCTATGAAATAAGAGCAAGAGCCAAAAATCGTCAATGCCCTTCTTGGGGCAATGTACCATACAATGAAGTTTTGCTGGGCAACCCCGGAGATACAACGGGCATGATACGTTTGGTAAAATTCAAAAACACAGCCCAACGACACATTCGCGCAGGAGCCAAAACGTGGGATTCGGGCGGTATTTTGGACCTCAACATCAGGGTAAAAGACATCAACCAAAAGCTACAAGAAAGCGAGCAGCAGGGCTGGAATGCTTTTTCGATGCCCGTGCGCTATCAATTTGGCCAGTTTGACGTGTCGGAAACACTACTCAAAGGCCCCGACGGGGTAGAACTGGCGTTGATTCAGCGGCACAGCCCACCCCTCGAAGGCTGGCCCAACTTGCGTGAGTTTAGTCATATTTTCAACTCCTCCCAAATCGTCAAGAACATCAACACCGCTCTCGATTTTTATCAAAACAAACTCGGCTGGAAGATTTACATGAAGTCTATCACCAAAGGGCAAGAAGGCGAAAACGTGCTGGGCATACCACACAATATCAACCCCAACGTAACGCGCCATGTGTATATTTTGCACCCCAATGCCCAAAATCAAGGCTCTGTCGAATTGATACACTTGGAAGGCTTGACGGGTAAAGACTTCTCCGAAAATGCTACACCACCCAATTTAGGAATCCTAACGCTGCGTTTTCCGGTCAAAGACATAGACACCTACGCCAAACAACTCTGCGACCGCATGGTAGCCTTAGAAATACAGCCCACGACCATGCACCTCAAACCTTATGGCAAAGTCAAACTCATGGCTCTCCAAGCTCCCGATGGAGCGTGGTTGGAGTTTTTTGAGGAAATTCGATAATTTTGACAAACCAAAATTCTTTTACCATGACCTTCTGCTACGGCGACAACATAGACACCGACCGCATTATCCCCGGCAAATACACCAAAACCCTCGACATGAGCCAACTGGCCGCTCATGTACTCGAAGACCTTGACCCTACCTTCAAAGACACCGTACAGCAGGGCGATGTCATTGCGGCAGGCTGGAACTTCGGCTGCGGGTCATCGCGAGAGCAAGCCCCCGTAGCCCTCAAAATGGCGGGGGTATCCGTGGTCATAGCTCGTACTTTTGCCCGTATTTTTTTTAGAAATGCCATCAATGTAGGGTTGCCTTTGCTCGAAATCCGCGACCATGACATCGCTCAAGGCGACGACCTCACGATAGATTTGACCTCTGGTATTGTACAAAATCTAACGAAGGACAAAATCTACCAAGCCGCTCCTTTGCCCGATGTCATGATTCAGATTCTCCATGAAGGCGGGCTGGTGCCTTACCTAAAAAAATACGGCGATTATGCCCAAGTCAATGTGTAGATAGTACGAATATCCCTACCTTTGCCGACATTATTTAGCCCCAAACACCAAAAACATAATGGACAAAAAAGCTGAACTTCTCCGAATTATAGACCAATTTAATCTCATTTATGAAAGCGAAGAAGCATGGCATGGCCCTTCGGTAGTTGATGTACTGAGCGATGTATCTTGGCAAATGGCCGCCGAAAAAATCATGCCCAATACCCACAGCATTGCCGAATTGGTCTATCACATGACCACTTGGCGGATTTTTGTCGTCAAACGCCTACAAGGTGACGGTGAATACGAAGTAACCCCAACCCGCGATTGGAAAACATTTGGTATGTTTGATGAGTTTGAATGGGAGGCACTCCAAATGGAATTGAGCCTTAGTCAAGAAGAACTCATTGCCGAACTCGAAAAACGCGAGGACGACGAATTTTTGGAAGACATCGTTCCCGGACGGCAGTATGACTACTATACGATGTTACATGGTATTTTGCAGCATGATTTGTATCATACAGGCCAAATATCACTTCTCAAAAAAGCATTGCTTTACAAAGGAATGGGTAAAAAAAGCCGCCAAGATGAGGACGATTATTATAGCACAAACCTTAGTGATTACGACGATATGTACTAAAATAAACTCTCCTTAACCTTTCATCAACCTATGCGTACATTCATTTTGATTGGTTTGTGGTTGTTGGGTTCATTGGTCAAAGCCCAAACATCTTCTGTAGTAGAGGTCAATGGTACAAAACTCTACTATGAAATGGCTGGCGAGGGTCAGCCGGTAGTATTGATTCATGGCTTTTCGCTCGATAGCCGAATGTGGGATTTGCAATGGGCGGCATTGTCCAAACGCTTCAAGGTAATTCGATATGATGTCCGTGGCTTTGGGCAGTCGCAGCGAGCGCAAGACACCCACTCCCCAGCCGACGATTTGAAGGCATTGCTCGACTACCTCAAAATCGAAAAAGCACACTTAGTTGGGCTTTCGATGGGGGCTAATATTGCCCTCAACTTTGCCACCAAATACCCCGACAAAGTCAATAAAATCGTAGCTGCTGACCCCAATATTGATGGTTTTATCAACTATACGCCCGAACTGGGAGCCGTTTTTGGACAAATTATCGGTATGTGCGCCCAAGATGGCTGGCACTTAGAAGAACAAGAAGTATGGCGACGCTCACCATTGATGCGCCTCTATACCGCCGATGACAAAACCCTCATCAATCTCAACGAAATCATAGCCGATTATAATGGCGACCATTTCATCAATCCTCGCCTCAACCCTACCTACGGTACGCCTACTACGCTCGAATTGCTTCCTACACTCAAAACCCCAGTGCTGGTACTGATAGGTGAAAAAGACGAAGAGAGTATCCAAAGAGTCGCCAATTTGCTGGTAGAGAAAATCCCACAAGTACAGAAAAAAGTAATCAAAGGAGCGGGGCATCTATCCAACATGGACAAACCCCGTGATTTCAATAAAGCCGTGACGGGGTTTTTGAAATAAACACACAACAAAAATTGCTTCTTTCGTATTCATGCTTCCTCTTTCAGGTCTTCGGGTGTTAGAATTTACCCATGCGGTCATGGGACCTACTACCGGCCTACTTTTGGCCGATATGGGTGCTGAAGTCATTCATATAGAGCCTCCCAGTGGCGATAGCACGCGCTACCTTAAAGGCTTCGGTACAGGCTATTTCCCCTTTTATAGTCGCAACAAAAAAAGCCTTGCCCTTGACCTTAAATCTGCCGAAGGCCACGAAATCATTTATAAACTCGTAGCTACTGCCGATATCGTAGTCGAAAACTTTGGTCCGGGTACGATGGATAGGCTTGGCTATGGCTATGACCACCTTCGCACACTCAACGAATCGCTGATTTATTGCTCCCTCAAGGGGTTTTTGTCAGGCCCTTACGAAAAACGCCACGCCATGGACGAGGTAGTTCAAATGATGGGCGGGCTGGCTTACATGACAGGCCGCCCGGGCGATCCGCTACGGGCTGGCACTTCGATTGTGGATATTACGGGGGGAATGTTTGGCTACATCGGTATTTTGTTGGCATTGTATGAACGTACTTTCACAGGTAAAGGTAAGTTTGTGAAAAGTGCCCTTTTTGAAACTACGGCTTTTGTGATGGGACAGCATATGGCTTATAGTGCCATTACTCAAGTGCCAGTACCACCTATGCCAGCACGGGTAAGTGCATGGAGCATTTATCGTATTTTCGATACTGCCGACGGCTCGCAGGTTTTTGTAGGCATCATTTCCGAAAAGCACTGGGAGCGTTTTTGTGAGGCTTTCGGTAGGCAAGATTGGCTTCAAAACCCCTCCCTTAAAACCAATAATGACCGTATCGCTCAACGCGACTGGTTTTTGCCCGACGTAGAAAATACCTTGCGTCAGTTTACCAAGCAGCAAATCATCGAGCGATGTGAGGCTGCCGATATTCCGTTTGCGCCTATTGCCCAAGTCGAAGATCTTTTTGACGACCCACAACTTAATGAAGGCGGTAGCTTACTCAAAACCACGTTGCCCGACGGTACTGTGGCCAAACTTCCCAAATTTCCGCTTGAGTATGAGGGCATCAATGTTGAACTACGCCATAACCCACCCAAAATAGGCGAACATACCGCTGCTATTCTTCAGGAAATTGGATATGATGAACAATGTATTGACAGGTGGGCTACCAAAGGAATCATCGCGAAGATTTAGGCTAAGATTTTGAGATTTAATCTCTGATGATACGCAAATTTGGTTTTGATTTTTTTAGGAAATTTCTCTACAAAACTTGCGCCTCTCCGAGGCTTGCGGGATTTTTAGAGGGCGATTCTCTACAAAACTTGCGCCTCTCCGAGGCTTGTGGGATTTTTAGAGGGCGATTCTCTACAAAACTTGCGCCTCTCCGAGGCTTGCGGGAAGCCTTATCAAATGAATATATACATAAAGAGGCTTCGGAGAAGCCCTACGTTTGTAGCCCTAAAATGTGATACGTAAAATCATATCGCGCTTCGGAGAAGCGTAACATCAGTTAATCATATTCATTGGTTCGTTTTACTCAACTTCTTGGCAAACAACCGTTTTTTAATTGAATCAAAAAGGTTTTTATACCCTTTTCAAAAATTTAGGTTTTCTTTGCATCATACTCGTATCTACGATTTCAATCCTCTATGAAAATCAGTACCAATTCGCGTAAAGATTTATTTGTACACATTGGGTTAGTGATAGCTTTGGTTGTGGCATTATTTTTGGGGTTCTTCTTTTTGTATTTACCTTTTACAACCAACCACGGGCAGAGTATCACCGTGCCGGATTTGAAAGGAATGAATCTTAGGCAATTGGAAGACTATCTCGACGAACGCAACTTGCGCTACGAAATCAGCGACTGTACTTTTGTAGCTGGAGCGCCACCGCTGACCGTTATCAGGCAACACCCAAAACCGGGCATGAAAGTAAAAGAAGGACGCAAAATTTATATTTACATTACTTCTCTTACTGCCCCCAATGTCAAAATGCCCCAACTCGTAGATCGAACTTTGCGTAGTGCCGAGGCTGAGTTGGCACGTTTGGGCTTGCAGCGAGGACGTATCATTTATGTACCTGACTTGGCGCAAAACTCGGTACTGGGGCAGTTGTACAAAGGCCAGCCCATCTTACCCGGTACGCCGATTCCTCAGGGGTCTAAGATTGATTTGGAAGTAGGCAATGGCATCGGAAATACAGAATTTGATGTTCCGGACGTTGTAGGTAAAACGCTCGACGAAGCCCTGTTTATCCTCAAAGGTTCCAATTTGGCCAAGCCGCTCATTCAGTATGTAGATGACCCAAGCCAAGCCCCCGGTACGGTGGTGCGGCAAAACCCCGAAGCGGGTGCAGGCAACAAAATACGAGTCGGAGAAACGATAGATTTGTGGGTAGTCGGGCAGCCTGATACGCAACCTGAGCCACAGCAGTAATGAACCATTTTCAACGTTTTTCAAGTTCTGTTATTCACTTTCAGTTCCTTTGGGGGGTACTGCTGTGTTTATATACCATTCAATACACCTCTGCACAATGGGTTGGAGTGCCCTTGGGCGGTAGTAGTCCTTCAAGTCCTGTTTTTCAAAATACCAGGCTCAAAGCCACATCACTCCCTTTTTTCGACGATTTTTCGCTGGCTACCCAAGGCCGCCTTGACCCTTCCCTTTGGATACCGGGCGGAGGTACTTATCTCAACAACACCTCTACCATCGGCCACCCCACACTCAATGTCGTAACCTTCGACGGAGCAAGTTCATCGGGACTTCCTTATAATTTCACCAATCAAAACGCTCAAGGCTCTGGCGATACGCTCACGTCGCAACCTATTGACTTATCGGGGCTTACCCTTGCCGATTCGGTGTATTTGAGTTTCTTTTGGCAAGCCCGTGGGCTGGGCGAATTGCCCGATGCCGACGACTCGCTTCGGGTGCAATTTTTGGACAATCAAGGACGCTGGCGCACTGTATGGAAACAAAAGGGGGGCATTACCGACCTAAATTTCAACTACGCCCAAATCATCATCAGAAACCCAGCCTTTTTACACGAGGCTTTTCAGATGCGTTGGCAGGTATTTGCACGTCTTTCGGGCAAATTTGACACTTGGCATATTGACTATGTTTATCTCAACAAAGGCCGCCGTAGTGCCGATAGGTTTGTACGTGATATTGCTTTTCGACTGCCTGTTACTTCTTTCCTCAAAAGGTATGCCGCTATGCCTATCAGGCAATACTTGGCACGTCCTGAAGCCGAAACTGCCGACTCCATTTCGACCGATGTACGCAACTTGTTCAATGTCTTCAACTTTACCACTTTTAGCTATTCGCTACGCGACAAAGTAACAGGGAGACTTTTGCAGACCATTGATAATCCCTCTTCCCAACTCATCGGGTCGTTGAGTTCGCAGCCCAAGGTAGTGAAGCCTAAACCGGTAGTATTTGACGATGCCCCCAAGAAAGTCATTCTGGAAAGTCATTTTCAAATCCAAACTACCGACAACGTAAACCCCTCGATACCGGGTATAGATTTACGCCGCAACGATAGCATTTCGGGGACTACGGTTTTGGAGGATTACTATGCCTACGACGACGGTACGGCAGAATACGCCGTTTATATGGATAGACCGCTGGCACGAACCGCCGTTCGATTCTTCATCAACCAACCCGACGTGGTGTCGGCAGTGAGGCTCAATATCGTACCTATTCTGCGAGATTTGACGGGGCAGCCTATCACGATTCAGATTTGGAACAACGCCAACGGTCGCCCGCGCTCGTTGCTACATCAGCGTTCGTTTCGTATCAGCTATGCGTCTGAACCCAACGGCTTCATCGAGTTTCCTTTCGATTTTGGGGTGGCTGTCAGAGATACTTTTTATGTGGCTTGGCAACAAATAGGCCAAGACGGTATCCCCATCGGCCTCGACCGCAACAATCAACGTCAAGACCAAATCTTTGTCAATCTCGGGCAAGAATGGGTGCCCTACACCGCTTTTCAGAATGACCCCAACTTGGCCTTTTTTCGTGGCAGTTTGTTGCTACGGCCTGTGATTGGTGGCAAACCCGAGGCTCCTATCACGGCTGTTGAACCCAAAGAAAGAAATGAATTTGAAATATTTCCCAATCCGACTACGGGAGTGGTACATTGGCAACATGACCATATTCGAAAAGTGGAAATCTATGATTTGAGGGGAACTGTCCTCAAAAGCCACCGCCTCGAAAACGCCGAAAAAAGTATCAACTTAGATCAGCTACCTGATGGGCTTTATTTGTTGAAATTATCGGACGGCCAGCAAACCGTTACTAAAAAAGTGTTCTTGAGAAAATAAAAATACGTTTTTTTACAGTCAAATCTAATCTTCCAAAACCAACATGGACATTACAGTATCAGAACTCAAAAAACGCCTCGAAAGTGGTGAGAAAATAAACCTCATTGATGTACGAGAAGAGTACGAGTATGAAGAAGATAATCTGGGAGCCGTATTGATTCCTTTGGGCGAGCTACCTCACCGTCTATCCGAACTCGATAGTCTAAAAGAGGAGGAAGTGATAGTACATTGCCGCTCCGGCAAGCGCAGCGAAACCGCGCAAAAGTTTATGCAGAGCAAAGGCTTCAAAAATGTAAGGAATGTAATAGGAGGGATATTAGCCTACCGCGAACTGTAACGTTTGCGGTAGGGTTGCTTGATGAACGATTCATTTATTCTTCTTTTTTCAGTAGATACCGTGTGATGAAAATCCCTTGATTGGTAGCATTGGGACTCAGAGTAAGAGGCGTAACCGAAACCAACTGCCAGCCCAGATCGGTAAAACTTTTGAGGGCTTGTACGATGGAGGTTTCGTTTTCTTTGAGGTTGTTGAAATTGATCCCTACCAAGCTAAAGATGTTGTTCATCTCTTTTTCGTCGCTGGTACCATCTGCTTTTGTAATAATCATTCTGGATCGCCCCCCTCCCCCACTAATCACTGACTCCACAGTGGTTATTTGCATAAAAGTAGTTTTTTTCTGCGCCAGTAGGTCTTGTTTGCAAACAAGCAGGAAAAACATTACTCCAAAGACTCTTTTCATAGCTTTAAGTATTAAGTTTAAACATAAAATTTAGTTTTATACAGACATAATGTCTTGTTCTTTTGCAGCCAATATTTGCTCTACTTTGGCGATATAGCTATCGGTGAGTTTTTGTACACGCTCCTCCCCTATCTTGATTTCGTCTTTCGATACTCCGTCTTTTTCTAACTTCCTGATGGCATTGTTGGTATCTTGACGAATGTTTCGGACATTCACTTTGGCGGTTTCGATTTCGGCTTTGGCTTTCTTAACCAACTCACGGCGGCGTTCTTCGGTCAATGGAGGGATATTGAGCCGAATCGTTTCGCCATCGTTGTTGGGGGCTAATCCCAAGTTGCTGTTCCGAATGGCTTTTTCTAATTCTCCAATCATTTTTTTCTCAAAAGGCTTGATAGCAATAGTACGGGCATCGGGCGTAGTGATAGAGGCAACATTTTGTATCGGCGACATCATGCCGTAATATTCTACCTGAATCCCCTCGACCATGTTGGGAGAGGCTTTGCCTGCGCGAATCTTTGCCAATTCGATGTTGAGGTGCTTTAATGCCTTTTCCATGGTATCCTTGGCATCTTCCAAATACAGTTCTATTTCTTCCATTTTTGATTGAGTTTGGTGATTTTTACTTTAAATCGTTTATAAAGTGGGACAATTATTTTGTAACGAGTGTTCCAACTTTTTCGCCCATTACGATTCGTAATAGATTCCCTTGCTTGTTCATATCAAAAACGATAATGGGCAAATTGTTTTCTTTGGCTTGAGCGAAGGCAGTCAAGTCCATGATTTTGAGGTTTTTATTGATAGCTTCGTCATAAGAAAGTTGCTCATATCGAGTTGCGTTGTTGTCTTTTTCGGGGTCAGCAGTATAGACTCCGTCCACGCGCGTACCTTTCAAAATGGCATCGGCATTGATTTCAATAGCACGAAGCACCCCTGCCGAGTCGGTAGTGAAATACGGATTGCCGGTACCTGCCCCAAAAATCACCACACGACCTTTTTCCAAATGCCGTACCGCTCTACGACGAATCACCGGCTCGGCCACTTGCTCCATTTTGATTGCCGACAGCAGGCGCGTAAACATTCCGTGTTTTTCGAGCGCACTCTGAATCGCCATGCCATTGATGACCGTCGCCAACATTCCCATTTGGTCGCCTTGTACACGGTCTATGCCCGATTTTTCGACCGATGCCCCACGGAAAATATTGCCTCCACCGATCACGATAGCCACTTCTACGCCTTGCGCTACTACTTGTTTGATTTCTTGGGCATACTGGTCTAAAATATCAAAATCTATGATGTTTTTGCGGTCGCTGCCACTAAGAGCCTCTCCGCTCAATTTGACCAAGATACGCTTGTATTTGGGGGTTGTCATAATAAAAATATATGATGAAAAATATTTTATTCAAACTCTATCAATACTTGGTTTTTCTCTACGCTATCGCCTTTGTTTACTTTGATGGCTTTTACGATTCCTTCGCCCGGCGATTTGAGGGCGTTTTCCATTTTCATTGCCACCAATACCAGCACCACATCGCCCGCTTTGACGGAGTCGCCTACTTGTACTTTGATGTCCCAAATCAGTCCGGGCATAGGTGCTTTGAGTTGATTTACTTTGTTTTTGGCCGCCGTACTCATGCCCATTTGTTCGAGCAGCAAATCAAATCGGTCTTTGGCTTTTACGTCATAAAATCGCCCGTTGATTTTGAGTCGAAAGGATTTTTCGGCAGTGTTGGCTTCTACCACTTCTACATTGTACGACTGGCCGTTGTGCAAAACATGAAAAAGGTTTTGGCCTACCGATACCCAATCCCACTCGAAAGGCTGGCCGTTGAGGAGTAGTCCTTCGTTGGTAGAAGCTACGTCGTAGGTATGCTGTTGGTTGATGGTTGCTTTCAGCATGGTGTTACAGTGACTTTTTATTGACCAAATAAACCCCCGTAAGGATAGTACACATTCCGACGAGTTGTTGTAGCGTAATGTTCTCACCGTCCCAAAAACCCCAACCCATAGCCACAATAGGTATTAAGTAGGTAACAGACGAAGCAAAAAGCCCGGAAGACATCTGTACGATTCGATTGAATATCATGGTAGCGATGCCTGTACCGATGATACCCAAAATAGCCACAAACAAAGTAGCTTGTAAATGGTCAGACTGCCCTATTTTGGAGAAAAAATCGGTAAACGAAAGCACTACCAATGCCATAGGCCCGATAAACACAAACATCAACGCCGTAATGGCCAACGCAGGCAGATGGCTTAGGTTTTTGGCGATGTTGTTGATATTGACCCCATACATGATAGTAGCCGCTACGATGAGGAGCGCGTAAGGGTCGGTGAGATTGATACCCGTGGATTTTTGAGCAAAAATCAATAATAACGACCCTCCCAGTCCAATCAAAATACCAACTCCTTGTAACCAGCGGCGTGGCTGCCCAAAAAATACAAACCCGATGATAAGTGTAAAAAGTGGACTAAGAGAATTGAGCATACCCGATAGCGAACTATTAAGCCGAGTACCAGCATAAGCAAACAAAAAAGCCGGAATGACTGCCCCCAGCATGGCCGAAGCAAACAAGTAAGGGTAACGATGTGAGGGTACTTGACGGTAGGTACGTATAATGATAGGTATGAAAAACAACGCCCCGAAAAACAATCGCCCTGCGCCCAATTCTAAGGCGGTGTAGGTATCTAAACTTTTTTTCATCAGAATAAATGATGACCCCCAAATCAGGGCCAGCAGCACCAGCAGCACCCAAGAAAGTAGCGTATTTTTGGAAGAATGGGCAACAGAAGCGACCATAACGAAACGAAAGTGTTGGCAAAAGTAGTAAAATCAGCGCAAAGCCACATTTGAATCCTTAACTTTGTCCAAAAATCTTTCAATCCAGTAGCTCGTGAAAAATATCTTTTTAACCCTTCTGATTCAATCACTCATTCTATCATTTGCTCACACAGCCCTTGCCCAACGCTGGCTTCGCTATCCAAGTATCTCGCCCGATGGCAAAACGATCGTCTTTACTTATAAAGGCGATCTTTGGAGTGTACCGGCCACAGGTGGCAACGCTACCCCGCTCACTTTCCATGAGGCGCACGATTTTATGCCCGTATGGTCGAAAGACGGTAAGCATATCGCTTTTGCCTCCGACCGTTATGGCCATTTTGACATTTTCCTGATTCCTGCCGAAGGAGGCGAAGCCAAACGCCTCACTTTTCATTCGGCCAATGAATTTCCGTATGATTTTGCCCCTGACAATCAGTCGGTGGTTTTCGGTAGCACCCGACAAGACTTGGCCGCCAATCGCCAATACCCCACTGCTTATATGCCAGAGTTGTATAGTGTTTCAGTGAATGCTGGTCGTGTCAAACAACTACTCTCTACCCCTGCCGAAGACGTAAAATACAGCCGCGATGGCAGCAAACTCCTTTACCACGACCGCAAAGGCCAAGAAAATACTTGGCGCAAACATCATACCTCTGCCGTAGCACGTGATATTTGGATTTACGATATTAAAACCCAAAAACATACCCAAATCACTACCTTCGCAGGTGAAGACCGTAACCCGCTTTTTGTAGATGCTCAAACGGTTGTATATCTGAGCGAGGCCAATGGCTCTTTTAATGTACATCAACTTTCGTTAAACAATCCTGCTCAAAGTCAAGCTCTTACGTCTTTCAAAAAACACCCTGTACGCTTTTTGAGCCGCGCCGACGACGGCACACTGTGCTTTAGTTATGATGGCGAAATTTATACATTTAACCTCACCCCTGACCCCTCTCCTAAAAATAGGAGAGGAGAAAATCAACCCCAAAAAGTCAATATCAACATCACTTCTGATACTCGTGCCAACAACGAGCGTGTAGTGTCTGTGAATAGTGGGGTAAGTGGTATGGCAGTATCGCCCAATGGCAAAGAAGTAGCGTATATTTTTAGGGGTGAGGTGTTTGTAAGTGCTGTGGAAGGAGGTACGACCAAACGCATCACCAACACCGTCGGTCAAGAGAGGAGTGTGAGTTTTTCGCCCGATGGCAAAGCCTTGATTTATGCCTCCGAGCGTGGCAATCGTTGGAAGATTTACGAAACTCGCATCAGGCGCAAGGAAGAACCCTATTTTTATGCCTCCACACTCTTGAAAGAAACCGAACTCATCGCCAACGACAAAGAAAACTATCTCCCACAATACTCGCCCGATGGCAAGGAAGTGGCCTACATAGAGAATCGCAACACCTTGAAAGTTTTCAATTTGGCCACCAAACAAACCCGTACCATTTTGACCGACCAAGACCTTTTCTCATGGCGCGACAACGACCAGTACTTCCAATGGAGTCCCGACGGCAAGTGGTTTTTGCTGGACTACAACGTACCGAATGTACGGGAGGGTGAAGTGGCTTATATCTCGACCGATGGCAAGGGGAAAATTTTCAATCTCACCCAGAGTGGTTTCGACGATAGCCGCCCCAAGTGGGTACTGGCTGGCAAAGCAATGCTGTGGTTCAGCAACCGCGAAGGGCTGAAAAGCCTTTCGCAAAGCGGCAATACACAGATGGACGTGTATGCGATGTTTTTCACGCAGTCAGCTTATGACAAATTCAAACTGACCAAAGAGGAAGCAACTTTGGCCAAAGAACTGGAAGAAAAAGCAGCCAAAGCCGACAGTACCAAAAAGAAAGAGGCCAAAAAAGATACCAGTGTGGTCATCGAACTCGACGGTCTCGAACTCCGCAAAGCCCGTCTGACCATTCACTCATCAAACCTCTCGGACGCGCTTATCAACAAAGACGGTGATATGCTTTACTACCTCACTCGCTTTGAAAAAGGCTACAACTTGTGGAGTACCCACCTCCGCACCAAAGAAACCAAGCAGCTTGTAGCACTCAATGCCAATAGCGGTGGCAGTATGGTATGGGACAAAGAGCAGAAAAATATTTTCTTGAACATAGACGGCAAAATTTCCAAAATTGACCCCTCATCAGGTAAACAAGAAAATATTAGCCTCAACGGCGAGATGACGCTCGATGTAGCTGCCGAAAGAGCGTTTATTTTTGAACATATCTGGCGACGTACCAAAACCACCTTTTATACGGCTACTTTCCACGGCGTAAACTGGGATAGCTACAAGCCTGATTATGAGAAACATCTACCGCACATTAGCAACAATCACGAGTTTGCTGAATTGCTCTCCGAACTTTTGGGGGAGTTGAATGTATCACATTCGGGCGCAACCTATAACCGCCCAACCGATGCCCAAAATGACGCTACGGCTTCGCTGGGTATCTTCTATGACTACAATTACTCCGGTACTGGAATGCGCGTAGAAGAAATCATCAAAGACGGCCCTTTGGACAAAGCAGACTTGAATATCAAAGTAGGAACTATCATCGAGGCCATTGACGGCGAACTCCTCACGCCCGACCGCGACTACGCGCAGTACCTCAACCGCAAAGCAGGCAAAAACGTACTCCTCACGCTGCTCGAAGGCACCACCCGCCGTGAGGTCGTGGTCAAACCTGTAAGTCAAACTGAAGAAAACCAACTACTTTACAAACGCTGGGTAAGACGCAACCAAGACGAAGTAGAAAAACTAAGCAATGGTACACTGGGTTATATTCACATTCCGGGTATGGCCGATGGACCTTTCCGAACTACTTACGACGAAGTCATGGGCAAATATGCCCTCAAAAAAGGAATGGTCATAGACACCCGCAACAACAGTGGCGGCGATTTGGTGTCGGACTTGGCTACGTTTTTTTCGGGTAAAATTTATATGTACAACGCCACCGACAACCGCGTGATTTACTCCGAACCCAGCTACCGTTGGAGCAAACCAAGTATATCCTTAGCCAACGAAGCCAACTACTCCGACGGCCACTGCTACGCTCACATGACACAAGCAGTCCCTCTCAACAAGCTCGTAGGTATGCCTGTGCCGGGTACGTGTACGTTTGCAGGCTGGGAAATCCTCCCTGACCCTACCCTCCGCTGGGGTGTACCTCCTGTAGGCGTAAAAACTATGGCAGGAACCTATCTCGAAAATGCCCAAACCGAGCCTAACATCAAAATCCACAACGACTATGAGGTGGTTATTAAAGGCAAAGATCAGCAACTGCTTCGCGCCGTAGAAGAATTATTAAAGGAGGTGAAGTGAAATACTAATGCGCTAAAATCCTGCTTCCAAGCCTGTACATTAAAGGTTTTTGTTTTGGTACTATAACCCGTCGGCTCAAAATCCAATTTTCCCCTTCACGGCTTTACACACCTAACCTTTCAGTAAATCATTGATTTTTTTCATTCAAACGGCTTCAATATGAAGCCAAACCATAGTTTCAAATACTGAAAACGTCTTTTCATAAAACCCTCCCTTCATGTTTGGGAGGTAGAGGGCATTTTTGGTCAGAAATAGAGGAATCAACACCTTAAAAATCAAAACTATGAAAAATATATTTGTGATTTTATTGGCTATAGGAGGTCTATCGGCAGTCGCTCAAATACGTGTAAACAACCCCAAAGAAACTACCGAACGAAGCGTAGAAGGCCGTGTCAATAATCGTGTAGATCAGGGTATCAACCGTGGGTTGGATAAAGTCGAAGAAGGAATCGGCAATATTTTCAGGAAAAAAGATAAAAAAGAAAATACTAAAAAATCAAAAAACAATCAGCAACCAACCGAAGATCAAGAAGAAGAACAACGCCCCCAAGCAAATTCAAACAATGGTATTTCTACCAGCGGGAGCAGTTCTTCCAGAAATCAACCCAATACTCCCACAGCCAAAGACCAACCCAAAAGCCTAAAAGCCTACTCAAAATTTGACTTCATACCCGGCGAAAGAGTAGTGGCCGTAGAAGATTTTGAACAAGATGCCGTAGGCGATTTCCCAGCCAAATGGAATACCAACGCCGGCGGTGAGGTCGTAACCATCGAAGGCCAAAAAGGCAAATGGCTCAAAGGGAGCAATGGGCTGTTTTACCCCGAGTTTGTCAAACAACTCCCCGACAACTTTACGATGGAGTTTGATATGATGATCAATGATGAGATTAGTCAAAATCAGTCAGGACTAATGATTTTTTTTCCAGAACTAAGCCAACGAAAAGCGACCTTCGACATCTTTTTCAACAACAACCCTCAAGCAGGCTTCGATTTACATCCTGTCAATGAAACGGGTACCAGCAAAGCATGGGTATTTGATAAAAATAATGAAAAAATACTCGAAAATGAGCAGAAAATAACTTGGAAAGAAGGAGAAATCAACAGGATTTCGATTTGGCGACAAAAAAACCGTATCAGGCTCTATATCAACGAAACCAAAGTGTGGGACTTGCCTCGCGCTTTCGACCCTACCCTAAAGTATTCGATGCTATTTGCCAACAATCTGTGGGGAGGAGCCAATTTTATCACCAACCTGCGCATTGCCGAAGGTGCTCCCGATACTCGCTCCAAGCTCATTACCGAAGGCAAATTCAGCACTACGGGTATTTTGTTTGATGTGAATTCTGACCGCATCAAGCCCGAATCTTATGGCGTACTCAAAGAACTCGGTACCGTACTCAAAGACAACCCCACCGTGCGGGTACGCATCATCGGGCATACCGACTCCGACGGCGATGCCACCAAAAACCTCGATCTCTCCAAGCGCCGCGCGGCATCGGTCAAAAATGCCCTCCAAACCGAGTTTGGTATCGAAGCCGCCCGCATGGAAACCGACGGCAAAGGACCAACCCAGCCCGTAGCCCCCAACACCACCCCAGAAGGCAAAGCCAACAACCGCCGTGTGGAGTTTGTGAAGCTATGAGTATAATACAAAAATGCTGATTCAGAAACTTAAATTTTTATAAACTTCAAAACAACTAAACGTTATGAAAAAACTCATTCTTTTCGTTGGCTTGTTGGCAGTATTGTCTTGTAAGAAAAATGCCTTAGACCCCACTACTCGCTGTGAAAATGCTTCCAAAGAATATGAAAACGCCATAACGGCTTGGTCGCAAGACATCAATAATAAAACCAAATGCGAAGCCGTCAAAAAATCTTTGTCTGACATCATTCAATCGTGTAGTATTTATACACCTGCCCAGCGCAAAGTGTATGAAGATCAAATCAAAAATATAGAATGTAACTAAACCACAAGACGATGAATCTTACAAAAGCATTTGCTGTAATGGTGGTGTTGGCAACAGCCGCCTGCAACAGTACCACCAGCACCGAAAATAGTGCAAATAACTCCACCAGTATCCAAGCTAATGCCAGTTCGGGCCATACCGACTGCCTTCTATCACACGCCAACAAAGGCACACTCAACCAACTCTTGCCCCTCGAAGTCATCAAAAAATACGTGGCTGTACCAGACCAAGCCCAGAAAAAGTATGATTTTAGAGCAGAGGCCGACCGCCACGACCGAGATACTTATGAATATACTTGGGACAGCGACCGTACCCAAACCCTAAAAATCATGGGTAGAGAAATAACCGCCCCCGTGTCCAACCGTGTGGGGTTGAGTTGGGTAGGGAGCGATTTGTTCATGATTTCGGGCAAACCTACCCCACTCGAAAATTTCAAGGCATTTTATCGAAACATGACTGCCGCCGAAAAAGAAGCGGCTTTTGAGAAAGTGGGTGAGCGTATGAAAGAAAAAGGATACAGCGACAAAGAAACCAACCTTGCCAAAGACATGGCCAAAGACCTCTCATCAGAGAAAATCATGTTTAAGGAAGTAACAGGCATAGGCGATGCCGCCTCATGGCGCGTCATGGAGAAGCAACTGACTGTTTTGGTAGGAAAAATCACCTTTCAAGTCGGTGTTGATGTAAGCAATAATGAAGAAGAAAATATCGAATTGGCTAAAAAAATAGCTACCGAGGTGTTGGCAAAATGTAAATAACAGCCATGAGTTCGATGCCTTTATCGAACGTCGTACTAAAAAATATGGGCTATCAAGAAATCATTCCGAAATTTCCAGCGAGGGTCATGGACTCCCAAGAGTTGTTTAAAGTCATCTAAGCTGTCTATTCGCTTTTGGAGTGTGGCAGGGGCCATGGTGAAGAGTTTCCCCCAATGTGGACGGGCATTGAACGGGGCAAGTTGAGTTTCGATGAGTGGTAAAATTTTCTTGACTGCCTCCCAGTCTTGTTGCCATGTAAAGTGAAAAGCCACACAGGCTTGTTTGTAGCAAGGACTCATCCAAAGGTCGTCGGCATCTACGACTCTGATTTCGGAGATGAGCAAATGAGGACTAACTTGGGCATGAAGTTTTTCTAAGGACATCAATGCTCGGTAGGCATACTCGATAGGTACAAAGTATTCGGACTGGAGTTCTTTGCCACTACTGGGCATAAACCCCATCTTAAAATGAGGCAGTCGCTCGTACCAAGGCCCCACTACACCCATTTGCTCTGTACAATTTTCGGCAGAAAGATTCTCTAAAGGATGCAGGTTTTTGGTGGCCAATCGAGCTCCATAAAATTCAGGCATTGGCGTACTTGACTTCCCATTTTCGATACGGCTCTTTATCCATACTTGGTTGATGTTTTGGTTTTGCCAATCGGTAAACAAACTGACACTGTATCCACTCGACATGATTGCCTCAAAATCTTTTTCGAGAACTTTCATCGGCATATTCTGATATACCACTTGCTGCATATCGTAGGTGGGTTGGATGCTGAGTGTGAGCTGTGTTACGATGCCTAAGCCGCCTAAGCCTACTACAGCACCCAAAAATTGATCCTTATCTTTGGCACGTGAAAGCGAATTGAGGTCACCCTCGGGGTTGATCCATTCGAGGGCGGTTACGGCAGTAGCCAAGTTGCCATTGTTAATCCCCGATCCATGCGTAGCCGTAGCACAAGCTCCTGCAATCGAGATATGAGGCAAAGAGGCTAAGTTGTGCAATGCAAAGCCGTTTTGGTGCAGGTACTGGCAAAGTTCACCGTATCGCATGGCTGCTTGTACTGTTACGGTACGGGCTTCTTTGTCTAAGCTGATTACTTTGTTGAGGTTTTGAAGTGAGATTTGATCCTGGGTACAGTCGGCGATACTATTGAATGAGTGCCGCGACCCGAGCGCACGTACTTTCTTACTTTTTTTTACCATTTCTTGGGCTTCAGCGAGGCTTGAGGGCAGGAGTAGTTTTTGGGCTGAGTAAGCGAAATTGCCAGCCCAGTTGGTGCGTTGTTCGGTAGCTTGGCAAGCTGCCAACTGCGATAGTACAGCCCCTGTGGCCAGTGCCGACGAGGTTTTCAAAAAAGTACGCTTATTCATAAGAGGATAGGACTAAAAAGCAAAACCCCCACAGCAAGCCATGAGGGTTTTGAAAGGTTGAGTTTTTATTTGCTTTCTGCTATTTCGATTTCTTCTTTTACTTCTTCACCGTTGTTTTGGTTCATGTAGGCTTGATAGACTGTTTCTTTTTCAAAAGGTCGTTTACCTATCAACTTTTCCAAATCAGATTGAAATAATATTTCTTTTTCGAGCAGTTCTTTAGAAATGATTTCGAGTTCATTGCGCCGCTCAGTCAGTAGGGCGATGGTACGGTTGTAGGCCCCTTCTATGATTTTGCGCACTTCTTCATCTATCATTTTGGCTGTTTCTTCGGAATAGGGTTTGTTAAAGCTATACTCCGATTGCTTGGAATCATAAAACGAAAGATTGCCTACTTTGTCATTCATACCATAGACAGTTACCATGCTGTAAGCGAGTTTTGTAACACGCTCCAGATCGCTCAACGCACCCGTTGATACTTTGCCAAATACCACTTGCTCAGCGGCTCTTCCACCAAGCGTCATACACATTTCGTCCATGAGTTGCTCGGTGCGGTAGAGATACTGCTCGCGTGGGAGGTACTGCGCATAGCCAAGTGCTGCTACGCCACGTGGTACGATAGTTACTTTGACGAGCGGGTCGGCGTGTTCCAAAAACCAACCAGCAACGGCATGGCCTGCTTCATGGTAGGCTACGATTTCTTTTTCGTCGGGCGATATAATCTTATTTTTCTTTTCTAAGCCTCCAATTACTCTATCCATAGCATCTTGAAAATCCTGCATGGTTACTTCGTCGCGGTCGCGGCGGGCGGCAATGAGAGCGGCTTCGTTGCATACGTTGGCGATTTCTGCTCCTGCAAAACCCGGTGTTTGGGCTGCTAGTTTTTTGGGATCTACGTCTGGGGCCAATCGGATAGGTTTGAGGTGTACTTTAAAAATAGCCTCTCTGCCTACTACATCTGGCTTATCTACCGAAATCTGACGGTCGAATCGCCCTGGGCGTAGCAGTGCGGGGTCGAGTACATCGGGGCGGTTGGTAGCGGCCATGATGATGATACCCGAGTCGGTAGCAAAGCCGTCCATTTCGACCAGCAGTGAGTTGAGCGTATTTTCGCGTTCGTCGTTTGCACCGGGCATAGCACCGCGCCCACGCGAGCGACCTACGGCATCTATCTCATCAATGAAAATGATACAAGGTGCTTTTTCTTTGGCTTGTTTGAACAAATCACGTACTCGTGCAGCACCCACTCCTACAAACATTTCGACAAAGTCAGAGCCTGAAAGTGAGAAAAAGGGTACGCCTGCTTCGCCAGCTACTGCCTTGGCAATGAGGGTTTTGCCTGTGCCGGGAGGCCCTACCAGTAAAGCCCCTTTCGGAATCTTGGCACCGAGTTTGGTGAATTTACTTGGGTTTTTGAGATAGTCCACAATCTCACGGATTTCTTCTTTGGCTTCCTCCAAACCCGCTACATCATTGAACGTAATTTTTACTTTATTTTCAGCATCAAAGAGTGTAGCCCGTGAGCGGCCAATGTTGAAAATTTGTCCCCCCGGACCGGCTCCACCTGTCATTCTACCCAGTAAAAAATACATGGCAAGAATCATAATGATGATGACTCCCCATGAACTTAAAAAACCTGTCCAATCGCCACGACGGTCGTAGCTAAACTCTATGGAGTCGCTATGGGGTTTTAGTTTATTAAAATCATCAGCAAACTTATCAGCAGAGTTGATTTCAAACTGAAAGTGTGGGCCATTACTATTGAAATAAGGCTTGTCGGCAAAGAGGGCTTTGTATTTATTATCCTCAAGGGCTTTTTGTGTGAGGGTTACTTCTACAAATTCGTTATTGACCACTACCACACTCTGCACTTCTTGGAGTTGCACCATTTTTTCAAATTTGGTTTGAGTGATTTGCCTCACTGCCGTGTTACGACTAAAAAAGGTAATTGCCAAGATAGCTAATACCAATGACGCAATGATCCACCCTTGGTAGCCTGAGCGGCGGGGGTTGCGATTGTTGGGATTGAGTGGATTTCCGTTGTTTTCAGACATGGTTTTTGTACTTTATGATAGCAGTTGTTTTGGGCGAATATGTTTCTGCTATAAAATGATTAATTTTCTATTCAACACGATTTGACAAACGATTGTTCATTCAAATAAATTGTTCTTTAACGGAGGTAATGGTGGCATCGCCCCAGAGTTGTTCGAGGCTGTAAAACTCTCTACGTTCTCTTTTGAAAACATGGGCCACTACGTCCACATAATCTATCAAAATCCACTCTTTGGCTTCCTTTCCTTCGCGCTGCCAGGGGTGTTCGTTGGTGATTTTGTGTACTTCTTCTTCTATAGAGTCAGCTATAGCATCTATCTGTGTATCGGAGTTGCCAGTACAAATCACAAAAAAATCAGTAATAGCGTTTTTGATTTCGCGTAAATCCATGACTACTATGTCTATGGCTTTTTTTTCTTGCATACCTTTTACGATGAGCTGGCAAAGCTGCTGGGAAGTTATGTCTTTTGATTTGCGTTGTTTCATGCGTACTTTTTAAATTGCACCTAAAATTACGAGAAATTGTACAAAATTAAATCCAACACGTTGTTTATTGGCAAAAATCTGATTTATCTGCCATCTTGTCAGTCCACTAACGACGAAGCGGCTGATTTGTTGCGGCACGGAGAAGCTCCCGAAGGTACGGTTGTCATTACAGACTATCAGATGGCCGGAAGAGGTCAGCGCGGCAATCAGTGGCAAGCCCAAGCTGGCGAAAATCTTACTTTTTCGCTCATTTTACGTCCTCGTTTTTTGCGTGCCGTAGAGCAGTTTCAACTCAATATGGCCGTTTCGTTGGGCGTTCATGAGTTTTTGGAGTCTTGTTTAGGGGACTCTCGTACTCCCAAAATCAAATGGCCTAATGATGCTTATATTGGCCAGCATAAAGTGGGGGGGATACTCATCGAAAATAGCCTCCAAGGTGTTCACATTGAACATTCGGTGGTAGGTATTGGCTTAAATGTCAATCAGTTGTATTTTGAAGGTTCACGTGCTACATCGCTACGCTTGGCTACTGGGCAAGCGTATGACCTTCCGACATTGTTGGGGGTTTTGTTGGAGAAATTAGAAAAAAATTATCTTTTACTCCGAAATAAGCACGTAGATATGCTCAAAAGGCGTTACTTAGCGCAGTTGTTTCGCTATCAAGAACCGCAACTTTTCTGTCAAAATAATGCACCATTTGTAGGTACGATAGTGGGAGTGAGTCCCGAAGGAAGATTGGCAGTGCAAATCAAACAACGATTGGAGTATTTCGATTTTAAAGAAATCAGCTATGTTTTTGAAGATTAAGAAAATGATGTATAAGGTAGTTGGAAAAATGTATGACGTAAGACGTAAGATGTATGATATAGGGTGTAAGATGTATAAAGTAAGCATTAGAGGATTTGATTTGGCCAAACGACTTTGCTACTCGGCTGCTCTGTACCTCGCTGCCTTGCTGCTTCGCTGCCTTGCTGCCTCGTTGCCTTGTTGCCTCTGTACCTCTGTACCTTTCTACCTTTCTACCTTTCTACCTTTCTACCTTCTTTTCAGTTGCCAATCCTCTACACCCGACTACGCCCCCAAACCTAAGGGGTACCCTCGACTCGATTTGCCAGCGCAGGTGTATCAACCATTGGCAGAAAACCACCCTTACTGGTTTGAGTATTCCAAAAGCGCAGTCATCAAACCCGACACTTTCAATGGCGCAGAGCCGCATTGGATTTTTATCAATTATCCGTCGTTCAATGCCAGTATTCAGCTTACTTACAAGCCTATCGGCAACAATCCTTCACGCTTACAAGCCCTCATCAACGATACGTATCGAATGGCAGGGAAGCATCAAATCAAGGCTACGGGTATGCGAGAGCAAGTACTCAAAACCAAGTCGGGTCGGGCAGCGGTGGTGTTTGAACTCATGGGAGATGTGCCGAGTTATATACAGTTTTATACTACTGATACGACTACACATTATCTAAGAGGTGCGCTTTATTTTACCATAGCCGACAAGCAAGACTCTCTACAACCTGCCATAGACTACCTCCGCCGAGATATTGTCCATTTGCTTGGTACGTTGAAGTGGAAAAAATGAAATTGCCTCCCATGCACAAATGATTTCGGGGTGCATGAGTGGCAGCAAATTTCAGCTCATCATTTCTTCAAAAAATCTTTGACAACACGCTGTAAGACATGAGTTTGCCATTGCGATAGCTTTCGGTTTTGAGATCCCAAAGTACGTTTGGGGTACGATAGCTGGTCGTCTGAAAATCAAGCCCCACATTGACGATTGTACGAGTATTGACACGCGAGTCGGAGGTGATTTTGTAGGCATTGAATGTACCCGCAGGTACAGTAAGGTTTTCTTGGCTGGCGATTTTGCGATTGGTGATGTTCATACTGTACGAAACAGCCATACCGCTTATATCGCCAGAGCCTTCGAGTGAGGCATCGGGTAGGGTAGTACCTACTTGGTAGTTGTTGGTATAAACCATGTCTTTCGACGTAAACTGCATCTTGGCATCTTTGAGCATGGGGTTGTCCATAGAAGAAGCTAAAGAAGTAGTTTCGATGCTCATTTCATTGCCTTTGCAGCGGCACGTAAATGCAGTAGCCGATTGAGGTTTGTTTTTCTCATCTACTACCTGCATTTCCATTTTCATTAGTGTAGCGCCACCTTCTGACTTTACCTCTTTGATTTGATAATTGATACGCCCCGTAGGTTTGTCTTTGGCATTGTAGGTCAGCATCTCGAAGCCCATACCTATTTTGATAGGTAGTCCCATACAATCTTGGGCTATACTTTTAGAGCTAATGGCTAAACTCAACAAGGTGATAAATACTTTTTTCATGAGAAAGTGCTTGGTTTGATTTTGGATTCAAAAATGAAGATGATGTGATAGAATAGCAAGAAAAAAAGCGAATTTCTATACCCAAATCATACTCAACATACCGAGTAGCATGATGAGTTTGCAAAGGCTGCTCAATACGCCAAACTCTTTTTTGGTATCGGCATATACCAATCTATATACCAACCAGCCAATGAGCAACGTGAGGGCCATAAAAACCCAAGCTAAGTGAGTATTTTGAAGCCATTGAGCCACGACAAACAACGTAGGAATGAAGACTGCTATGAGTGCATAAATGACTTTTTTGGTAGCCCGTACTCCCCACACGATGGGCAGAGTACGGCAGCCATGCGATACATCGCCGCGCAGATCTTCGATGTCTTTGATGATTTCTCTGACCAACGAAATCGTAAACACAAACAAGGCGTAAATCAATACTAAAAGACGGCCTTTCTCATAATAAACCGATAGTATAATCAGCGAAAAAGCTGTCAATAAAGCCACGATGACATTGCCAATGAAAGGACGTTTTTTGAAATAAGAAGCATAAAACCAAAGGAGTGTTGCGCAGACAACACTCAACACAAAAACCCACTTACTCACCCACAAAGCCACCAAACACCCTACTACATTGAGTATTTGGTGTAAAGTAATAGCCCACCTACGCTTGAGGTACCGCCCGATGATGACTCTCCGAGGTTTGTTGATGAGGTCTATCTTGATGTCGAAATAATCGTTGATGACATAACCTGCCGCTGCTATCAAGACGGTGGAAAGTGAGATTAAAAATAGGTCGTTTTCTTGTAAAATGAAGTACCAATCAACACGTGGACCTATCAAAAAAATCCGCGCCATGTATTGCGATATAGCAATCATGAGTAAGTTGGGCCAGCGCACCAACCGAAAGATACCCAGTGCAAAGTCTTGTAGGCGTGGTGAGGGTTTCATGAATGATGGGCTTTCAATGTACAAAATAAGCCATATTTTGGAATTTTAGCTCAACATCACAAAAACTTTACTTCCACGATGAGAGAAAAATCTGTTTTTTTTGTTTACTACAAAACAGGTACTCACTCATAGCCCAAGTGATGTATCTGGCCAATCCCCAAACAATCTGCTGGGCTTTTTTGCTATATGAAAATCGGTATCGTTTGTTATCCTACTTTTGGAGGGAGTGGTGTAGTAGCCACCGAACTTGGCAAAGCCTTGGCTGGCGTGGGGCATCAAGTCCATTTTATCACGTACTCGCAGCCTACACGTTTGGACTTTTTTGGAGAGAATCTTTTTTACCATGAAGTTCATATACCCAACTACCCGCTGTTTCAGTATGCTCCCTACGAGTCGGCATTGTCGAGTACGATAGTCAATGTAGTCAAAAAAGAGCAGTTGGACGTACTGCACGTGCATTATGCTATTCCACACGCCTCTACGGCGTATATGGCCAAGCAGATACTGAAAGCACAGGGTATTCATATTCCGGTCATTACTACTTTGCACGGTACAGACATTACGCTCGTAGGCAAAGACCGTTCGTATGAACCCGTCATTACGTTTAGCATCAATCAGTCAGATGGCGTTACGTCGGTGTCGGAGTTTTTGAAAAAGGCAACCTATGAGTATTTCCCCGTTACGAAAGAGATTGAGGTCATTCCCAACTTTGTGGACCTTAAGCGATTTCGTAAACAGAAAAAAGAACATTTCAAACTCGCAATCTGCCCCAATGGCGAAAAACTACTAGTACATACCTCCAACTTCCGCAAACTCAAACGTATTGACGACATCGTGCATACGTTCAACATCGTCAAAGACCACATACCGAGCAAGCTGCTACTGGTAGGCGATGGCCCCGAACGAAGCAAAATCGAAGCCTTGTGCCAGCAATTAGGACTAATGCAATGCGTTCGTTTTTTGGGCAATCTCGACGCTATCGAAGAAGTACTCTCTATTGCCGATTTGTTTATGATGCCCTCCGAAACAGAAAGTTTTGGCTTGGCGGCCCTCGAAGCCATGGCCTGCGAAGTACCACTCATTACGTCCGATGCGGGGGGCTTGCCTGAAGTAAACATTCATGGTGTAACGGGCTTTATGAGTCCCGTGGGTGATGTAGCCGATATGGCCAAAAATGCCATTTTTATCCTTCAAGACGAAAATCTTCCCCGCTTCAAAGCCAATGCCGCCGCACGTGCCAAAGAATTTGATTTGACACATATCTTGCCCCAATACGAAGCCTATTATGAAAAAATCGTAGAAGAAAGCCGTGAGGCATTGAGAGCTTGTGTGTGATTGGTAGTGGCTCTCTTATTTTTTCTAAAAACTTAATCTCACAAAGCTATATCTTTGTAAGATTTGAAAATTTATAATGGAAAATATAGAGTTGAATTTTTTTGGGCCAATCAAAGAAGCTAACATAAATTTTGGCGACCTGACACTATTGGTGGGACCACAAGCCAGTGGAAAAAGTATTTTGCTGCAACTCTTAAAGTTGTTGGTTGATAAACCCCATATCAAAAAGACATTGGAACAATACAGCTTCATTTGGGGAAAAGATGAAAACAAAATATTGGACTTCTACTTTGGGGAAGGAATGCATAAAATTTGGAAAAGTAATTCTCAAGTAGTTTTAGACGGCAAACAATATCAAAAAAACTATGTTTCGACTTCCAAAACTGGTAGGATTGGACAAACTAAAAAACATGAAGAAACCCTTTTTTATGTACCTGCTCAAAGGATATTGAGTGTCGCTGACGGCAGACCTAAAAACTTCATGGAGTTTGATGTATCTACTCCTTATGTTTTGAGGTATTTTAGTGAAGTGTTGAGGCAACTGCTTCAAAATGGTATGGAAAATAGGGAAGCAGTTTTTCCAATCAATAATCGTTTAAAAAAAACATTAAGAGATTCATTCAACGAAAGCATATTTCATAATGGGAAAGTAAAAATAGACGAAAAGACAGGCCAAAAAAAGCTAAAAATGGAGGTCGAAGATATGAGTGTTCCTTTCATAGCTTGGAGTGCCGGACAAAAAGAGTTCATGCCATTGTTGATGGGTTTTTATTGGCTATGCCCTCCTTCCAAAGTTTCTCGAAAAGATGAATACAAATATGTAGTTATTGAAGAGCCTGAAATGGGGCTTCACCCGCAAGCCATTGAATCGGTGATTCTTCAAGTACTTGATTTATTGAGTAGAAATTACAAAGTGATTATCTCGACCCATTCCCCTGTTTTATTGGAGTTTGCTTGGGCATTCAACTTACTTAAGAAAAATAATGCCAAAGATGATGCCCTCTTCAAGTTATTTGGCATAAAAAAAGACAATTCAACCACGACTCTCTTCAAAGACCTATTGTCAAAAAAGACCATCAATACCTATTATTTTGATAGAGAGAGTAATGGAGTTATAGTAAAAGACATCACAAGTTTAGATGCTGGCAATGAAGACGAGGCTGTTTCAGAATGGGGTGGACTTGCTCACTTTTCTGCCAGAGCAACAGATGTAGTTTCTAATCAATATGAAGAATAAAAGTAAAAAAAACTCCAAAAACTCTTTTCATGAAGCAGTAGAAGCAACCCCCGATATTGCAAACGGATACAAAACAGGACTTTCAGCCTTAGGGACTCATTCTTCAAAAATTTCAGTTGCTTCCACATCTTTGCTTGAGGGAAGTGTTGATATTGATAGTTGTACATCTAAAAAATATCCAAATTCAAATCGTTGGGACTATGTGTTTTCATACAAAGGAGAGGCCTATTTTATAGAAGTTCATTCGGCAGATTCGAGCGAAGTAAGAACGGTTTTGAATAAACTTCAATGGCTCAAGGATTGGCTCACTCAACACGCTCCAGAAATAAACAGACTGAGGGCAAAAAATCCTTTTTATTGGATTCAGTCAAAGGGCTTTGCTATACCCAAGACCTCTCCCCAATACAGAGCAGCATCTGCTGCCGGAATAAAACCAATAGCCAAATTGAACCTTCCTTAAATAAAATGTTGCCACAAGGGTTTGGGATTTACGTTTAGTAGTACAACTTGCAATAGGAATCGTATTTTTCTCTTGCCGCGAATTTAAATTGATACTCCAAATCTCATAAAAATCGAAAGTTCACATCTCCCATGCGCTTTGTTTCCCTCTCCTTAAAAATCAGTTTAGGTCTTTTGTTGTTGCTATTGGTACTATTGGCCACATTGGTAGCTCCTGTAAGCGATGATGTACCATACCAGCAAACGCCCCATTACCGGCAATGGAAAAATACAGTTGCACAATTTCAAACAGATACTCGACCACAAAACCCACTCAAAGTAGGCTTTGCGATGGTCAATTTTACGCCCTACCAGCCCACCCCTACGGCTGGCTATGGCGTACGAAAAGGCGCATTGTACAAAGCCGTCCACGATTCGATTTATGTACGCGCTATCGTATTGGACAATGGCCTGTCGAAAAGTGCCATCATAGCGGCAGATTTGTTGATTATACCACCGGCCGTAACCGAACTGCTTAAAACAAAACTTAAAGACCGCCCGATTCCTTTTGAGCAAGTCTATCTTGGGGCTACACATACCCACAACAGCATGGGAGGCTGGGGCGATGGATTGGTGGGGCGGCTTTTTTCGGGGAAATACGACCCCCAAAACGTCGAATGGATAGCTGAGGCAATCGTACAAGCCATCGAACTGGCACAAGAAGACCTCCAACCCGCTACGGTGGCTTACCAAGAAATAGCCGACACCGCCCGTGTCTATAACCGCCTGATAGACAATGGCCCCACCGACCCCTACTTACGAATGATTCGCTTTCTCCGTAGCGACGGCCAGAGTGCGTTGCTTTGTTCGTTTGCGGCACATTCTACGATTTTGAGCTCCGACAATATCGTCCTTTCGAGAGATTATCCGGGAGTTTTGGTGGACTCGCTCCAAGATGGCGAAGCAGATTTTGCCCTTTTCATGGCAGGGGCAGTGGGAAGCATGGGTCCCAAAATCGGTGGTACAGAAGATTTGGCTCAAATCGTAGCACAGGGCGATAGCCTTGAGGCCGATGTCATCAAGACCCTATCGGCCTCGCCCTCTCCCCAATCCTTCACATCGCCTGTACAGATGATGACCTTGCCGCTGCCGTTGCCCGACCCCTCGCCGCGCATTACGCTTGGCTGGCGGCTGCGTCCGTGGGTATTTCGTAAAGCCTTTGGCGATTATCCAGCTTATATCAAAGCCCTACGTATCGGAAATATCTTGATGGTAGGTGTTCCCTGCGATTTTTCGGGTGAACTCATGGCCGATTTGACCCACTATGCCCGTCAAAAAGGAGTTCATTTGATGGTTACGAGCTTCAACGGAGGGTATATCGGCTACATTACCCCCGATAAATATTACCAAAAAGATACCTACGAAACCCTCGTGATGAATTGGTTTGGGCCGGGCAATGGGGCTTATTTTCAGGAAATAATCAAAGATTTAATCCAAAAAATGACTGGGGCATGAGTCCTTCTTTCAATACCACTTGGCGCAAAGTAGCTGCTACGATTTATCAAAAACCCGTGGACTCCAAAATCGTAGGTTCGGTAGAGATAGACGTAACAGACTTGATGGCCTACCTACATACCCAACGCCAAAAAGGCCTCAAAATCACGCTGACGCACTTTTTCTTATTGGCTACGGCCCGCGCTATCCGCGACGAAGTGCCGGAGTTGAATACTTACATCAAACGCGGCAATGTCTATGCCTATCCGCAGATTGATGCTACGGTGAGTGTACTGCTACCCAATGGCGACATGGGGTCGGTCAAAATGCAAAACTTGGCCAATATGACTATCGAGGAGGCCGTAATACAACTTCAAACGCAAGTTGCTAAAGCACGTAAAGGCAGCGAAAACAAAACCATGCAAATCAAAGACCGATTGGCCGCCCTACCGTGGCCGCTCAGAGGCTGGGTGTATGGTTTGATTAGATTCTTGACGGTCAAAATGGGGATTTCGATGCCCGTATTAGGGCTTTCGGCGCAAAGTTTCGGGGCTTTTGTATTGTCCAATATCGGGAGTTTGGGGTTAGAAAATGGCTATCCGGCACTATTTCCATCGGCCAATGTATCGTTTGTATTGATTTTGGGCGGGGTGGTGCAAAAGCCGTGGGTCGTCAATGGCCAAATCCTGCCGCGCTCTATCCTTACGCTTAGTGCTGCCCTCGACCATCGCGTAGTGGACGCTTCGCATGGGGGCAAATTGTTTCGTTATCTGAAGAGAATGGTAGCCCGGCCTGCTTTATTAAATGAATCCTAAAACGCTACTCCAACATGAAAATATCATGGCAGACGCTCGGTTTACTTTTCTTTTCAATTTCGCTTTCCTTTGCCCAAACCCTCAACCTGCCTGATGATGGTTTTCGGGGGATTTGGTATTACATCGGCAAAACCAACAATGAATACGCCCACAAATACAGCGGTGGGCTGGGGACATACCCTTCCAATCACTACCCTTTTTCGGTCTATGCACCTGCTGTGCAGAAAACGTTTTTTTGCTATGGTGGGGCATCGAAAGATAGCGTTCCGAGTTTGCTGCATGAGGTGGCCTACTTCGACCACCGCACTCGGCAGGTATCGCGCCCTACGATCGTAGTGAACAAAAAAACAAATGATGCTCACGACAACCCTGTACTAAGCATTGATAGTCAGGGGTTTGTCTGGGTTTTCTCTACTTCTCATGGTACCGAACGCCCCTCGTATATTCATCGGAGTACGCAGCCCTATTCTATTTCGGGATTTGAAAAAATAGAGGCAACGCGCCTTCAAAATGGCCAGCGTGTGCCGTTCGATAATTTCTCGTATCTACAAATTTATCCTCAAAAACAAGGTGGTTTTTTGGGCTTGATGACCCACTACGACCGTGGTGTACTCCGCTATGGTGCTAATAAACCACGCCGAACTATTGGTTTTATTACGAGCAAAAACGGTGTCGAATGGTCTGAAATACAGGATATTGGCCAAATACAAGAAGGCCATTATCAAACCAGCAGTCAATGGAAAAATAAAGTAGGGACGGCCTTCAATATGCACCCCGATACCGAAAAAGGCGCAGGGCTTGACTACCGCACCAATCTCTACTTTATCGAAACTTCAGACGGGGGGAAAACTTGGCAAAATGCACAAGGATTGAAAATAACCTTACCCCTTACCACTCCTCAAAATGAGGCATTAGTAAAAGACTACCAAACCGAAAAACGCAATGTCTATATCAGCGATGTAGCCTACACCTCCGAAGGTCGTCCAGCGATTTTGTACCTCACAAGCCTCGGCCCCGAACCCGGCCCACAAAATGGCCCATATCAATGGAATATCGCCCATTGGACAGGTCGAAACTGGCAAATCAGCCCCATAACTACCTCCGATCATAACTACGACATGGGGTCTTTGTATATCGAAAAAAATACTTGGAAAATCATCGGTACTACCGAATCTACTCCGCAGCCTTATGGTACAGGTGGGGAAATGGCCCTTTGGGAAAGTCGAGATAAAGGCAAAAGTTGGCAAAAAATAAAGCAAATGACACAAAATAGTGCCTTCAATCATGCCTACCCACGTCGTCCGTTGGGAGTACAGCCCGAATTTTATGCTTTCTGGGCCGACGGCCACGCTCGACGAGAGTCGGAGTCGTCGTTGTATTTTGCCAATCAACAAGGCGAAGTTTTTAGGTTGCCTCGCATGATGAGTACTGATGTAGCCACTCCCGAAAAAATCACCCAAGAACCCTGCGCCGCGACTGTCAAACCGCCTGCCGTACTCGATGCGGCTTGGAAAGACATGGAAGCCAAACGATTGAAGGCGCGTGCTGATTGGTATAAAAATCCTACCGATGCCGATGCGACGATATGGTATGGCCGCCGCACGGCTTATATGGGCGATTATGAAGAAGCCATTCGGATTTATAGCAAGGGTATCGAGCAGCATCCCAACGACCCCCGGCTTTACCGCCACCGTGGGCATCGGTATCTGACGCTGCGGTGTTTCGACAAAGCCATTACCGATTTTGAAAAGGCATATTCTCTTACCAGAGGACAGCCCGATCAAATAGAACCCGACGGTATGCCCAACGCCTCGGGGATTCCGACCAGTACGTTGCAGTCCAATATCCGCTACCACTTGGGTCTTTGTCATTATTTGAAAGGAAACTTTGAAAAGGCCATTCCGTATTACGAAGAAGACCTTCGCACTGCCCGAAACTCCGATATGTACGTAGCTACCGCCAACTGGCTCTATCTCTGCTACCGACGCACCCACCAACCCGACAAAGCCCAAAGCCTGCTCAACACTATCAAAGAAGACATGGGGCTAATCGAAAACATAGATTACCAACGCATTTTGCTTTTGCACAAAGGCCAACTCAAGCCCGAAACGCTGGCAGCAGAGGTATCACAACAAAATTCGTTGAGCCATGCGACTATTTCGTTGGGATTGGCCAATTATTACTTGCTCAATGGCCGTAAATCGGAGGCTGAAGTGCTTTACAAAAAACTGACGGCTGGCAATCAATGGGCGAGCTTTGGCTATATCACTGCCGAAACCGAACTCCAACGGTAGTGTTTCTCACAAAACCTTCCTACGCTTGCCGTCAAATTGTATGATTTCGACTGATGACACATCGTTGGGTAGTGAGATTTTTCGTACCGACTGCGACATCAACGAAGCCCCTTGATACAACTCTCTACGGTAAGTTAGACCTTTAGAGGTTTGGAGGATAGCTACTGCATCGGTGGCTGCGATGGGTAGCCACCTGGCCGGTGGCAAATTTTGACCAAAAACGCGCAATTCACCTCGATTTTGGGAAGCAATGAGTATCATACGACCTCGAGCATCGGTAGCTTGGGCAAGGGCTTTGGCATTGAAGGGAACAAAAAATCCAGTTTGGGTCTGTGTCAAAGGCGTAAAATTCCCTTTGCCGTCTCCTCGGAGCATCAGGCCATTGGAGGCATTGTAGCGTCCGGCACTGGTTTCGTTGCCGTAGTCATTGGCTACGAGCATGACATCGAGGAAGCCATCTCTGTCAAAATCTTCTACCACCATGCCGTTGATTGGGGCTACTTGCGCTAAAATAGGTAAGGGGCGCAACTCAAAGTTTCCGTTGCCTTTGTTTTCGACATAGCACGAGGCCAGTAAATTGGCCTCCAGTACCAGCGCACTTTTGAGTTCTTCGGGGGTGAGGAGATTTTCGTAGGTAGCATTGACGAAATCGGCATATTTCTGAAAACGCATACGCATCTGAATCATCTGCTTGATCAAATCCTCACGCCCGTGGTAAGGTACTAATTGCATTTTGCCTTGGGCATCTTCAAAATAACAAAAAGGTATGGCATCGTAGCTGCCGTCTTGGTTGAAGTCGCCACCGACGATTTTGACGGGATACTGCTCCGAGGCACGCATGAGGGTATTCAAACCAAGATTGCCAGCGATGTAATCGGTGTCGCCGTCGTTGTCGAAATCGCCTCCTGCCAGCGAGTTCCACAGGCCGAGAGCTTTGGTGGTATTAGATTTTGAACCTTGCGATTGATTGACGTTCCATTGCAAATTTTCGACAGTGAGTTTACCTTTTTGGTTTTTTAAGAATGTAAGTGGCATCCATTCACCCGCCAAAAGCAAGTCCACCCAGCCGTCGTTGTCGTAGTCGGTCCAGAGGGCTTCGCATATCAGGCCGATGTTTTGGAGTGGGGAGGCTATTTGAGCCGTAACGTCGCTAAAGCCTCCAAACTTTTTAGTGGGGCTACTATTGTTTTTCAAAATAAAACTACTGACGGGCTTGGGGTATCGTCCTGGCTCTACTCGTCCGCCTACAAACAAGTCGAGGTCGCCGTCATGGTCGAAGTCGGCAGCACGTACACAGGAGGTGCTAACATTGAAATTGGGCAACCCTCCTTCGGCCAACACAAAACGAGGTTTTCCTCCTACCATTCCTTCATTGAGATAAAGTCTGTCTTGATAGGCTGGGGCAGAGGGCGGAAACTCGTTGCCCCCGCTGGCGATGTACAAATCCAGATCGCCGTCGCCGTCGGCATCAAACAGGAGCGTACCTGTATCTTCTTGAGGTTTGTCTAAACTGTCTTTGCCGGGCAACAAATCAACTTGGAGAAATTTCCCTTGAGTGGTTTGTAGAAAAAATTGCCCTTTACGATAGCGACTTCCACCCACAAAAAAATCATCGAGGCCATCGCCATTTACATCACCCACGGCTACCGAAGGAGGATACTGGGAGAGTTTGCGCGGAAGTAGTTTTTGAATATTGAAATCAATAAATTCGGGTTCTTTGTGGATATACTTGATGCCAAGACTATCAGTAGTGTCATGAAATAAAAAATTTTCATTTGGTTTTTCCCAAAAACTTTTTCCGTCTTGCATAGCGTTTTCTATGGAGAGGGTAAGGTTTTGGTTGGTGGCTACGTTGGTGAGTCGTTGCATTTTACCATTGGGCCACAGTATTCGTAATTCGCTGATAGTCTGTGTGTTGTTTAGTCCAAAATGGGCTACTGGTTCTACGGTAGAAAGATACCCTCGGTAGGGGGAGTGTTCATAAACTTGGGTTTGGTGGTCGTCATAAAATAGTTGTACTATGGCTCCCAGTCCAGCGGGGTTGCGGAGTGATCCTTTGAAGTGGAGGCGCAAGAACCTCACCCCTGCCTTCGGCCTCCCCTCTCCTTGCGAAGGAGAGGGGGTAGAGCGTAGCGAGGGGGAGAGGTTATTCTGATACACAAACGCCGAATCATTGATGTTGTTCATGACCATATCCAGATCTCCGTCGCCGTCGAGGTCGGCATAGGCAGCCCCATTGGTAAAAGAAGGCGTTTTGATACCCCATTTTTCGGAAACATCTTCAAAAGTCAAATCGCCTTTGTTGCGAAAGGCATAATTGGGGATTTTGACAATCGGAATTTGCCCCAGCAAATACTCTTTGGAAGCGATAGAACTACTTTCGGAGCGAAACTGCGCGAAATCTCGGTCGGTTACGTCGCGTGGGAAACCATTGGTGATGACCAAATCGCGCCAACCGTCGTGGTCAAAATCGGCCAGTAGCGGTGTCCAACTCCAGTCTGTTTCGGCGACGTTGGCCAATAGGCTGATGTCTGCAAAAATCGGTTCGTTGGTATGGGGCTTATTCCCCATGTTGAGTTGAAGGGTATTTCTGACATATTGGTGGTTAAAATTGTAAATGTCGTTGTTGAGGTAAGTTTGGTAGCTATTGGCTCCCATGAGTTTTTTCTTGCGTTCGTTGTCTTTGGGGAGCATATCGAGGGCGATGATGTCGGCCAGGCCGTCGTTGTTGATGTCGGCTACGTCGTTGCCCATGGCCGAGTTGCTGGTGTGTTTGAAGTAGCTTGAGGCACGGTCGGTGAATGTCCCGTCTTGGTTGTTGATGTAGAGCAAATCGTCCGACAAGTAGTCGTTGGTGATATAAATGTCTTTCCAGCCGTCGCGGTTGATGTCGCAGATGTTGATGCCGAGTCCATAGCCTTCTATGAGAATCCCAGCTTCTTTCGATACATTGGTGTACGTGGGGTGTATTGCTCCTTCCGGCCAGTCGCAGCGATAGAGGCGGTCGGTAGTAGGGGAGGAGCCGTCGCGAAGTTTTTCGTGGTATTGGTTGGGATTGGTTTCTACTTTGTTGGTCAGAATGTACAAATCCAAATCGCCGTCGTTGTCGTAGTCGAAGAAGGCAGCGTGCATCGAGTGGCCTGTATCGGCAACGCCATATTCTTTGGCCATTTCTTTGAATCGGGGTGTACCGTCGGCCTCATTGCCTTGATTGACAAAAAGCAAGTTGGCGCGTAGTGCTTCGCGTCCTTGAGTGGTAGCGGTGAGGTAAATATCCATGCGTCCGTCGGCGTTGATGTCCACCAAACTTACGCCTGAACACCATCGGAACAAATTGGAAACGCCTGCTTTTTGGCTTACATCTTCAAATTTCATATTGCCTCGGTTGAGGTAAATGCGGCTATTGGCTTGATTGCCCGAAAAGACTATATCTGGGAGGCTGTCGCCATTCATATCGGCTATGCCTACACCGCCGCCATTATAGACATATTCAAAATCGAGGATATTGAGCGTATCGTTTTCGATGATACGATTGGAGAAATCTATACCAGTAGTTTCGGGGTCTAATGGGGTAAAAAGAGGTTTTTCTTGGCAAGAAGAAAGTAATAAAGTAAAAAGTGGAAAGAAAAAAGTGAAAAGAAAAAGAGAGCGGAGATGTTGCATTGGGGATGGGTCTTAACTTTTTGGTATTCAAAGTTATGATAAGATTTGGGTGATTTGCAAGATTAAACAATTTGAATTCCAAGAATTGATAAAATACAGATGCTTGAGTTTGAAGCGAAAACTTCGGTTTTTTATATGGGAAAGAACATCTCAAACACGCGCACCGTTAGCGGCAACCATTGGCGACACTACTATTTTCGATTTTTTAGTATTGACCACACAAACAAATGTTTTGGAGTATAAGTATAGAAACCTTATCCAGATGTTTTGATATTTAGGGTTCAACTATTTTCAAGCACTGCTCCAATTGATGCGCACTCTTTTATTTTTTTTGATCTCTGTTTCGTTGTTTGCCCAAAAGAAAAACGAAGCCTATCAGTATCATATTTTTGAAGCCAAAGGTACTGTCAAAATAGACGGCCTCGAAAATGATGAGGCTTGGCAGCATACCGAAGTAGCCAAAGATTTTTATATGATTACGCCGATGGATACGAGCTTTGCGCGCAACAAAACCGAAATGCGCCTCTGCTACGACCGCGAAAATCTCTACATCATAGCCGTATGCTACAAGGCCATTAGAGGCTCACTGGTAGTAGAATCGCTCAAAAGAGATTTCAACTTTGGTCTTAACGACAATTTTTTTGTAGTACTCGACACCTTCGACGACCTCACCAATGGTTTTTCGTTTGGGGCAAGTGCAGCAGGAGCCATCTGGGACGGCCAGCAAGCTGATGGAGGCTTTATCAACCTCAACTGGGACAACAAATGGCACTGCGTAACGCGCAACTACGAAGACCGCTACGTATGGGAAGCCGCTATACCCTTCAAGACCATTCGCTACCGACCCGACAACCTTCGCTGGGGGCTAAATGGTGCGCGGCTCGATTTGGCTACCAACGAAAAATCAAGTTGGGCACCCGTACCGCGTCAATTTCAATCGGCCAACTTGGCTTATGCCGGAGTCTTGATTTGGGATAAGCCCCTGCCTCCCGCCGGCAAGAATATTTCTTTGATTCCGTTTGCGCTGGGAGCCGTATCGAAAGACTACGCCAAAAACACCGACCCCAAATACCGCACCGACATCGGGGGCGATGTGAAGGTAGCTCTCAACTCGGCTCTCAATCTTGATTTGACCGTAAACCCCGACTTCTCGCAAGTGGACGTGGACGTACAACTCACCAATCTTGACCGTTTCGAGTTGTTTTTTCCCGAACGTCGTCAGTTTTTTCTCGAAAACGCCGATTTGTTTGCCAGTTTTGGCTTCAGTTCGCTGCGACCGTTTTTCTCCCGTCGGATTGGGCTGGGCTTGCCGATTTTGTATGGGGCGAGATTGAGCGGGAAGTTGGACAAAAATTGGCGTATTGGTGTTTTGAGTACCCAAACGCGCGCCCAAGACAATACACCTGCTCAAAATTATGCCGTCTTTGCCCTCCAACGGAAAGTATTTGCGCGCTCCAACGTGGGCATGATGCTCATCAACCGTGAGTCTATCAACTATGACAAAGAAGTAAACAAAGGCATCACGGCCTACAACCGTAACATCGTGGCCGAATACAACTTGGCCTCTGCCAACAATATTTGGACGGGAAAGGCCACCCTTACGAAGTCGTTTAGCCCCAATCTATCGGGCAATGACGCGGCCTTTGCCACCCAACTCAACTACAATCGAGCGAACTTTTTTTGGCAATGGCGGCACGAAATCGTAGGCGAAAATTATAATCCTGAAGTGGGTTTTGTGCCAAATATGATTCGGCGAGGTTATCAGATGGCTACGCCGAGTGTAGGGTATTTGTGGTTTGTAAACAACAAAACCCTCGTAAGCCACGGGCCACTGCTTCAGAGTACGTTGTTTTGGAACAAAAACAATCGCCTCACCGACAACGAAACCTTTTTGGCTTATAATGTCAGCTTTCAGAGCCGCGCTCAAATGGTGGTGTGGGTAGCGCACAATTACGTCAAACTCTGGGCACCTTTCGACCCTACCAATACAGGCCGCGAACGACTGGCAGCAGGCACCGAACACTGGTGGAACGCCTTCGGTACAGAAATCACCTCCAGCCCACGCAAGCCGCTGACGGCGAGTTTTAGTAGTCGGTATGGAGGGTTCTATGCCGATGGCACGCGCCTCAATCTCCGCACTACCGTAGGCTACCGCTTCCAGCCTTATGTTTCGGCACGCTTTGCCATAGACTACAACCGCATCGAACTGCCGTATCTCCCATCGCCCGTGGAATTATTTCTGGTAGGGCCGCGCTTGGACGTTACCTTTACCAACAATTTGTTTTGGACTACGTTCTTTCAGTACAACAACCAAGCCAACAACGTCAATCTCAACACCCGCCTCCAGTGGCGTTACAAACCTGCGTCTGATTTGTTTGTGGTCTATACCGACAACTACCTCCCCGAAAATTTCATGGTCAAAAATCGGGCTTTGGTGCTGAAGTTTACTTATTGGTGGAATGTGTGATTACCTCAACTCCAGCACCCAAGCGGTCATGGGAGGAAGTAGGAGCGATACATGATTTTGATAGAGATTGTTAAGGACACTGACACAAAAAATCTTGTCCGTAAAGTAATAATCTCCTTACTAGATTTGGAGATATTTGCTATTTTTGGAAGCATCTTTTTCAAGCTAATTATCAACGCACTATGTATCGCTTATGTTTTACTTTATTTCTTTGTTTTCTTGGGAGTGAGGTATCGGCACAAGTAATTTACGGGGGGCATTTTGATAGACGAATTGCTCAAGGGAGTCTTTTTAATGTTGAGTATAGTTATCGTTTTGGATGTACTTTTTATACTGATGCTGCAGGTCGTGATATGCTCCCGAATCAATTAAGATTTCGCATCATCCGCAAACGCGACAATGTCGTAGTTCAAGAGTACACAGCCAACAAAGAAACAGATACCCAAAACTTCTCTTCAACCAAAAATAACTGTATTGTAGAGGGTGCCAAGGCAGAAGTTCAGTATTATTTTGTACGCTATAATCATGACCGCGTGATGAATCCTACGGAATACAATGATCCGGAGGGTTATTATGTTGTCAATGACCCGGTTGGACCACGCAATCCCACCGTCAATGTTCAATCTGACAAAGTGGTGCTCTATCACTGGTTTTCGCCTCAATACCTTTTTGAAAAATTAGATAATCCAAATGAAGGAATACTCGCTTCTGGCTGGGTACCTGATACTTATTCATTTGCTTGTGCTAATGAAACCACTCAATTTACGGTTCCGGTAGTAGTAAATCCTGCTCAATCGTTGGTCAATGGTCAAACTTTCAATTTAACCATCAAAGCAACTTCTCCACTTACTGATGGGGCATTGCCTTTTCAAACTGTTACCTATAAAGCCGGCTTTAATACTACTAATACGGGACTTGGACAGGTAGGTATTGTTAACGCAAATCCTGTTTGGTATAATAACAACAACTTATCTAATGTAACCGTTAATGTCAATCCCACACAGCCGGGTAATTATGCAATTGGATTTATAGCCGAACATAGGCGCAATGGGGTCAAAATAGCTGAGAATTATCGAGAGTGGCAAGTTGATGTTTCAAACTGCATTAAAACAAGTATTTTTTTTTCTCCCACAGTAAGTGAGGTTGGTAACCCAAAACGTATTTTGAGTGCCTCTCTTTGTAATGGTACGCAAGCTCAACTAAACGCTGAAGGTGGTACACCTCAACAGGGGATGACATACCAATGGTTTCGGAATGGCCAACTCATTGAAGGTGCTACCAGTGAGGCATTAGTTATTAATAGTTCTGGTCTTTATTATGCTAGGCTTAAGAAATCTGGGTCTTGCGACAATGTGCAAACTCAACCTCAGAATATCATTTTTATCAACTGTCAAAACAATGTTGGGGATGTAACTATTTTTGGAAGCAGCCTTCAAAGTCCTTATAGCTCGCCCGGAGGTGGAACAAGCCCCCCTTGGTGGAATAGTCTTGATATGAGAAGTGACTACTACATTCCAGTAGATGATATCCCCAAAATGCCCCAAAGTATAAAAGCAACTTTTTTTCGTAAACGCGATCATGTTAAAATAGACGAAGTAATACTGGTTAGGAGTCCATTTAATCAAATAAAAATAACTAAACCTAAAGCCTGTGAAAATAGCTTTGATACTTTAATGTTAATTGGTTACGTACCTGGAGAGGCTTATATTCTATCACCTGATAAGTTCCCTGCAACGCAAGGGGGGTATTACGTTGTTACAGAACCCATTTGCTGTAGGGCTTCAAATGACAACTTAGCCCAATCCAATACGAGGGTTGTCAATTATGCCGAGTTCAATGGAGCAAATCAAGTAGAATGGAACGCCTTAGCTGGTAAATCGCACTTTTTGAATTTCAACTTTCCGTCAAGAATTGAAGTATGTGCTAATCAACCTGCTAATATTGTCATTGGAGTTAACAATAAACAAAATCTGTCAGCAAATCTATCTGGCTTTACGGAAATCATCACTGATGCAATAGGCACCCCTGTTTTTAAGAATGTAGATTGGAAGTCAGGATTTACGACTGAGAATTTTTCTAATGATACTCCAGCGTTGAAAGTTTCCCAAAGCGGGAATGTTTATATTTTATCTGGCACACCTCAAAAGCCAGGGGTTTATAACTATCGTATTAAGTTTGAAGGGTTACAAAATGGGGTGGTTTACAGTACTATTTTTGGAGAATTTCAACTCAGAGTAAAAGATTGTCGAACCCCTCCACAACCTACAATATTTGTATCGAAAGTAGGGAAACCTACCGAAGCGGCTTCAACTCGAATATGCCGTGATAGCTTGGTTCAACTCAATTTACGTAACTTTTCAAAAGGAAGTAATTTTAAATGGCAATTTAATGGCCAACATTTGGCCAATGCCAATGACTCGATTTTGGTCGTTCGTAACAATCAAAGCGGTAGCTATTCAGTAATTGTTGAGAACCCTCAGTTTTGTCCTGAAAGAATGACAGCCAGTCCTGTTAATATTACTTTTACGCCTCCCCCTACTGCCACTTTTGGTATCACAGAACCATCAGGAGCCAACTGTGGCACTACCCCGACGCGCCTTACGGCTACTGCCACTGGAAATTCACCATTTACTTACCAGTGGCTTCGGGATGGTCAGTCAGTAGCAGGTGCTACTTCCAACATTTATGAGGCTACCAATTCAGGTGTTTATTCTGTGAGAGTCGTTGATGAGAATGGTTGTGTGGGTATGTCATCAGGTCAAAATGTAGTACCACGTACACCCCCTACTGCCCAGATAACGGCTACGCGCCGTGCTATTTGTCAAGGACAAAGTGTAACTCTCACGGCTACTTCTGGCACGGGCTATGTGTATTCATGGTTTCGAAATGGGCAGGCTATAAACACCTCAACAAATACCCTCCTTACTGACCAAGCGGGTAGTTATGTTGTCAGAATTACAGCCCCAAACAATTGTTCGGCTGAATCGGCGGCTTTTATGGTTGCAGCTCTACCCAATCCCTCCGTCAATATCGTGTCAAATTTGGGGAATCAAATTTGCAACGGGAGTACGGCTATTTTGACAACCAATGGCAATCATTTGCGTACTTACCAATGGCAACGCAATGGTCAAGCTCTTTCTAATGCTACCCAAAATACGCTTAATATTACTCAAGCTGGTACTTATTCTGTGTCAGTAACCGACACCAATGGTTGTACCAATACTTCTTCAAATTTTAATGTAGAAGTGGTCAATAGAATTACGGTAAGGCTTGATTCTGTACGGAGTTTTTGTGGGACAAGTTTCCCAGCAGTCGAATTACGAGGAACTCCAGCCGGAGGTATATATACTGGCAACGGAGTAGTAGGCAGTACCTTCGACCCTAAAGTGGCGGGTATCGGGCAGCATACCATTACTTACATCGTCAGGGGTGGGTTGGAATGTCTAAGTGGAGAGGCTCGACGAACAGTCCAAATTACCCCTCCTCCACTCTT
>JBKBKL010000003.1:50016-79292 GCA_046294665.1 Runella sp.
ATTCAGAGGAGTAGCCATAATACTCAATGGTGATTTGGGGTCAAATTACACCTACCAATGGACTCCCTCCTCTGGCTTAAACAATGCACAAGCGGCTCGCCCCGTCGCGACACCCGAACGTACAACTACCTACCTTTTGCGCGCTACCAGTACCAGCGGCTGTGTAGCCGAAGATAGTATCACGATAAAAGTAATACAAGGGATTTTTCCTCCTGATGTTTTCACCCCCAATGGCGATGGCCACAATGATACATGGGAAATAAAAGGTCTAACAGAATATCCCAATGCTGAAGTGTTTGTTTTTAGCCGATGGGGGGAAATCGTTTTCTATGAAAAAGGCAGTAGCCAAAGCTCATTCAACGGAACTTTCAATGGCCAGCCTCTTCCATCTGATGTATATGTGTATCTCATAAAAACAAATGACAATGATCGAGTTTTGACAGGTAAAGTCATGCTCCTCCGTTGAAAAAAGTAAAGAGAACTACCTCAACTCCAGCACCCAAGTTGTCATTGGCGGAAGTTGGAGGGTTTTGAGGTCGTTGATTTTTTCGCCTGTTAGTACGTTTGTAGCTTGAGTAGCTTGTTGGATACGCTCCGCAAAGCGGTCGGTAGCGAGGGTATTTTCTTTAGTATTTGTATTCGAAACAACCATAATCGTCTGATTGGCATTGTAGCGAAAATAGACATACACACCGTCTTGGGGCAAGTAGTGCATGAACTTTCCACTGTGCAATACAGGCGTATTTTTGCGATAATTGGCCAATTTTTTGACAAACTCAAAGGCTTCGTTTTCTTGGGCAGTTCGTCCGGCTGCCGTAAACTTATTGACTTTGTCACCTTTCCAGCCGCCTTCTATACTTTTTCGTACTTCGGCATCGGTAGGATTCTTGAAATTTTTCATCAAAAACTCTGTACCGTAGTAAAAATGCGGTATTCCGCGCATGGTCAATAGCCATGTAATGCCCATTTTGTATTTATTGAAATCCTCCCCTACGACCGAAAAAAAGCGGTCTGTATCGTGATTTTCTAAAAACGTAACCATGTTGGCGGGGTTTTGATAGACAAAATCTTGGGCAATGGTACTATACAACCGATTCACGCCGCCGTCCCAGCTAAAGGGCTGATTGAGGGCATCATTGACGGCGGCATAAAATGGAAAATCACAAGTGGCGGGCAGGTTACAAGCAAAAGGAAATTTGATGTTGTTTTTGACAAAATAAGAAAGAGTAGTAGGATTCGTAACCCATGTTTCGCCAAAAATCAGTAGGCCGGGGTACTCATCGAGCAGGGCTTGGTTACAACGATTCATGAAAGGCATATCGTTGTATTTGTAAGTATCTATACGCCAACCGTCAAGGCCAAATTCTTCGGTACTCCACAGGGCGTGTTGAATCAAGTAATTGGCAAAGAAGGGATTGCGCTGATTGACATCAGGCAAAAAAGGCGTAAACCAGCCGTCTGTGAGGAGTTTGCGGTCGGTATCGGCACTGGCAGGGTCGAGGGCGGGTTGTTCTTTATGATTGGTGCCGGTATAGGCAGGCCACTGATTGAACCAGTCTTTGGAGGGCTGATCTTTGAAAAGCCAGTGGTCTTCCGACACGTGATTATAGACAGCATCTTGGACGAGTTTCATGCCGCGTTGATGAAGGGCAGTCGAGAGTTTTTTGTAGCCGTCGTTGCCCCCAAAACGTTTGTCTATCTGGTAGTGGTCGCTGAAATGATAGCCGTGGTAGGCCGCTTGCAGATTGCCGTGAAGTTCGCGTTTGAGAGTTGTATTGTTTTCGATGACAGGCGTATTCCACAAAGTAGTTACCCCCAAATCTTGAAGGTAATCCAACTGATTGATGATACCCTGAAAATCGCCTCCATGCCGCAAGAAAGGCACATTGCGATCGGCTTGGGTATCGAGCATATCGCTGAATTTGTCATTCGACTCATCGCCATTGGCAAAGCGATCGGGCATGATGAGATACACAAAGTCGGCAGTAGTAATGGGCAGGGGCCTGTGGCGTTTGACTCCGAGCGTGTAGTTTTGGATATTTTGCGAAGCTCCATTGCTAAAAACCAATCGTAAATTGCCCGGTTTGGCGGCTTTAGAGATTTCTAAGTCTATAAACAAATAATTGGGGCTTTCGACCTTGTGGGTTTTGACTAATCGCACCCCGGGATAGCTTACATTGACTTTGGCTGTACTGATGTTTTTCCCATACACCAGCAGTTGTAACTTAGGAGATTTCATACCTACCCACCAATTGGTCGGGTGAATACGCTGGATATTGGGGGTTTGTGCAAAAGAAGTAGCACCGATTGCAAAAAGCAATACAATGAGTAGGTGTCTGATTTTCATGATAGGTTAAGGGTTTGAAATACAAATCTATACGAACCTACAAAAGTAGATTGATAACGCCAAAGGCAAACAGACAAATCCTCTAAACTACGTACTCAAGATTTTGACCATGCGGAGCAAGTCCTCATTGATAGGTTTGGGGAGGCGAATGGTATCTTTGAAAGGAGTATAAACTACTTGATCGTTGATGAGTCCTACCATTACATTTTTTTCGCCATTGATCAGCCCTTCGACTGCCCCCAGCCCCAACCTACTGGCCAAAATACGGTCGTGGGCTGTCGGCACGCCGCCACGCTGAATATGCCCCAGCGTCGTAACGCGTATGTCCATTTCTACTTCGAGGCGTGATTTGATTTTTTCGGCTACTTCGGCGGCGTTGCCTTCCTCATCTCCTTCAGCTACTACGATAATAGAAGACGACTTAGAGCGATTCCAGCCCTGTTTGAGGGTTTCGACTACTTCCGAAATAGGCGTAAGCACTTCGGGCACCATGACAATCTCTGCGCCCCCCGCAATTCCACATTGGATAGCGATGTAGCCAGAGTCGCGGCCCATTACTTCTATGAAAAACACACGGTCGTGGGAGTCGGCTGTATCGCGGATTTTGTCTATGGCTTCGAGAGCAGTATTGACGGCCGTGTCGTAGCCGATGGTGTGGTCGGTGCCGTAGAGGTCGTTGTCTATGGTACCGGGAGCCCCTACAGTCGGGATTCCAAACTCGTCATAAAAAATAGTAGCTCCCGTAAAAGTCCCATTCCCACCGATGGCTACCAGCCCTTCAATACCAAACTTCTGAAGTTGTTCGTAGGCTTTTTGGCGGCCTTCTATGGTCATAAATTCTTTGCTACGAGCCGATTTGAGGATTGTACCGCCACGTTGTATGATATTGCTTACTGAATGTGAAGTCATCTGATAAATATCGCCAGCAATCATGCCATTGTAGCCACGGCGTATGCCATATACTTCGAGTCCGTAGTACATGGCTGTTCGGACTACTGCTCTGATGCAGGCATTCATGCCGGGGGCATCACCGCCCGAAGTAAAAACTGCAATTTTCGTAATCATTATGTTAGGTGTTAAGGTGGTTGATTCTCAAAATAGGCAGTATAAAAAAAACTTAAAGGGTTTACAAAAGCACAAATTTATTGGCTATTTAGAGGAAATACCGAATAATTTCAAATTTTCTAAAAAAATAACATTGATATAAAGTTAATTTTTTAGGTATAAATCCGTAGAGGCTTGCGCCAGTACTTGGGCCTCGTCTGGATTGAGCGATACATTGTAGCAGAGTACTGGCAGGCGCATCACTACTGATACAGTGAGCATGATTGCCATAAATAATCCATCAGAAAAAGCCTTATGTTTGTACAAAAGCCATAAGCTAATGCCTCCAAAAAGTACCTGTCCTACGAGAAAAAAAATATCAGGATTTGAGTCAAAAACAAACATAACATCTAATACACCGCGATTTCTGAAAGTACCGGACTGGCTTTGGCAGCGGTGATATGGATGCGCAATTTACGCATATTGAAGGCATTGATTTTCAAAATTCGCTGATAACCTATCGTAGTACCTTCGGCTATTTTTTTCCATTGCTTGGTTTTGGAGTGATAACCCTCTACATAAAAGGCTTTTACGCGCTGCCCCAAAGCGATATATTCTTTAAGTTTTAGGAATTGGATACAACATTCGTCTTTGCCCAAAGTGAGTGTAAGCGTAGCCGTAGTAGTGCCATCATGGGCGGCCCAGTAAGTATTGGGGTTTTGGTCGGTAAGATAGGAGGCTCCAAAATCTCGACCTCGCGTATGACTGGCCTCCACTTTGGCGTTGGCGGCTAAGTTGGTGCTGAAGGTTTGGTCAAGTAAAGCCCGCCATTCCAATAGCGATTTTACATCTTTTTCGTGCAATAGCCCTCGGCGGTCGGGCGGCACATTGAGCAAAAGCGTAGAACCTCTGCCGACCGAACTAAGATAAATCTCCATGAGGTTTTGGGGAGAGCGCACTTTGTCGTCTTCGGAAGCATGATAAAACCAGCCCGGACGTATCGAAACATCTACTTCAGAGGGTATCCAATGCGTACCGTCTTCAGAACCGGTGTTGAGGAGTTGTTCGATGCCGGCTTTGCCCGCGTAGAGGGTATCGGGGGTGATAGTGTTCCAGTTGGTTTCGCCGGCTATGCCGCGTTCGTTGCCACACCAGCGCACCCCCGGCCCGGCATCGCTGAAGAAGATGACATCGGGAGCTATGGCTCGGATTTGGTCGAGTGTGGTAGGCCAGTCGTAGTAAGTTTGGCCGTCAATGCGTCGTTTTTCGCGTGCGCCGCCGTAGTAGCCATCGCCGCCGTTGGCTCCGTCGAACCACATTTCAAAAACAGGGCCGTAATTGGTAAAAACTTCTTTGAGTTGATTGCGGTAATATTCGACATAAGCAGTTCTGCCATACTCGGGGTGATTGCGATCCCATGGGGAGAGATATACGCCAAATTTCAACCCAAATTTCTTGCAAGCATCGGCTACCTCACGCACCACGTCGCCCTTGCCGCCCCGATAAGGACTGTTTTTGACCGAATGAGCAGTGTATTGACTCGGAAACAGACAAAAGCCGTCGTGATGTTTGCAGGTCAATATGACTCCTTTGAACCCTGCCTTCTGGAAAGTTTCGGCCCATTGTTCAACATTCATGGCCGTAGGGTTAAAAATACTCGGTTTTTCGTCGCCGTAGCCCCATTCTAAATCTGTGAAAGTATTGGTCGTAAAATGTACGAAAGCGTTGAGTTCCATCTGGTGCCATGCCAACTGCGCTTTGGTAGGTACAGGCCCTACGGGCAAAGGCGGCAACACATCGGCTACGCGCAAACTCACATGCTTGATGTGCTTACGCTGGTGGGTATAAGTGATTTCAATGTTGTTGTTGGAGGTTTGAATCACCGCAGGGTAGCTAAACTCCCCTTGACTATCTTCGAGTACATGAATATCTTGCCAATGTACCCCATCGTGCGAGGCCGCTACGACGAGTTTGTGGCGGCCTTTTTTGATGGGGTTATACACCAAGATTTGCGTACTGTTGCGAAGCGTTACAGCGTCTGTACCTGCATTGGGGTTGGGCAATGATGTTTTTTGCAAAGCTGTCCAAGACTTGCCGCCATCGTAAGACCAACTCTCTACCACTGCCCCTTGTCGGCTGCGGCAGAGGATTTGCATTTTACCGTTGGCATAGCGCAAAATACTGGGCTGAATAGCTCCAAAGTTGCCATTATCCAAAGTGATTTTTTGCCAGTTTTGGCCGTTTTTGTCTGATTTTTCAAGATGTACGTGCCAGACTCGCTCGTCCAAACTTTCGGTACTGGTCGGATAGAGTATGTCGCCATTGGGAAGTTGAATAGGTTTGTTTTTGATAGGCCCCAGCATACCATTGGGCAAGCGCGTAGGAGCAGACCATGTTTTGCCGTCGTTGGCAGATATGCGCCACATACCCCACCATTCGCGGGGCGAAGGGCCAACTTTATAAAAAAGCATCAGTTTGCCTTCTTTGGTTTTGAAAAGGACTGGATTCCAGCAGGGGTAACGATGCTTGCCGTTGAGTGTGTCAATGGCTATTTGACGCGGCGTACTCCAGTTGCCATTTTTGCAGTCTGCTATCCAAATCCCTACATCTGGCTCGCCCTCGTCGGTGCCGCCAAACCATGCTGCCATGAGGTGGTTGGGCTTGAGTTCGACAATCGTAGAGGCATGGCAGGAGGGAAAAGGGGCTTTTTCATAGATAAATCCGGACTTGAGAACTGTTACGGTCGGAGGATTGGCAAAGGAGAATGAACATACCAAAGCCAAAACAAACGATAAGGAGAGAAGTTTCATAGTGAACAAAATTGTGGTTTGAGGGCAAGATGATAATCACTCATTGAATCGCCTAATGTGTGTTGAGATTTACAGCATAACATCAAAGAAGTAAGTATCGAACTGAAATTGTTTACTAAAAAATTTAAAAAAATTGAATTTTCATATCATCGGTATATTGTACTACGCCAAAGCATTTTTGGGGTATTGGTATTTTTGGGCACCAATATTTTGGCATCTCCGATGCTGAAATGGTCGGTATTTAGGTTTTTCGGGGCGATTGATGGATATTTGTGGCTCTATCAAAAGTCATCATGCTGTTGATTCTTTTTCTTTTACCGCTTCTTTCTTTTGTCTTGCTATTCTTGTTGCGTGAGCGTGCCAATGCTTGGGCTGGCTGGCTGGCTCAAGGCACTACTTTGGTAGATGGAGCAGTAGTATTGATTTTGTGGAAAGATTTTACTGGCTCATCTCAAGTTTATGATTTTCAATGGGTTTCCTTTCAAAAACATACCTTCACGCTTTCTTTTCAAATAGACAACTTGAGCCTTTTGATGTTGGCTTTGGTACTTTTGGTGGCATGGTTGGTGCAGATTTACTCCATGAGCTACATGGCCAAAGATGCGGCTCTATGGCGGTATTTTGCTTTTTTGCAGTTGTTTATTTTTTCGATGTTGGGCATTGTTTTGGCTGCCAATCTGGTGGTGATGTATATTTTTTGGGAATTGGTGGGGTTGTCGTCTTATTTGTTGATTGGGTTTTGGTACGAAAAACCACGGGCAGTATGGGCTGCAAAAAAGGCTTTTCTGCTCAATCGTGTAGGCGATATGGGCTTTTTGGCAGGGATTCTTTTGCTGGCTGCTTATTTCCCCGACTTACTCACGCTGGCCAAGGCTGACACTTCTTCGAGCCTTATTGCTCACTCCTCACTCCTTACACTGATAGGTTTGCTGCTTTTTTGTGGTACTATGGGCAAGTCGGCGCAGTGGCCGCTTTCGGCATGGCTACCCGATGCTATGGAAGGCCCTACGCCTGTGTCGGCATTGATTCATGCCGCTACGATGGTCGCAGCGGGGGTGTTTTTGCTGGCTCGTATTCACCCAGTGCTTACTGAAAATGCGTTGTTGGTCATAGCCCTTATTGGTACTTTTACGATGCTATGGGCGGCGTACAAAGCGTTGTTTCAAACAGAAATCAAGAAATTGTTGGCCTATTCGACTATTTCACAACTCGGCCTGATGGTGATGAGCATGGGTATCAATGCTCCCGACGCTTCGCTATTTCACTTGTTTACACATGCTTTTTTTAAGGCAGGATTGTTTTTGTGTGCAGGAGTGGTGCTGCATCAACGCTCGGGGAGGTTGAAAGAGATACTTCCACTCACCTTTTGGACTTATACCCTTTGTGCGGCAGCGTTGGTGGGTTTGCCTTTTACATCAGGTTTTTTGTCGAAAGATTTGATTTTGGTCAGGGCTTTTGAATGGGCAGAAGTACGTGGAGGTGTTTTTTATCTGATACCTATGTGTAGTTTGCTTTCGGTAGGACTGACGGCGGCTTACATGGCCAAGCAATGGAGGGAGGTTTTCTTAACCCCACCCCCTGCCCCTCCCCTTTTGGGAGGGGGGATTTCGCAACCACCCCATGCTACCCCTCTTTTGGAGCGTGTGCCTTTGGTGGTTTTGGCTGGGCTATCGGTTTTTGTATGGTTTTCGTGGCAGCCGTATGATGCTTCGGGAAGTTGGATTTGGAAAGTGATGGGTGATACCTCTAAAGTCAGCCAACATTCGATTTTTCATTACGTCGTTCCGTTTTTATCGGTTTCTCTGGCTGGAGTTGGCGGATATTTGGGGTATCATCATCAAAAAATTGTTTTTGAGCGTGTCGAGTCGTTTTTTTTACAATTAAAAAATACCCTCCGTAAATTACTAATTGATATTTGGCATTGGTTCATAGTACTGCGCCAACACGACGAAACACAAACGCATCAGTTGTTTTTGATTGCTCCGTTGCATAAGATAGCCCTTCGTCTGTATCATTTTGACCGACGATTCATTGATTTTGTGGTCAATATGGTAGGGTATTTGAGTGTGATTTTGGCACATATCGTCGGGCGATTTGACCGTATGGTCATAGACGGGGCTGTCAATGGTATGGCTTGGGTGGCTCAATTTTTGGGCAATCGTACCCGTAGCTTGCAAAATGGCCGAATACAGTCGTATTTTGTAGTGATGATAGTGGGGATTTTATTGGTGATTTACTGGGTTTTGGGTTGATTTTATTTGTTTATTTAGGGTTCTTCCAATTGGTTTTGAAGACTCTATCGAGCAAAGTTTTTTTATTCTTTTTCTATGATTACACATATTCTCTCTTTACTCATTTTTCTGCCATTGGTTGGTGCTGGGGCGATTCTACTGCTTCCTCAAAAATACCTTTACAAGTGGATAGCTGTCGTATTTTGTATTTTAGAATTGATTTTAGCTTTTATCATTTGGAGAGAATTTCAGACTGATGCCATTGACAAACTTTATAATGTACGCTTTCCGATACTCGAAAAATACGATTGGATTACGCTTCAATTAGGCAGTTTGGGTACGGTTTCGATAGATTATGTAGTAGGGATTGACGGCATCAGTCTGCCTTTGGTGATGCTTTCGGCGGTCGTAATGCTGATAGGAGTTTTATCTTCGTGGCATATCGCCCACCGCCAAAGAGCTTATTTTTCGCTCTATTTACTACTGACTACCAGTATCATGGGCTGCTTTTTGGCGTTAGATTTTTTCTTGTTTTTTTTGTTTTTTGAGTTTATGCTACTGCCCATGTACTTTCTAATTGGGCTGTGGGGAGGGCCACGCCGTGAGTATGCCTCTATCAAGTTTTTTCTCTACACGTTGCTCGGCTCGGTGTTGATTTTGCTCGTAATGATTGGACTTTATCTTTCTGTAACCGACCCCGTGGAATCGTCATTGACCAAAACACTGGTACATACTTTCGATTTGCGCTACATGGCCGACGGTCAAAACTACATAGCCGATAGCTTGCTTACCCCTTCGGGAGAGGTTTATTTTGGGGGAATGTCGTCGCGAATGTGGGCTTTTTGGTTGTTGTTGATTGGTTTTGCTATCAAGCTACCCATCGTGCCGCTACATACTTGGCTGCCCGATGCACACGTCGAAGCCCCAACGCCTGTGTCGGTGGTATTGGCGGGGGTATTGCTCAAAATCGGTGGCTATGGCTTGCTTCGTATCGTTTACCCAATTTTCCCCGATGCTGCTTCCGAATATGCCTTTGTGGTAGGGCTACTGGGAGTGATTTCGATTGTCTATGGAGGCTTCAACGCACTGGCTCAAAACGACTTGAAGAAGATGATTGCCTACTCGTCGGTGTCGCACATGGGGTTTGTGGTGCTGGGGATAGCTTCACTCTCTGCCGAGGGGCTGAATGGGGCTATTTACCAGATGGTAAGTCATGGAATTTTGTCGGCGATGCTGTTTTTGCTGACAGGGGTACTTTATGACCGCACGCACAATCGCCTGATTGACAACTATCAAGGGCTGCTATCGCCTATGCCTGTTTTCACGGTGCTGACGGGGGTTGCTTTCTTTGCTTCGCTGGGCTTGCCGGGTTTTTCGGGCTTTGTGGGGGAGTTGTTTACGCTCATGGGGGGCTTCAAATCATCGGTCATACCGTCTTGGCTGGCGGCCGTAGGGATTCTGGGCATATTGCTGGCAGCAGGGTATTTTCTATGGAGTTTGCAACGAATGTTTTTCGGTAAACTTTGGCTCAAAAACCCCAATGATTTATCTCAACTTACAGACTTAGACCCTCGCGAAAAACTGATGCTCATTCCGCTGGCATTGGCAACTTTGTTGCTTGGTATTTTCCCTAATTTTTTGTTTGATAAAACAAATCAGGCTGTTGAGGCGTTGTTGAGCATATTTGTTTAAACTCCTACTTACATGGATTTCGGCAAACTCGACGATATTTCGGGCGTGGACTTTACGCTTCCCGCCGACCATCCTTTTACGCTCCAAGCCTTACAAAAACACCACACCACTATACCACACCACCCAATCATCACCTCACCACAGGTATTTATAGGCCCGCCTATTTGGAACAATAAATCTTGGTTAGGCAAAATTTATCCTTCTACGGCCAAAGAGAAAGATTTTTTGTATCATTACTCAAGGCAGTTCAACACGATCGAACTCAACGTAACGCACTACCAAATTCCGTCGAAAGCTACTGTCAGTCGTTGGCGAGAAAGTACTACCGAAGGTTTTCGGTTTTGCCCCAAATGGCCGCAAGAAATCAGCCACGACCGCCAACTCAAAGGCTGCGAAGCGTTGAGTGAGTCGTTTGTATCGGCGGTGTTGGGGTTGAAAGAAAAATTGGGGACTACTTTTTTACAACTCGGGCCGATGTTTGCCCCCAAAGAATTGAAAGTATTAGAACATTTTCTACAATACCTCCCAAATGGTTTTCCGATTGCAGTGGAGTTTCGTCATGCTGACTGGTTTAAGGATAAAATTCTATGGGCTGACACGCTCCAAATGCTTCAAAATTGTACAGCAGGCACCGTAATATCGGACGTAGCAGGGCGGCGCGATGTACTCCACAATAGCCTGACTAACAGTACCCTGACGCTCCGATTTGTAGGCAACGAACTCCACCCTACTGACTATACCCGCGTAGAGGAGTGGGTAGCGCGATTGCAGCAATGGTGGGCGCAAGGACTTCAAACGGCTTATATTTTTGTGCATTGTGGCGATAATGAGTTTGCCCCCGAATTGACCCAATATTGGATTGACCAACTCAACCAAAAATGTAATTTGCAATTAACGCCTCCTCTGATTCGTCCTAAAGTAGTACAAGGCTCTTTGTTTTGAAAAAAAACATAACCTTCTCAACCTTTTGGTAGTTTTTATCGTAGGTACAAACAAATTATTCTTTAATCATACAAACATGAAACAAGAAACAATAAAAAGAGGAGAATTTTTGCGCGAATTGGGCTTGAGTAGCGGGGCTTTGATGGCGTTTTACTGCATGGGTACTACCCTGACTGCCTGTAGTAGCGGCAGCAATGATCCCACGCCTACACCCACCACTCCCACAAGCGGCATTACGGGCAATGCCGATGCCAGTCGGGGAGCAGTCAATTTTACCCTCGACCTAAACAACAACGCCTTCGCTACCCTCAAAAATGAAGGTGGTTTCGTAGTAGTGGGTAGTGTCATCGTAGCCAATACTCGTGGACGTGCCTACGTAGCTCTCTCACGAGCTTGTACGCATCAAGGTACTACGGTAGAGTTTCGTTTGGCGCAAAATGACTTTTTCTGCAACAACCACGGCTCTCGTTTCGGAACCAATGGCGCAGTATTGACAGGACCTGCTACTACTGGTCTTCGCGTATATAGAGTTCAGTTAAGTACTGATGGTAATAATCTGACTGTAACTGAGTAAACTTCAATCAATGAAAAGGATTTCACTTTTTCTTATTTTGGGTTTTTGGGTGGTATCTTTTTGTGGCTATTCACAAGACGATCTGATGAAACTACTCGAACAAGAACAACCCAAAACGACCAATTATACCTCTGCTACATTCAAAGGTACACGCATCATCAACGGTCATTCGGTCGAAACGCTCAAACCTAAGCACATGGATTTTCTGATTATGCACCGCTTTGGCCCACTCAACGACATTGATAATTTTTTTGGTCTTGATATAGCAACTATTCGTCTTGGCTTTGAGTTTGGCCTTACCGACCGCCTCATGGTAGGACTCGGTCGTACCAGTGTGCAGAAGGCTGTTGATGTTTTTGGAAAGTACCAACTCTTGCGCCAGTCGTCGGGGGCGGTAAATATGCCTGTGTCGGTGGCGGTGTTTGGGAGTGCTGTTGCCAAAACACAGAGAGAAAGTGTGGAGATTTCATTTCAGAATCGTTTGACTTACTGTACCCAACTGCTCATAGCGCGTAAATTCAACGAAAACCTTTCACTGCAACTTACGCCTACGTTTCTCTACCGCAACCTCCCCGAAGCTCGTGGCGACAGCCGACCGCTATTGGCCGTAGGAGTAGGCGGACGATATAAGCTCACCAAGCGGGTATCGGTCAATGCCGAATACTTTTGGACTGCCCGCGATGCCAACGCTACTCTTACCGACCGATTTGGGAGTTTGATTAGATACAACAATGCGTTGGCAATAGGTATTGACTTGGAAACGGGCGGCCACGTCTTTCAAATGCACTTTACCAATGCTAACGGTATGAACGAAAAGCAGTTTATTGGCGAAACCAGCGGTGCTTGGGGCGATGGTTCTATCAGATATGGTTTTAATATCTCTCGGACTTTTAGCTTCGATAAACGCGCCCGAGAACTTTATAAATAAATCGTAGCGGCTGGAAGCCTTGTAATAAGGCGCACGAGGTCGGAGCCTCGCGCTATCGTAGCGGCTGGAAGCCTTGTAATAAGGCGCACGAGGTCGGAGCCTCGTTCTATCCAAGATAATTTTACCTATGACAACCATGAAAACAATCTTTTTTGTCCTCTTGACTTTGAGTTTTGTCGTCCATGCTGAAGCTCAAAATCTTTTTTCGACCAATACCGGTGAAACGAGTTTCTTTTCTGAAACACCCGTCGAAAATATTTCGGCTGTCAATAAATCGGGACAAGCCATACTCAATACTACCAACGGTGAGATAGTGGTACAGATGAATATGAAAGACTTCGATTTTCCGAACAAGCTCATGCAAGAGCATTTCAATGAAAACTACATGGAGTCGGATAAATACCCCAAGGCCATTTTCAAGGGGAAAATCAACGAAAAAATTGATTTTAGCCAAGCAGGTACTTATGATGTATCAGCTACGGGCGATTTTACGCTGCATGGCGTTACAAAAAATCGAACCCTGAATGGAAAACTCACCGTTGCCAATGGTACTTATACCCTTGCCAGCGATTTTGACGTAGCCCTTACCGACCACAAAATCAAAGTACCCAAATTAGTCTTTGTGAAGGTAGCGCAAGTCATTAAGGTTAAAAATAAATATACGTTGAGTCCTTACGTCAGAAAATAGCTGCTGTCATTTTGTTGGAAAATAGCTACCTTGCAGCATGATTCCGACCAAAACTTGCTTCTTTTTTGTGCTGTTATTTTGCGCCAGTCTGTATAGCTGCGTAGAGGTTTATGAGGTACGCTACACACTCAAGGCCGATGTAGTTACGGTAGAGGGTTTCGTTACGAACGATACGGGCTTGACCGTTATCCTCAAAACTTCACGATCGCGGGGACAGAATTATTTTGCCGAGCCACTCAAGAAGTGTACAGTCGAAATTGGTCTTGGCAACGGCACGAGTATTCCGCTTACCGAAGTTTTTGATGGGGGCTACGCTGCCCCCAGTAGTTTTCGCGGCCAAATAGGCCAGACTTACCAGCTTCGCTTTCGTACACCCGATGGCCGCAACTACGAGTCAGAAACCGAACGGCTCAATGCCCCTCCTGCTATTGCTAAATCTTACTTTCAGTTCAATCAAAATGGCATATTGGACCGTACGGGTACGCGCGTATTGGCCTCATCGTTCGATGTTTTTGTGGACTTCAACGACCCCGCCGAGCAGCGTAATTTTTATCTTTGGCGGTGGGTGAGTTATGAGGAGCAGCGTATCTGCGCTTCATGCGAAGGGGGGCGGTTAGACTCACGCACCAAGCTGTGCGTGCCAGAGCGTAATTCGCGCATTACCTACGACTATGTGTGCGATGCCCCCTGCTGGGAGATGTTTTTCAGCAATGAAGTGAATATTTTTTCTGATGCTTTTTCCAATGGCCGAAGTGTAGTAGGTCGGCAGGTAGCCAAAATCCCTTTTTATCGTTTGGGTACAATGTTTGAAAACCGTGCCTGTCTGATAGAGATTCAGCAATATACCATATCGGCAGGAGCGTATGAATACTACCGACTCCTCCGCGACCAAGCCCAAAATACCGGCAACCTGACCGACACTCCCCCAGCGGCTATCATCGGCAATGTGCGCAATGTCAATGACCCCTCCGAAGAAGTAGTAGGGTATTTTGGTACAGCGGGGGTCGTAACAAGCCGCTTGTTTATAGACAAACGCCCTTTTCGAAACGCAACCCCCGTTTTTATGCTTGGGCGCGACCCCAACTTAGAACCCGACAGCCAGCCCATGCCTCCCCTATTCGATGTACGCCCTCCTTTTGCCCCTTGTTTGTTGTCGGCCAGCCGTACTCCTGTCAAACCCATAGGCTGGAATTTGTAGAGCAATGCCCATTGAGGCTAATATAGGCTGGGAAGCCTTGAAATAAAAAGCACGAGGCTCAAGCCTCGCGCTATCTGTGATGCTGGAAATAAAAAACACGAGGCTTGAGCCTCGCGCTATCTGTGGCTAATATAGGCTGGGAAGCCTTGAAATAAAAAGCACGAGGCTCAAGCCTCGCGCTATCTGTGATGCTGGGAAGTCTTGAAATAAAAAGCACGAGGCTTGAGCCTCGCGCTATCCATGGCCACATCGAAGCATCTAAAAAAAGTCCGTTATTGTTTTGCTGCCAATGCTTTGATAGCGTCAATGTATTTTTTCATGGCTTCTTCTTTAGATAATCCTTTGACTGATGCCCATGCGTCGTATTTGGCACGGCCTACCATGTCGAACATTCCCGGGCGGCTACCACTCACATTGCCTTCGGTGGCTTGTTTGTAGAGCTTGTAGAGGGTGAGTTTGTCTTCGTTTGAGCCTTTAGTGAAGGTTTTGGAAGTGGCTACCGCTTCCTGAAACATTTTTGCTAAGTCCATGATTTTAGAAATATTTAGTGATGAATGATGTTCTAAAAATAGTCAAAAAGGTTGATTTTAATCTACTTTGGTAGTGGGTAGGCTTGGTTGCTCAGGGTCTTTACCTTTGAGATAGTCGGGCAAGTTGAGGCCAGCCATATTAGGTTTAGTTTTGTTGATAAGTTTTATAGAGCAAATTTATTTTTTATAGCCATACCTCCAAAAGGATTTTGGGACTGCGCCTAAGAAATTTTGAATGTAGTTTTTCAAAAGATTGATAAATGGCAAATCTACATCTCCACCTTCGTTACTCTTTTCAAATCTTCCCAAAAACTGGGGTAAGACTTGGCTACCACGTGTGGGTCTTCGATGACAACGGGGCGTATCATACCTACTGGTGCAAAGGCCATGGCCATGCGGTGGTCGTCGTAAGTCGAAATAATCGGAGATGTATCGCTGCTCAACTCATCACTTCTTCTGCCTTCTGCCTTCTGCCTCACTACATACTCCTGACTGGGGACAACTTCTACCAGTTCGCCCCCAATCTTGGGTAATTCGGCTTGAAGAGCTGCCACACGGTCGGTTTCTTTGATTTTGAGGCTTTCGATGCCCGTCATCGTTACGCTGATGCCCTTCGCTACGGCGCAAACCGCCACTGTTTGTGCCAAATCAGGACAATCGGTAAAATCCCATGAAAAAGAAGATTGAGCAGGTATTTTGGTCAAAAGAACTCCTTGCTTGGTAAAAGTACTTTTAACGCCCATGTACTCCATGATTTGTACGATGGCACTATCCCCTTGAAGAGAGTGCTGTTTTAGCCCCAAGAGTTCGACCTCGGCATCGTCGGCCAAAGCCACCACATTATACCAATAACTCGCCCCCGACCAGTCGGACTCTACGGCATAGCGAGTAGGTACATAATTTTGGGCGGGAGCCGTAATAACCTTTGCTTCCCAATCGGCTTGTGCTTTCACGCCGAATGCCGCCATTTGCTGTAGCGTCATTTCGATATAAGGGCGAGAACCTATTTCTCCTGTCAGTTCGATGATGATGCCTTCGGGTAAAGTCGGCCCTACCATCAGCAATGCCGAAATATACTGGCTGCTTACATCGCCGCGTACTTTGACACGATTCACTCCCGAATACCGAAACCCTTTGATTTGATGCGGAGGAAATCCCTCTACCCCCAAATACTCAATCTCCGCTCCCAAAGTACGCAAGGCATCTACCAAAATACCGATAGGTCGCTCACACATACGAGGCGTTCCTGTCATGATTTTGGGTTTGGCTGTGGCAGCAAAGTAGGCCGTCAGAAATCGCATCGTAGTACCGGCATCGAGTACATCGGCAGTAGGATTTTCTGACTGCAAAAGCCGTAGCATGGTTTGGGTATCACGTGCCGACGACACATTGTCGAGCTGGCCTTTGAAATTGGTCAAAGCATTGATAATCAAGGCACGATTGCTTTCACTTTTGGACGATGCCAACTGTATTTTGGCACGAATAGGGGAGGTAGGTGGGTGTATAGTAGCGGTATTCATATCGCAAATTTACGCTCATTTTTGGCTTTTGCCGCTCCTATTCCCAAATTTGCAACTCCAATAATCCCTCATGCCGAGTCTATCTGTCATCATATTGACCCACAACGAACAAAAGCACATCGAACGATGCCTGCGTAGTTTGTTGGTATTTACAGATAAAATTTTCATTGTGGACTCTGGCTCTACCGACCAAACCGTCGCTATTGCCGAATCCCTCGGTGCGAAAGTGGTCTATCACGCTTGGACTACGTATGCCACCCAATTCAATTTTGGAATTGCCCACACGCCCTTCGATACCGATTGGCTCATGCGTATAGATGCTGATGAGTACATACTGCCCGAATTGGCCGAAGAAATCAAACAAAAATTGGATACCTTGCCTACTGATGTTTCGGGAGTATATGTCAAGCGTAGGGTGATTTTTATGAACCAGTGGATCAAACGGGGAGGCTACTACCCGACGTGGCTTTTACGAATCTGGCGACGCGGGCAAGGAATCTGCGAAGAACTTTGGATGGACGAGCATATCAAGCTCTCACAAGGTCGTACTTTACATTTTGAAAATGACCTCGTAGATCATAATCTCAACAATCTGACTTGGTGGACTCAAAAACACAATCTGTATGCGATTCGGGAAGTGATAGATTTATTGGACATCAAATACAATTTTTCGGAGTCGGAGCGCGTTATACCGTCATTGTTGGGTACGCAAGAGCAGCGCAAGCGTTTTCTCAAACAAAAATATGCTTCCTTACCCCTATTTACGCGCCCCTTTGGTTATTTTTTGTATCGTTATTTCATTAAATTTGGTTTTTTGGACGGCATCAAAGGATTGATGTGGCACTTTCTGCAAGGACTGTGGTATCGGTTTTTGGTAGATGCCAAAATTTATGAAATATATCATCGCGTTGGGAAAGATAAACAGGCCATTGCCCAATTCATCTTGGAAGAATATGGAAAAGACGTATCAGCATTCCAAAACCGACCTCACCCGCTTTGACAATAGCTGGTACAAACGGCCTCCGCTTTGGAAAAATATACTCTGGATAGTGGCGAGTTGGGCTTTGGTGCGTCCTACATTAGTGCCTGTTGGTTTCAAATGCAGGGTTTTAAGGTTTTTTGGGGCAAAAGTGGGTAAAGGCGTGATGATCAAACCCAACGTCAATATCAAATATCCTTGGCTGCTGAATATCGGAGATTACGTTTGGATTGGCGAAGGCGTTTGGATTGACAACTTGGCGCAGGTAACTTTGGCCTCCCATGTTTGCCTATCGCAAGGGGCGATGCTCCTGACAGGCAATCACGACTATACCGTACCTACCTTCGATTTGAAAGTAGGCGAGATACATCTTGAAGAAGGGGTTTGGATAGGTGCCAAGTCGGTAGTGTGTCCGGGAGTGAGAGGCTTCTCTCATGCAGTGCTGGCGGTGGGGTCGGTAGCTACCAAACACTTAGCCCCTTATGGTATTTATCAAGGTAATCCGGCCCAATGGGTAAGAGAACGCAAATTGTAACTTTAATTGGAAAGTATTGAAAGTCAGTATTATCACGGTAGTTTATAACGGTGCCAGCACCATACAAGATTGTATCGAATCGGTCTTGGGGCAAACCTACCCCAATATCGAGTATATCATTATAGACGGTCTATCGAAAGACAATACCGAAGAAATCGTCAAAAAATACGGCACGAAAATTGCTGTATTTATCTCAGAAAAAGATGCAGGGATTTATGATGCCATGAACAAAGGTATAGCACTTGCCACAGGCGACGTAATCGGTATTCTCAATGCAGATGATTTTTATCATAGCCCCGATGTCGTCCAAAAAGTCGTTAAGATATTTCAAAACTCCCAAGCCGATGCAGTTTATGGAGATTTGATTTATGTCAATGCCGATGATACAAATAAAATAGAACGCTATTGGAAATCGGGTGCTTACGCAAAAAGTAGATTTTTATACGGCTGGATGCCCCCCCATCCAACGTTCTTTTTAAAACGTAAATGCTATGAAGCGTATGGAGGCTATCGAACAGACCTGGGGAGTGCGGCAGATTATGAACTGATGCTACGTATGGCTTACAAACATCAAATCAGACTCAATTATTTGCCGGCTATCATTACCAAAATGCGTATGGGTGGCGTAAGCAATAGCACCGTGGTCAATCGCCTCAAAGCCAACCAAAGCGACCGACAGGCTTGGGTATTGAATGGCCTTCGCCCTTACTGGTTTACGCTTTGGCTCAAACCCATTCGAAAGATTTCACAATTTATTTATCGGCCAAAATTGACCGCTAAATAAATTAAGTGGTAATTTGATATAAATAATTTTGGCAAGGATATATTTTTGATAATTTTTGTATCCGCAAAGTCCCATATCAACGCCATAAGAAAACTGTTATGAATGCAGAGATACTTTTAGACGTACTCCGAACACACTACCACAATATTCTTCAACATGAAGTATATCAATGCATTATTTCGTTTTTGGTGGCTTGTACTGTGGCTATTACGTCAATTCCCTATATTATCAAGGTAAGTACGCTGATGAATTTGAAAAAACCACTCAATTTTCGCAGTGCACATTACGTAGAAACTCCTGAATTTGGGGGAGTAGCTATCTATGCTTCTTTGTTGATTGCGCATTTTATTTGGCCTCACGCGCACGAGCAAGGCGACTCCTACCTCACAAGCCTTGCAGTGGTAGGTCTTACCATTTTGTTTTTCTTGGGCTTGAAAGATGATATTATGGTACTCGATCCCAACAAGAAACTTCTTTTGCAGATCTTAGCTGTATCTACCCTTATTTTGTTGGGAGGGTTGAAGGTTGATCATTTTTTTGGGATTTTTGGCTGGTACGAAATCCCCGACTACATCAGTATTCCTTTCACGATTTTTATTTTCATCGCTATTACCAATGCTATCAATCTCATTGATGGCGTAGATGGATTGGCGGGAGGTATTGCTTTTATTGCGGGTATTTGCTTTGGTAGCTGGTTTATGCTGACGCGCCACTATTCGATGGCTTCGATGGCTTTTTCGATGTCTGGGGCTTTGCTTGGTTTTTTACGTTTCAATTTTTCCAAAACAAGCAAAATTTTCATGGGCGATACAGGCTCGCTCATTATTGGCTTCTTGGTTGCCTTTTTTGCCGTCAAGTTTATACGACTCAATGTCAGCTACCAGCATGACTCTGAAGCCTATTTCAATGCCCCCGTGCTGGCGGTAGTATTATTGATTGTGCCTATTTTTGATACTTTGAGAGTATTTTTGGTGCGTATTCTCAACAAACGCTCGCCTTTCAAAGCCGACCGCAACCACATGCACCATATCTTACTCGACAATGGCCTTAGCCATTTTCAGACATCAGCTACGCTTTGGGGTGTTACGATATTCAATTTGGTTGGGTATTTTATTACGTATCCCTACATCACCAATACCCAAGCCCTCTTTATACTGGTGGGGCTATTTTTCTTGTATCTGATGGCTGGGTATTTTTTGAAAGTACGCGCTGTTAAGAAAAAACGCTCCTTGACTTGGGCCGAAGTATGGAAACCCAACCCTAACAACCGCTCATGGGGTAAGCGTATTCTTCGAGGTTTATGATTATTTGATTGAAATCCCTCCCGAAACAATCATTTTCATCACCTCCGTACTCGACACATTCTCAATCAAGTGTACTTGGGTAGTAGGTACCAAAAATAACTCCCCAGAGAAAGCATACGAGTGAGGGCAGTAAACAGCTACATGGCCTTCAAGGTTGAAATTCATCAAATCGTTTTGTGTGATAAACCCCAGCTTTTTGATATTAGCTTGGGGATTGATGTCTATCAGTACAGGCTGATTGAACTTGCGCTTATCGCCAACAAAAGCCGTAATCAAATCTTTGATAGCATAATAAATAAGACTCACCAAAGGCATTTTTTTGAGCAAGCTCTCGCCAAAAGCAAACACCGACTGCGGTACAAAACGCGAGAAAATAAAACCCAACAAAATAATACTTGATAAAATAATGAGTAGCCCCAGCCCCGGAAGGTAGAGCGACTCTTTGCCCGTAGTATGGATATAAATGGGTAGGATATTGTCGAGAAAGCTGATACTTTCTTTGATGATCAAAAAGGTAAAATAGGTAGGAGCTATCAGCACAAGCCCTCGTACAAAATAGGTAAACAGGCGTTTGACGATATGATTCTGAAGCATGGCGCAACTAAGGTTATGTTGATGTTTTCAACTTCAATAGCTGCTCGTAAGTTCCAGCATAGATTTAAAAAGGTACAGAAAACCCCTCAGCCTGGTCTCTGTTGTTGTTTCTATAAAACGGATTTTCGTCGTAATGTCCTTGAAACACTGCATCAGAGAGATAGTCTAATTTTTGGCAAAAATAGGGGGTATTGTTGCCATCTGATACAATGACCTGCTCGTTGGCGGCCATGTTCATCAAGGTATGTGGTGGTATGCCAATCACCTCCGCCAGTTCTTTGGCTACTTGAAACTTGCCGATTCCAAAAAACTGCCATGTATGGCAATTGTTGAGCAGCGTTTGCCAGTTGGGAAAATTGGTCTTGAGTTGAGATAAATCCTGCCAAAACGACCAACAGGCCACTCCATATCCACGGCAAAGTGTGATGATGGTTTCGAGCAAGCGGAAATTGCCCAACTGTGCTGCTTCGTCCAACACGAAGAGTGTTTTTAAGGGAGGAATCTCGGTACGACTGATGATAGCCGAAAACAATGCTCCCACCCAAAGCCGCAGTAAGCCTGCGTGGCTATTGAGTTTGTCGGGTGGTATGACCAAATAGATAGTGAGGGGTTTGCCGAGGCGTACATCGTTCAAATCGAACGACGAACTCTGGAGCGTACGACTCACTCGTGTACCCATGAGAGGTTTTAGGTAGCTGTTGGCGGTAGCCAAGACCGACGGGCGGGTTTCGCGCTCGGGCATATTCATAAAAGCACAAAACTCCTCATAAGCCATACGTGGCATCTTTTTGCCAAAAGTATCCATCTTGACGGCCAAGTTATAGACGGCATCGTCGGAGGCGATGATTTCGCGTACGGTATTGAGGTTTTTTTTGGCATCTTCTTCACAAGCCAAGATGAAGGCTATTAGCCCGCTCATGAGTCCACAGGCGGAGTTGTCCCAGAAAGGGTCTTTCGTAAAGCGATTACCGGCGGCCATCATATCGGCCAGCGACTGCGCATCAGACTCAATATCGGCATTGGGCAAAAACCGTAAATCAAGTGGGTTGAAAGAATCGGAATGTGATTCTACACATTGAAAAGGATCTAAGCATACTACCTGCTGCCCTATGGCACGCCGCGCTCGGGCGGTTACTTTATAGTTTTCGCCTTTGGGATCTATCACAATAGCAGCCCCTGGAAAAGTGAGCAAATTGGGAATGATGGCGTTTCGGCCTTTGCCACTACCCGTAGAGGCAAAAGTCATCTGGTGCATGGCATCGGGGTTGGCTACGACACGCATCGGCTCATAGGGTGTATCTATTTCTACTGCCGAAGGACGAAAGCCCATACTACTTTTATTTTTTTGTTTTTCCCAACCTAATAAAAGCATGGATTTTGGATTTTTTTTCATGGGGATTTGTTTTGTTTTTTAATGATTGACTTCAGACAATGAGATACAAATGACACTACAATAACTTTCTTAACCTAAGAAAACAAAAACGATATGTTTCATAAAAAATGAAAGAAATGTTGGTGTTGTATGACTCCAAAAAAATGAAACAGTTGTGATTAGAACTTTATAAATAAAGCCCGCAATTTTACGTTTCCATAACACCCCTTAGAAAGTATCAGTACATAGCAAACGCGAAATTTTAAGGTTTGTTTTACCCTAACCAAGATGCAAAATGCCGCGTACACAAATCGAAAAGCAGTCGCCTTATCATATAGGGGGGCTGTCGGAATTGTTGGGGATCGCCATAGGAGGGAAGCCCGACACCACACCCAGTATCAAAGACCAAGAAAAATGGTTTTTGGAGCAAATCAGCTTGCTCAACAGTGATTTCGAAACCGCTACCTTTCCTTCCACACCACGTAAAGCTACCACTACACTACCCAAAAAGAACACTACCAATGAAGCAGGGGTAAGTAGTTTTATTCGCCAGTACAGCGATATGCGCAACAGCCCTTGGAACTGCCGGTTTCAAAACAGCACCCTCGACCGCTTTTGCCGACTCGTAGGCAGTACCCTTTCTTGGGCATCGGTTAGTAAATTTGAAAATCTGAAAGAATGGATGGGGTACATACCGGCCCTATCTGACGAAATGCAACTGGCCGAAGAAGGTCGAAAAGTAGTACAGAAAGCGTTTGAAGAATTTAAACTTCAAGAACAACTCGGCAACAGCCCAGAGTTGATAGCGCGCTCCTTGCTGCTGCACATTGACAGCTTGGAGCATTTGCTGCTTGATGAATCCTCCAATAGTTGGGAGAAAAAAAGGCAGAAGACAATCCAACAGCAACATCTGGACCAACTCGAAAGGCTGGTTCGCCAAAAACCTGCTGATACACTCACGACAGCTTTCATCAAATACTTCAACGCCTCGTTTACCTATGACTCTAATCAACTTTCTACTATCGGCCTGACACGTAAGCTATTGCCTACGGCACTACAAATCAATCAATACCTCAACACCCGCACACTCGAAGAGGAAATGCTCAAACTCGCACTGGACCTCAAACTCAACGCTATGAAGGCCGCTTGGGCTACCAACCAAGCCGAAGTAACAGCGTCGCTCAATGCCGAGGTATGGGAAGCTATCCAAGCCAATTTGCAGCACCATACTTACGAAACTACCCAACTATATCCTTATTTTTTTGACTACTACGCTTACAGTAGCTGTATAGATGATCAAAAACTACAAGAATTTTATGCGTTTGCTCAAGAAGCCGAATGCCCCCCTCGCGACCGCGAACTGCATATCTTCAGGGCGTTGAAATGTACTGCTTGCGTCAAGATGCGTAACAAAAATTATACAGAAGCCGGGGAGGTTTTGGCACAGCTACGGAGCGAATGTCAAACGGTTTTTGCCAGTCATGGTTCTTTCAAAGCCCTCATGGCAGCGTATTACTATTTGCGTGGGACGGCACTGTATCATCAAGGGAACAGCTACTATGTACGTGCCGAAGCCGATTTGTTTAGGGCCTTAGACAATTGGAATAAGTCGGGCTTGAGCAAAAGCATTGAAGCAGGTTATAGTTATTTTCTGCTCGGCGAGATACGCAGCCAAGCGGGCGAGCATCTGGAAGCAGAGCGGTTCTTTGTGTTGGCGGCCAATATTTTCGCCCAATCTACCAAAACAAATAGCTGCTCGTTTGGCTACGACCAAATCAAGCAGCTATTGGACAAGAAGTACCCACAGCGAGGTTTTTGATTTCACTTTGGCAAAGTCCTCAAGACTTTGTCAAAGTTTTTCTACGCCTTTTGGGTTTTGATTTTTTTGTAGGTATAGACGGCTGCTCCCACCGCCAACGCTACCGACAATAGTTTGAGGACTTTCTTCATGGCGTTAGACCTATTTTAAATGTTGAACTTATGATTAATTTTATATACGCAAAAATGATAGAAAAGTTGTAATGCTTTTAGAGAAATTTACAGCAACAAAAGTGCCAACTTTTTGCCGACATTTATAGCGTAGAAATACGTGTTTTTGAGCCGTTAGATAACTTTTTGTAGCCTCCTGCCCAATTCTTCGAGCTGGTCATCATCAAAATCCAAATGTGTAACAAAGCGTACCAAATGCTTGCCGAAAGTAACAGCACCGATGTTTTCGGCAGCCAAATGCTTCACATAATCTACTGCCGTAATGGAATCGGACAAACGAAAGATGACAATATTGGTATCAATCGGATAAATTTCCTCAACTTCGGGGCGTGATTTTAGTATTTCTCCTATGGCATTGGCGCGAGAGTGATCGTCTTTGAGGCGGGCAATGTGGTGGTCTAAAGCATAAATACCTGCGGCTGCCAAATAGCCTGCTTGCCGCCAGCCTCCACCCATCACTTTTCGAAAGCGTCGGGCTTGTTTGACAAACGCCTTACTTCCCAACAATAAAGACCCGACCGGACAGCCCAGCCCCTTCGACAAACAGATACTGATGCTATCAAACACCTGCCCATACTGCTGTGGACTTTCGCCGGTTTCGACTAAGGCATTGAACAGCCTCGCTCCGTCTAAATGCAACGCCAAACTTTTTTCAATACATACTTTCTTTATTGCTTCGATGTCGCTCCAATCATAGTAGGCTCCTCCGCCTTTGTTCATGGTGTTTTCGAGCGATACCAATCGGCTTATGGGCGCATGGACATCATCGGGGTTGTTGATAGCTTCCAGTACTTGTGCAGCGGTGATGCGCCCTCGGTGGCCGTCCAAGAGTTTGACGGAGCTGAGGGCGTTGAGGGCTACTCCGCCCCCTTCGTACAGGTAGATATGGGAGTACTTATCGCAGATTACTTCGCTGCCGGGCTGTGTATGTACTCTGATAGCCAGTTGATTGGTGAGTGTACCCGACGTACAAAAAAGCGCGGCTTCCATACCAAACATCTCAGCAGCTTTGACTTCGAGGGCATTGACGGTAGGGTCATCGCCAAAAACATCGTCGCCTACCTTTGCCGAAAACATGGCTTCGAGCATCGGGCGGGTGGGTTTGGTTACGGTATCAGAACGGAGATCTATGAACGTCATGGGGAGTCTTGAGTCTTGAGTCTTGGGTCTTGGGGTTGTTCAATGCTTTTATTCTTTTAGCCTCCAAATTTAACCACAAGAGGCTCTATTAAAAGCAAAAGGCGGTGTAGGCCGCCTTTCTTACCATTTTTTTTCTAATCTTTCAATACTACATTACTACCTACCGTCAGGGCTTGAGTACCAGTGTACTGGCCATCATATCGTGTAGGGCTTGTTTTTTGTCGGTAAAAGCCGCCATGATGTAGCCTATCAACAAAATAATACCCGATACAATGCGCCCCACGTACCGAATGACCGCTGTGGTGGTGTTGATACGGTTGCCATTGAGGTCGGTTACTTTGATGCCCATGGCCATTTTGCCGAGTGTAGCTTGTTTAGACGAGGATTCCATCAGTACAAAATACAGACCACCTACGACCCAACTCACTACTTGAATGGTCAAGCCTGCTCCCATGATGCCCGAAGCCAATCCTATGGCTTGCGATTCGTCCATACTTTCGAGTGCTTCGGCATTGGCTGCAGCCCCCAAGCCAATAGCCCCTAAAATCGGAACAAGTACAATCGTCTGGGCTATCCCCAAAATAAGACCATCAATGATGATTGCTACTAGTCGGCGGCCAAAACTGGCGTAGTTGGTAGGAGGTCCTACCAAAGAGAAACTGTTTTCCATAAGAATAGTTGGTTAAGGGTAAAAAATAGATGAGTTTGCAAATCAACGATTTTTCGTAAAAAAAACAAGTTTTGATTGGTTTTCTTTAACAAGTTTTGTCATTTTGCTACTCGTTATACTCCTCCTCCTCCATAATGCTATTCTCTCGACGAAAATTAGACGATGCCGAAGCCTTGCAGATGATACGAGCAGGTGGAACGCAGCGTCGCCTTTATGAAAACAAACTCTACGAAAAGTATCATTACTTGGTGCGAGAGGCGCAGTTCAAGCACAAAATCTCTTATGAAGATGCCGAAAGTGCCTATTCCGGTGCCTTCTTGACAGTACTTGAGCATATCCAAACAGGTCGTTTTGAGGGGCGTTCGGAGCTTAAAACTTATCTTTATGACACGAAGACAAGGATGAAAAAATTAGGTATTAAACTGATATTCAAGATAACGATGGCGTAGCCAGCAAGGTGAGTACCTTCCGCCTCCCTGCCCCCGAAAACGGCCTTACCGCCAACAGCATCGAGTTCCTACGCAGTGATACCATGCCATAACCTCAACCCGCCCTATCGGGCACCCTTCTCCTTCCAAAGGAGAAGGGGTCAGGGGTTGAGGTTTTTTGTGGTATTTTTGTAACCCTGCTGTAACTTTGGTAGTTTTACTTTGTGTCGTACTTCAAAACATCTCAAAAAATGGAAAATCAACTCGACAATACCGAAGAAACAACGCCTACCGTAGAAGCCACCGAAACTACTACTGCCAAGCCTGCCAAAAAAACAGCAAAACCACGGGCTACCAAAAAAACAAAAGCAGATGCACCTGCCCCCGCTGCTCCCAAAAGAGGTAGAAAAACCAAAACCGTAGTGAAAGAAGTAGTAGAAGAAATAACTGCCCAAGCCGAGAGCATCGCAGAAGCTACCGTCGAAGCTACTACCAAAAAGGCCGAAAAAACGCCTCTGCAAAAGGGCATCGAAGCAGGCAAAAACACACGTAAAATCGTAACAAAGTCCGGCAAAAAAATCATAGAATCGTCTATCGAAACTACGCAAGCATTGGCGGGGATTTATAAAGAGGCCGGCAAGAAAGTCGTAGAACTCGGCAAAGAAATATTTGAAGAAACTGCCAAGGTCGTATCCGAAAATCATAAAGTAGTACGCAAGACCTCTGCCAAAGCCTTCCAAGAAACCGTCGAAACATTGAAGGAAAACAACTTGCTCGAAAATCCCCTCAAGAAAATCAGGAAGTCGAAGAAGAAATAAGTCGTTCTGTCCGCACCTCTCCAAGCCACTCTCACCAAAGAGTGGCTTTTTTTATGATTTTTTTGGTGAATCTGTTTTTCTCGTTGAATTTGATTTGTCATTAACGACTAAGTATTTGAAATTTCTCTCAACTCAAACCCCAATAGTGGGTATTACTACTATCCAATAATGCTACTGCTACTACAAGAGCTATCCGTGTGGGCTGCCAGCAATAATATTTCACTCCTTTCACCCCTCCCTTACTCCTATGCTTCGCTTTATGATTATATTGGCTCTGAGTGCTTTGAGTATTGGCTTATTCGACAATACTCAAGCACAGCGTATGGGGCAGGCCTGCTTGCTCATCGCCCTCAAAACAGGGGGCGATGATTTGAGCAATGGACAGGTAGCCTCATCTACCAGCACCCAGCTTTGGGCAAAAATCAACAATGGTAACTTCCCTCCCAATGCGCTCAAAGTTGGCTATGAAGCAGACGGCCGCCCTCTCTACATTGCTCGGACTGCCTACAAAGGTGGGGTAGTCATTGGCAAAACTTGGGACAACTCGCCTACTGCTGCTTTTTCGTATGAGGGCCATACGCTTTTGCTTAGTAGTTTTAGTGTTTATACAGGTAGAGGGTATTGGGTAAAAGTACGCCAAGGAGATACTGTACCTCCCAATGCTATTTTGGCTGGCAACGAGGCCGACGGCTCGCCCCTCTTTATAGCCCGCGCCCTCATAGCCAATGGCCTACACATCGGCAATGCCCAAGTCTACTGACCCCGTGAGTCTTCAATGTGTATTTTGAATCAGATTTACATAAAAACGCACTACATTTTTGAAGTCTTCAGTAGCAATGCGCTCGTTGGTACCATGGGGGCGTTTGAGGTCGTCTTCGTTCATCAACACAGGCATAAAACGATAAATATTTGAACTCACACGCCTAAAATAGCGTGAGTCAGTAGCACCTACTACCAAATAAGGAGCTACGATAGCCTCCGGAAAACAACTTTTGATAGTACGATGCAGCACCCGAAAACCCAGTGATGCCGTATCAGAAACAAACGACGGCTCGGTATTGAATCTGCCCATAGATTCTACCGTAACTTTTTCATTATCAATCACTTTCTTGACATAATTGAGTACTCCCTGCACCGAGTCGCCGGGGAGGATTCGGAAGTTGATTTTGGCCATGGCTTCTACGGGTAGTACATTGTCTTTGACTCCTGCCTGTATGATAGTGGGCGCAATACTGGTACGTACCATGGCATTGCCGGCGTTGGTTTTGGCCAAAATATTGATGATGATAGGTTCCATGAGCCAGCGGTTGGTCATGGCCAATCGTGTACCAAAGGGCATTTCGGGAGCGAGATAATCTTGTAGATACGCTGCCCCACCACCAAGCCGCGCTGGAAAAGGCTTTTTTTGAAGTTTGTCTATGGCTTCGGCCAGCATACCGATACTGGTCTGGGCGGGAGGCATCGAGGAGTGCCCTCCTTCTCCCAAGCAAGTGAGCTGGAGGGTGGTGAAGCCTTTCTCAGCTACACCGATGAGGGCAATCGGCTTTTCGACACCCGATACTCCATCGGTTTTGATGACTCCCCCTTCGTCTATGACATATTCTAAGGCTATTTTTTTCTTTTCCAAAAACTGTGCGATAGCTGCCCCACCGTATTGGCCCGATACCTCTTCATCTTGGCCAAATGCCAAATAAAACGTGCGCTCGGGTTGGTAGTTTTTACGTAGCAAATATTCTATGGCTTCCAGCAAACCTATGACCGTTACTTTATCATCAAGGGTACCGCGTCCGTACAAAAAGCCGTCGGCGATTTGTCCGCCAAAAGGTGGGTATTTCCACATTTTTTCGGTACCTTGCACTACGGGTACTACATCATAATGCCCCATCAAAAGGGCAGGTTTGAGCGATGAGTTGGTGCCGCGCCATTCGTACAGTAAGCCGTAGCTATTGATTTTTTCTAACACCAAACGGCTATGTACCAAAGGATAAGCACGGGCCACAAACTCAATGAATTTTTGAAACTGAGTACTGTCAGTCAAAGAAGCATCTTCGTACGACACCGTACGAAAACGCAATGCTTCGGCCAATCGCCCCACTACCGAATATGACAGTGCCAGTGGCGAGGCGGCAGCTATCCCCTGCATCTGTTTGGAAGATGCC
>JBKBKL010000004.1:2500-58700 GCA_046294665.1 Runella sp.
AATATCTACTACAAAATGAGGATGAAGGTATCTGTCCTGAATAAAGTGATAAATGTATTGAGGTCGCCAAGGAACTTGTGTTTTTTTTGGGGTATCGAAAGTTTCTATTCGATGTAGTCCTGACAAAAAACAAGCGTCTTCAATGAGTTGGCTTGCTCTGCCATGATCGGGATGCCGATCAGAGGGGGCGTTGGCTAATACAATAGTTGGTTGGTATTTTCTAATATAGGGAATCAAAGAAAGTTGATGTTCTGGGTTATTTTGAAAGAAACCATCTGGCAGTCCTACATTTTCTCTTATGCTGACTCCCAAGATTTTGGCAGCTTCCAATGATTCTTGCCACCTTATTTCTGGTGTACCACGTGTACCCAATTCGCCACGAGTGAGGTCTAAGATTCCTACTTTTTTGCCTTGAGCAACAGCCGCCAATAGAGTGCCTCCACAGCCCAGCTCAATATCGTCTGGATGGGCTGCTATGGCCAGTATATCCAATTTCATAGTGATTTTTACTTTACTTTGAGTCGTTGCCCTATTTTGAGTCTTGCACTTAGACGAAGATGGTTTTTTTGTGCGAGTTCGGTGGTTGTTAGACCATAGCGATTGGCAATGGAATCAAGCGTTTCTCCACGTCTTACCTTATGCAAAACAGTCCGTTTTACGGTTACTTTATTAATATCAAACTCGTTATCAATAGCCCGTCCTCCTCGAAGATAGTCCCATACACGAGATGTGAGAAGAAAGTTTTCATCTCTGATGGTTTGGCCGGGGAAATCCCATATCCAAGCAGGACTAAATGGATTGCCTTCGTAGCGGTTTTCGTAGTGTAAGTGGTCGCCATAGCTTCGACCTGTATTTCCACCCAAGCCGAGCATATCGCCCGCTTTGACGAGTTGGCCAGTCTCGACAGTCGTTTTGGAAAGGTGTCCGTAAAGTGTTTCGAGGCCATTGTAATGACGTACTAATACAAATCGTCCATATCCACTGCCGTCGTAGGCTACTACTCTCACGATACCGTCGTAGGTGCTGTAAATAGGGTCGCCTGTTTCACAATCTAAGTCTATGCCAGAGTGCCAACGTCCCCATCTCGGCCCAAATTGCGAAGTAACTTTTGTTACAGAAGTGGGCAGATTCCAAAAACGCCCTTTACCTGGGTCATAAAGACGCAAATTGATGTTGTCTTCAAAATCCAAGGGATTCATGTGGTAGGGATTGATATTTCTGGAGTCCCATATCACATAGTAATCGGCTACTTTTACCCAATCTTCTCCTACTTGTATCGAATCTATCACTTCGGCAACACTTATCTCTCCTTCGTCGAGAGTGCCTGTGGTGTCGTCGGCTATGGTTGGATTAAATTCTTTGACTGGCTCAAACTGGCTTGAAAAGCGTGTTTGGGAATGGGTCGGCTGGTATTCTTCAAATTCATCTTGCTGTGGTTTGACGACTGGCGCAGTAGGTTCGGGGTTTTTGTTAGCCTTGATTTTGGGATTGTTTTTGAATAACCCCCGCTCTTGAGCAGCTGCCTCTACCGAAAGTAAAGCTGAAAGTATGAGAAGGCAATAAATGGGAAGTAATTTGGCTTTCATTACTTGCTGGTTTTGGCCTTTGGTTGAGTGAGGAGAACTCATCTATGCTCACTCAATCAAAGGGAGTGAAACATATTAGTGTAAGCCGTTTTCTGCCAAGTAACGTTCGGCATCTAAAGCTGCCATACAGCCTGTACCTGCTGCCGTAACGGCCTGACGATATACATTATCTTGGGCATCGCCGCACGCAAACACCCCCGGTATATTGGTTTTGGTAGAACCTTTGACCGTTTGTATGTATCCTGCGGCATCCATTTCTATAAATTCTTTGAAAATTTGGGTATTGGGCTGATGGCCGATGGCCACAAAAAAGCCCGTTACGTCAAGGGTAGTTGTTTCTTGTGTTTTTATATTTTTAATTTTAACACCTGTAACTCCTTCTTCTCCCAGTATTTCTTCGGTTTGAGTATTCCAAAGAATTTCGATATTAGGCAAAGATTTTACACGATTTTGCATAATCTGTGAGGCTCGTAATTCGTCACGCCGTACCAACATATACACTTTTTTGCAAAGTTTGGACAAATAGCTGGCTTCTTCGCAGGCGGTATCTCCTCCGCCTACAATGGCTACTTCTTGATTTCTAAAGAAAAAGCCATCACATACGGCGCAGGCTGAAACTCCACGTCCATTGAGGCGTTGTTCTGAGGCTAACCCCAGCCATTTGGCTGACGCTCCTGTGGCAATGATGACAGCGGGGCTTTCGATGACATGCTGGTCGTCAATCCATACTTTATGAAGTGTCGGGTCAGAAAAATCTACTTTAGTAGCAAGTCCATAACGTATATCTGTACCGAAACGACGCGCTTGGGCTTCGAAGTCCATCATCATTTGAGGGCCTTGAACTCCATCGGCATAACCGGGGTAATTTTCTACTTCAGTAGTGATAGTGAGCTGACCTCCCGGCTGACTGCCGGTATATAGTACAGGATTTAAACCAGCGCGAGAAGCATAAATGGCAGCCGTATATCCTGCTGGGCCGGAACCGATGATTAAACAAGTTACTTTTTCAGAAGTCATTTTTTAAAATTTATCTTTTGATTCTTGAAATATCCTACTTACCTCTTTTACTCTATTAAGATTTACATTTCAAGTATCAAAATCGTTCATTGATTATGTGCAAAACGCTGCAAATGAGGGTGCAAAAGTACGCAAAAAAACAGCTTTGCCAAAGGATAAGAAAAGGTTAGTACGGTGATATTTACCATATACTCCACTCGATTCGGCGGTTGAGTTGTCGGTTTTCTTCGGTGGTATTGGGAACGATGGGCTTTGATTTGCCCATGCCCAATGCCTTTAATCGCTCGGGGTTGATACCTTCTTTGACCAAATAATCTTTTACGCTTTGAGCGCGGCGATGCGATAGTACTTGATTTTGCTTGGCATCGCCTACATCATCTGTATGGCCTATGATTTGGATACGAAGCGTGGGCTGCTGTTTGAGTATTTGAATCAATTTGTTGAGTTCGGATCTCGACTTTTCTTGCAAGTCAGCTTTACCTGTTTCAAAATAAATATTGTTTAAGACTCCGAATGAATTGGCTTTGATAGGGTCGAGTTCAATATCCCGACGATAGCCTATGGTTTTACCCTTGTATTGGGTATAGTCGAATGTATAACTTTTGTAAAAATACCCGGCGGCTGTTACGTACAGCCCCCATTCGACACCATTGGGGAGCGTAGTGAGGTATTCGCCTGTGGTGGGGTCAGACGAGAGGCGTTGCAGGGTTTTGTTGGTACTCAAATCTATCAACTCGATGTCTGCTTTGATTGGTTTTTGGGTCAGGGCATCTTTGATAAAACCTTTAAGATAATGTGCCGGTTCGAATTGTTGTTTCAATGTTTCTGGCAACAAGAACCTATACAATCGAGAAATACGCTGATTATCGGGCAGTTTTTTGTCTAATGAATAGTAGCCATACAGGCCATCGGCGGTGATGGTGAGTGCCACTTCGTTGGCGGCAGTATTGATAGGATAGCCTAAGTTGCGTGGTTTTTGCCACCCCAGATACGTACTATCACTAAAAAACAAATCATATCCTCCCAATCCTTGATGGCCTTCGGACGCAAAAAACAGCGTATGTCCGTTGGCGTGTAAAAAAGGGGAGGCTTCGTCGGAGGGTGTATTGAGGATATTACCTGCATTTTGGGCAGGAGTCCATTGGCCGTTTGGTAGAAGGGTACTTGACCACAAATCTCTTCCTCCGACTCCTCCTTTTCGGTCCGAAACAAAATAAATAGTGCGGCCATCCGACGAAAGGGTAGGTTGGGACTCCCAATAAGGCGAGTTGATATTGATACCTAAGTTTTGCGGGCGTTGCCATTCGTCTCCTATTTTTCGACTGATGTACAAATCACAACTGCCGTAACCATCGCGACGATTGCAGGCTGTAAACACCAAGGTACGACCGTCGGCAGAAATGGCGGCCGTACCTTCGTTTTCGTTGGTATTGATTTTGTCTGAAATAGAAACAGGACTGCTCCATTGTCCTTCTTTGAAGGTAGTGATGAAGATGTCTTCGTCGTTTTCGGGTTTTAGGGCAGTAAATACCAGCGTTTCGGTATCGGCAGTAAGGCTTGGAAAATACTGTAAGAAAAACCGGTTGATGGTATCGGAAAGTTCTTCGGGTTCGATGACCAATGGATTTTTGATGGCTTCTTCGCCGTAAAGGCACGTTTGTAGCTGCAAGGCAGCGCGCTTGTGAGCAACTGAACCGGGCTTGAGTAAGGTAAGGTACTGCTCCAAGTCGTATTTTGCTTGCGTATAATCGCCCCTTTTCAAATGATAGTCTATGAGTTTTTGATATGCAAATGCAAATGTAGCTTCCTTTGGCTTGAGCATAACAGCCCTTCGATAGGCTCGAAGAGCTAAATCGGATTGGGTAAAAACTTCGTAAAGTTGGGCTTTGCGTAAGTGTGCTTCGGCATAGAGGCTGTCTTGTTTCAAAGCCTCGTCAGCCCACAAACTCGCTTTTTCAAAATTACGTTCTTGATAAAATTTTGTACTTTTTTCTAATGCTTCCACCGCTTTTTTGGGGGTATTGCCTACGTTCTGATGGGTTTGACCTAAAAGGTAAGAGAGCGGTTGAAGCCATAAATACAACAAAAGAATAGGCAATAGAAAGCGACTTTTGCTCAAAAAAAATCGGCTATACGAAGTGCTTAGCCTCTGTTTTGGGGCAAAGACCTTTAGGGGATATTCATGTACTTGTGGGTTTGCAGCGAAATGCGCCATCGAGGATACTTTTTGATATAATCAACGATAAGTGGTGTCATTTCTTGTATGCGGCTCCATTCGGGCTGGAGGAGCAAAACACAGTCATCGGATACTTTGGCTGCGTGTACTTCGGCAAATTTGAAGTCTGATTGATGATAGACAATCACCTTGAGTTCGTGGGCAGCGGCATAGATACTTTGGTGAGGGGTTTTGAATTTTTTGGGCGAAAAACATACCCAGTCCCATTTTCCTGTGAGGGGATATGCCCCTGATGTTTCGATATTACGCTGAAAACCTGCCTTCTGCAATGCCTCGGTCAGTTCGTCCAAATGATACATCAGCGGCTCGCCTCCCGTAACGACTGCCATACGAGCGGGATACCTTGAGGCCTCCGCTACAATCTGTTGAACAGATTGTAGCGGGTGAGCTTCTGCTTCCCACGATTCCTTCACGTCACACCACACACAGCCCACATCGCAGCCGCCTAAGCGAATAAAGTAGGCGGCTTTGCCATTGTGGAAGCCTTCTCCCTGAAGGGTGTAGAAGGCTTCCATGACGGGGAGGAGTTGAGACATTTTGAGCAATTTTTTTGCCAATCTTTATTTCAAATCTTGAATATCGAGCATACCCACGGGCTTGCCGCCATCCGTAACCAGAATCGTGTCCACGTTGGTTTTTTTGAATAAAGCTGCGGCAGCGTCCAAAAGGGCATCGGCTTCTATGCTTACAGGCATTTTGTAGTCGAAATCGCCTATTTTTTTGGACAAAATATCGCGCCCTTCCGAAGTAAGTTTGCGGCGTAGGTCGCCATCTGTAAATACGCCTTTGACGCTACCGTCGGGATTGGTAACTACCACACAGCCAAAGCCATATTCGGTCATTTTGACGATGGCATCTGCCAAGGTGGTGTCGGCAGCTACTAAAGGATTGATGCCATTGATGGCTTCTCGCACTGTAACCGTAATGAGTCGAGTATGTTCTACAAATTGTTGTGTACCAATGGCCGTGAAGTTGTTTTCGGTCAATACTTTCAAGATTTTCCAAGGAATCGTGATGGTATGACAACCCAAATCGAGGGCGTTGCGAACGTGTTCGGTATTGCGCACCGACGAAAACATGATTTTGGAATCCGACTCATAATAATTGACCATTTCGACACATTCGCCGATAAGTTTGATGGCATCATAGCCTTGGTCTTGCATACGCCCTGCCAGTACACAAATATAACTTGCTCCTGCACACATGGCCATATAGGCTTGTTGAATGGTATAAACCAAGTGGACATTGACCATCAAGCCACGGTCGCGGAGTATTTTGCAAGCGCGAACACCTTCGAGCGAAACGGGGATTTTGAAAACAGTTTTGGTGTGATCAAGCCCCAAGGCAAGTTGGCGCTCAGCATCGGCTACAATGGCTTCGGCGGTATCGCCCAATGCTTCGATTTGGAGGATAGGTACAATTTTAGAGAGTTCGACAATCATGCCATCGAGGTCTGTTACGCCTTCGCGGTGCATGAAAGTTGGGGTAGTGGTGAGGCCCGTCAGAAAGCCCAGTTCAAAGGCTGTTTTGATTTCTTTAAAATCGGCTGAATCAAGATATAATTCCATTTAAAAAAATGAGTGAGTGAGTGAATGATGTTAAAGCAAATTGAGTTTTTAGTGATTTTTTTGCAAAGGTAGAGCAAAAATTTGGGTTTTGATGTACCGCTGCGTTGTACTGAAGATGAGTCGGGGGGTTGGTTCTTTCTTTCCATATAAACTCGAATACCAACCTTCTGTTTCGGCTACGGTCAGTTCTATATTGTTTTCAAGAAAAGCCCGTAGTGAGAAATGATTGATGAAATAATCCGACGGGTGCCAGATTTGGTGCATTTGAAGGTCATTGGGGGTATTTTCGAGCCAATCTTCTACGATCCAATGTACTTGGTTTTTTGTTTTGGTAACTCGCCGTCGGTGTTTGATATTGCGCCCTAAGTGTTGAAATGCCCTTATTTCCCCCTCAAAAATCCAAGCTGTTTCGGTTTCTTGCCAATGCCCGAGGGCTTTTTTGACCCAATCGTACCATATAAAACGAGGTCCCTTTTGCATTTGGTCGTGATGGTCGAGCATGACGGTATTGTGAGATGCCGTACCTGCAAAATACCGTAGCCATTTTTCGTCGGTGTTGTAGAGATAGGAGCCGGCATCGCGTAGGATATTTTCGCTCCCTACCCACAAATCAAGGTGAAGATTGTCGGCTTGGAAAGGCCGATGCCGATAACTCCCACAACGAAGAAACGTAAGGCTGTCGTCGGTGTCGCGAAAGAGATAATAACCCGAATCTTTGAATGAGTGAATGGGTGAATGAATGATTGATTGAATCATTAAATCATTCTGAGGGAATTTGTAGGCCAAGCCATACCAAAAGCTATCCTCTCCCACTACTTTTTGAGGGGTATTTTTTCCTTTTGAGCTATTGAGTACTGCTTCCAGTGCTTCCAACTGCGGGCGATAGTCGCGGAAATGTGCGCAGGAAAGTGGGAAAAACAAAGCTCCGTCGTTGTTGCCATAATTGGGCAGCCAGCCTGTATGAGGGTTTTGGCAAGCGCGAAGAAATTCAAGTGTTTTTCGAGCGCGGTTATACACTCCCGCCTCAAATTGCTCTCTGTGGAGATGCGCCAACCGAATCCCCCAAGTCAAGAGTTGAACCACCACACGGTGGTAATTCATCGAAAATTGCAAAAACGTACCATCTTCATAAATCTGGTAAGCGATTTCTTCTTCAAACCAACGTTTACCGTTTTTTTTCCAACGCGCCGATTCGTCGAAAAAAGGAAAAAGTAACCCAGCAAGATACAATGTGAGGGTTTCGGTGATGGCGTGGTTGTTGCGAACAGCAATGCGCGAGAAGTCAATATTCGATTCGACATGGCGCATCTGCCAGTAAATAGAATGTATGATTTTGGCAAAGCGTGCATCGGTCAGTGCGGGAGCATTTTTGTAGTAAAACAAAGCAAATGTCCAATTCAATACCCTAAGTGAAATCTCTTGGCTACACCGCCAGTTGGGGCCGCAGTTGATAGGATTGGCTTCAATCCAGCTTTCGATTTCCGAAAAAACGATTTCAGATAAGTCATTTTTTGTATGAAAATCGTAGCGAATGAGGGTGTATAAAAAACTAAAACGCGATTTTTCCCATACATACTTAATATCTCCGGCAGCGGGCGAAAAGTCGGCAATTTGACTCCAGTGCTGGTGAGCGTCGTATCGGTACTGATTGGCAGGATTGGTGAGCCAATCATTTACTTTGTAATATTCTGAATTGAAAAACAGAATCTCGCCCCGCCGATAGTGTTCTATTTTGACTTTCAAATCAGTCTTTTCAGCATCAGATAAAACAAAAGATTGAGCATTGGCCAAGGCTTCCCGACTTTCAAAAAAAAAGGGGGTAGCAGATTTTTTCCATTCGGAAAGTGTAACCCAAGTACGCCATGGGGGACTGACAGGGTATGTTTTTTTGAGCCAACCAGACCGCCGAAGTCCTTCGTATTTGAGTCGAAAGGCTACATAACGAATACCCATATTTTGAAGAATCTGAAGCCACTTCATACCTCTAAAAACGAAAAGCCGTGATACAAAGACACGGCTTTTCAGATGTTTTTGTTGAGAGATTTATTTGCTTTCTTCGGCAGACTCGGTAGTAGATACAAACACTTCTGGCAAATGAGCAAGTAGAATATTATACCAGTTGATGATTTTTCGGATGTCTGACAAATACACTTTTTCGGTATCGTAGCCTGGGAGAACCTCAGCCATAAAGTCAGTCAATTCATAGTCAGACATGGCTTTGCCATCCAGTTCCTTGCCTTCGTACTTAGCATAGATTGACATGAAAACATCTCCCAGTGGGGTGGCTTTCTTGCCATCGGCCATAAAAATCGAAATATCTTTCAATACAGATACGCGCGCTGTCGTACCCATCATCATTTTTTCGCGTTTGCTGTCCAAACTTTCGACGATTACCCCTCCACGGCCGGGTTTCAAAATACGATATAATCCACTTTTACCAGAAAAATTGGCTACTTCTTTCAACAATTCCATACCCTTCGTTTGTTACTAATTTGGTTTAACAGATTTGAGCGACAAAATTATAGGAAAACCTTGAATGTACCTCCTTTAGTGAAAAAGTATCTGATGTATGGCTCATTTTTAAATTTTCAGTGATTGCCCCAAAAACAACTTAGCGTCTATATGAATATTCCCAAGTTGATGCGCCAGTGGGTATTGGCCAGTCGCCCACAAGAGCGAGTTGTGGCCGACAATTTCGCGCTGCAAGAAGTTCCTGTTCCTATCATCTCCGAGGGGCAAGTTTTGCTCAAAACGCAATACTTGGGAGTGGCTCCTGTGATGATGCGCTACATGCGTAACGAAACGACCTTTGAACGCCCCATGCAAATAGGTGATGTGATGATAGGTCGAGGGGTAGGGCTGGTCATAGAAAGTAAAAATCCTAATTACAAAGTCGGTGATTTGCTACAAGCCAAATTGGGCTGGCGTGAGTATGCAGTCATCGAAGACGACCCCTACTTTATGATTCATCGCATGGGCTACCCCGAACTTCCCTGGTCGTATGGTATCAGTTCGTTGGCGATGAGTGGTTTTACGGCATTGATAGGTTTACAAGAGATTGGATTGCTCAAACCCAGCGATAATGTGCTTGTATCAGGGGCTGCCGGAGGCGTAGGCAGCCAAGTAGGTTTTATGGCCAAAGCCATAGGGGCGAAATTTGTGGTGGGTATCGCAGGGGGAGCCGACAAATGCCGCCTGCTCACCGAACGTCTCGGCTACGATGTGGCCATTGACTATAAAAATGAAGATGTTTATGCTAAGTTGGACGAGTATTTTCCAGCAGGCATTGATGTATTTTTTGACAATGTAGGCGGCCAACTCCTCGACGAAGTGTTGGGGCGTATAGCCCGCAAAGCGCGTATCATCATCTGTGGACGCATTTCGGAATATTTGCTGCCGATTGAGCAGTATCATCGCCATCGGAACGTATATCGAATCGGGCTTCAAGATGCCAAAATGGAAGGTTTCTTTATCTACAACTACATTTCCAAATTTGGTCAATATGAACGCCAAATAGCCGATTGGCTTAAAGCAGGGGTATTTCGACCACTGGAAGATATCAGCGAAGGCATCGAAACCATGCCAGCAGCATTGATGAGCCTTTATGACGGCACCAATCGGGGGATTCGCATGGGGCGTATTGACCCAACTGCCGACCTTGTACACCGTCATTATACTCGTTCAAATTTGGCTTGCGAAAAACCCTAATATGTTTCATGCAATTAATCAATGGGTTATTTTGTTAGTTATTCGCAAACTTATGAGGTTTAAGTATAGTTTAGCTTCGGCCATTGTTTTACCCTTTTTTAAGTTTCGTTTAATTTCTTCTTAATCATTGAGCAATAAGTTTGCGAGTTGGTATTCGGACAAAAGATTTTTTGCTCTTATTTCAAGAATACGTTGAATGGTTTTATCGTACCGTTAGTCAAGAAAATTTATATTTTCTGTTAGAGGATTATTGATGATTTTAAGCACACAACTACCATGTACTAAATTTAGCTACATTAGCCTATTATGAAAATATTGCTCATAGAAGACGACATCAAAACGGTCCAATCTATCCGTAAAGGCTTGGAAGAAAGTGGATTTGAGGTAGATATATGCTATGATGGAAATACAGGCAAACGCATGAGCGAACAGACCCCTTACGACCTCATCGTAACTGACATCATCGTACCGGGAATGAATGGTGTTCAGTTTTGCAAGGTATTGCGAGAGGCAGGAGTGCGTACTCCGGTGTTGATGCTTACGGCATTGGGGTCTATCCAAGAAAAATTGGCTGGTTTTGATGCCGGTGCTGACGATTATTTGGTCAAACCCTTCGATTTTCTCGAACTTTTGGCGCGTGTCAGGGCATTGCTCAACCGAAGTCCCCAAAATATTAACATCACCCCTCCGCAGCTATTGCGCTATGCTGATTTGGAGTTGAACCTCGATACTCGCCAAGCAAAACGAGCCGATAAACGTATCGAACTGACGGCCAAAGAGTTTGCATTGCTTGAATATCTGCTCCGCAACCGCGAACGAGTCATAACCAAAGTAGATATAGCCGAAAAAATCTGGGACGTTCGGTTTGACACCGGCACCAACGTCATTGAGGTTTATATCACGCTTCTGCGTAAAAAAATTGACAAGGATTTTTCACAAAAACTTATTCATACGGTTTATGGAGTTGGCTATGTACTCAAACTTGAGCCTCTATGAATATCCGAACTCGCCTTACGCTTCAGTTTACTCTTTTAGTTTCAGGTATTTTTCTTTTGAGCTTTACGGCTATTTATTACCTACGGCTCGATTACGTGGAAGAGGACTTTTATGATCGGTTGGAAAAAAAAGCCAATACTACCGCCAATCTATTATTGACCATAGAGGAAGTGGATTCGGTCTTGCTCAAAAAAATTGACAACAACAACCAAGATGTATTTTTCAATGAAAATTTGGCCATATATGGTGCTGAAAATCAAGAAATATACACCAGCAACGATGCTATCAATTATACCTTAACTAACGATTTTTTGGCCGAAATCCGTAGAAAAAAGAAGGTACGTTTTAGAGAACAAAACCATAAAATTGTAGGAGTACTTTATGAGCATGGTAGCGAAAATGTAATCAGTATAGCAGGGGCTGAAGACAAATGGGGCGATCAAAGCCTCAAAAGCCTACTCAATATTTTGTTTTGGTTATTTTTTGGAGTGATAGGAATTGTTGCGGTGGCAGGCTGGTATTTTGCCGGTAGAGCCTTGTCGCCTATTTCGCGGGTAGTTCAAGAAGTAAAAAGCGTTTTTCCCCATCGCTTAGACCAATCGCTGACCGTAGAAAACCCCAAAGATGAGATTGGCCAGCTTACCTCTACCTTCAATGATTTGCTTCAGCAAGTAGCAGAAGCCTTTCGTTTGCAGAGTTTGTTTATTTCTAATGTATCGCATGAATTGAAAAACCCACTTATGCGTATTGGTACCCAAATAGATGTAACACTCCTCAAACCACGAAGCATAGAGGAATATCAACAACTCATGCTTTCGGTACGCGAAGACATCAGAGAATTAGGCCAAATGGCCGAAACTTTGCTCGAATTGGCCAAGGTCAATGACGAAGCACGACAGGTAATTTATGCTCAAGTAAGAATAGATGAGGTAGTTTGGGAGGCACGTACGCTTTTGATGTCGGTCAATCAATCCTACTTGGTTACGGTACATTTTGACGATTCTCTCAACAATGAAACTCAACTCATGATCAGCGGAAATGCCCAACTGCTCAAAACTGCTTTTGTCAATCTGATGGAAAATGGCTGTAAATTTTCAAATGACAATAGCATGAAAGTAACTATCAGTAGCAATGCTCAAGAACTTTGTATCCATTTTGAAAATAGCGGAGTTTCTCTGAAGCCACACGAACTAAAACTAATATTTCAGCCTTTCTATCGTAGCAACAACACCGCTCACATCAAAGGCTATGGAGTGGGGCTATCGCTGGTGGAGCGAATCATCAAATTGCATGGGGGGCATATCAATGTAGAATTGTTTGAACAGCCGCAAACTACTTTATTTGCTGTGAAAATACCTTTTGAATTACAAAGTGATACATAAACCTGTTTTTCCTCTTTAAAACTATCTGAAAACCTACCTCTTATGCCCAAAAAATATGACTCCATTTTTACCGCTATTTTGTGTGGATTTTTGATTGGTGAAGGTGCCAGAAGTGCCTTTGGATATATAGAGTTTACATTGATGCACATACAAGATAAACTTAATCAAGAGTTGCTTTTTGATGTTGTTGGTGGATTTTTGTTGGGAATGGGTCTTTATCAAATGAGCAAAAAACTCATACCCGAACCTCTCCAATTGGCCTTTTTGGTATCGGCTTGTCTAAGTTATACGCTTACGTCGGTAGTGGTTATTCTTCAAAACCCTACTATCCCCAACGAGTACCGTCAGCTTTGGGCTTCTATCTTGGTTTCTACTTTTGGTATTTTGTTTGGGTACTTTTCGACCGTAGTTTATCGCAACAAATAAGTTGAAGTTCATTTTTATTGATTGACCATGCTTTCTCACTCTTTGCTATATGACTACTTATCTTTTGCTTTCGATTATATGTAGCCTCATTGTCTATTCTTACTTAGCTGATTTAGTTGCTCAAAACACCAAAATCCCAGCGGTTTTGGTCTTGCTTTTATCGGGTATTGGGTTACGTTTTTTGATTGATTATTTACAGGTCAAAACCGTCAATTTCAATCTTATATTGCCAGCTTTGGGCACCATAGGACTTATCATGATTGTATTTGAGGGTGCTTTAGAATTGGACTATAAGCCCCACAAAAAGACAATGATAAAGCAGGCTTTTGTTGCTGCTTTGAGTATTTTGGTACTTAGTACATTGTTGATAGCAGGGATTTTCTTTTATTTCACCCAAAAGCCTTTCAATCTTTGCTTGCTCAATGCTATTCCTCTGACGGTCATTAGTTCGGCCATTGCGATTCCGTCTGTGGCGAGTCTGATGCCCGAACAGAAAGAATTTATTGTCTATGAAAGTTCTTTTTCTGATATTTTGGGTATTATGTTTTTCAATTTTGTAGCTACCAACAGTACTTTTGATTTTAATTCAGTGCTGCATTTGGGCGGCGAAACTATCAGCATTGTCTTGATTTCGTTGTTGTCATGCTTGGGGTTACTTTATCTGCTGGGGCGTATTACGAAGCACGTCAAATTTGTCCTTATCATCGCCCTTTTGATTTTGATATATGCCCTAAGTCGCCTATTACATTTGCCCGCGTTGGTGATTGTTTTTGTATTTGGGCTTTTCTTGCGCAACGTAGATTTGTTCAAAAATGGCTTTTTTGAGCATTTTTTTCTCTATCCACGCTACAATGCAGATATGGAGCAGTTACATCAGCTTTCTGCCGAAAGTGCCTTTTTACTGCGTACTTTCTTTTTTATCATTTTTGGGTTTACGATTGAGATAAGCCTACTGGGTACTTATGAGGTCATTCAGTATGGATTATTGGTTACGGTGATTATGCTCATCGTGCGGTATGCTTTGCTGAGGTATATCCTCAAGCGCAACCCTACTCCGGAGGTGTTCATTACTCCTCGTGGTCTGATTACTATTTTGTTGTTTTATAGCCTCACCGATGCCCAGCATATCTTACCTTCTATGAGCGGGGTGTTGTTGTTTGTGGTGCTGGCTACGAGCTTGGTGATGAGTTATGGTATTATCAGAAATCGGTAGCGAAGCCACTATTTGGTAAGTGATACAAAACATTCTCTTAATTGAGATGTTGTTTTTTTAAAGTGAAATCTTCAAAAATCAATTTCCAACTATTACTATGCGTTTAACTAAACTATTCAAGGATTTTTTTGAAAGCGAAAAGGCGGGCGGTTTTATATTAGTGGGCTGTACTGCTGTATCGCTTTTATTGGCCAACTCAGCCACCGGAAACGACTACATCAATTTTTGGGAAACATACATAGGCGGCCACAGCCTCGTGCATTGGATCAACGATGGTCTGATGGCTATTTTCTTTTTGCTTATCGGCCTTGAGTTGGAACGTGAGATTTATGTGGGAGAACTCTCGAACATCAAAAATGCGACTTTACCTTTGGCGGCAGCTATCGGGGGAATGTTGGTGCCAGCCGGTATCTATTGGGGCATCAACTACGGTACACCGACCCAATCGGGCATCGGTATTCCGATGGCTACTGATATTGCTTTTGCGTTGGGGGTATTGTCGTTGTTGGGCAACCGTATTCCTGCCTCTCTCAAGGTATTTTTGACGGCATTGGCCGTGATAGACGACTTGGGTGCTATTCTCATTATAGCCTTTTTTTATTCCAAAGGATTAGTAATCACCAACTTACTGATTTCGCTTGGGATTTTTGGGGTATTGCTGGTACTCAACCGACTCAAAATCCACAACCTTATTCCTTACATGATAGGTGGTGTGGCTATGTGGTATTTCATGCTTCATTCGGGCGTTCATGCTACGATTACGGGGGTTTTGTTGGCCTTTGCTCTGCCCTTTGGCGATGGCTCCGAAAAATCCCCGTCCTATCTGCTTCAGCATTGGCTACACAAGCCCGTGGCGTTTGTCATACTCCCCATTTTTGCTTTAGCCAACACGGCCTTTGTCATTTCTGCCAATTTTGAGAGCCTTTTTCAAGCCCCTTACAGCCTCGGTATTTTATTGGGACTTTGTGTAGGTAAGCCGCTGGGTATTGCGGCGTTGAGTGCTTTGGCAGTCGCGTTGGGCTGGGGCAAGCTCCCCGATGAATTATCTTGGCCCAAAATCATCGGTGCGGGTATGCTGGCAGGGATTGGGTTTACGATGTCTATTTTTATTACGTTACTGGCTTTCGACGACACCTTACTGGTCAATAATGCCAAGTTTACGATTCTTATCGCATCGCTTTTATCGGCTATCGTGGGATATATCGTACTAACTACTGCTCCCAAACTACTCGAACGCGAGCAAGACTAAACTACCACCTTACCGAAGGCCTTTCGCTCGAAGCATCTCTCCGATGGTCTTGACCAAATGGATAGATGCTTCGATTTCGTCTTTGCGAATAGCCACGCTTTCTATGTTGAACCCAAAAGGTACTTGTTTTTCGATACAATACTCCATCAACTCTGAAGCAATTTGTAAGGATAATGCCACCGACTTTTCGAGCATACTCTCGGCCTCAAGCAATGTTTCTTTGGAGGCTTCGGGGATATGAATACCGAGCCACTCCATGAATTGCAGCGTTTTTTTCGAGCCACAAGTTGTAATCGTAAAAATAATCGTAGGTAAAGGTTTCTGTTCTTCTGCACAACTAAGCTCCAAGTCTTCTATCATGGCTTTGGTATAGTCCACATTAAACACACACTGCGACACAAAATACGATACCCCGTGGTTCATCTTGTCGAGCATACGCTTGTCTTCGTCGTGTAGCACGGCATGACGCTCCGGAATCGTGATAGCCCCGATGACCGATTCTTTTTCATACTTACGCCAAATGTTATATGCTTTATTGAGGCTTGTCAGAGGCTTGAAATCGGGCGAAGGCACCCCTACAAACACCGGCGAAAATCCGTGCGCAACGACTTCGGCCAGCCACTCGTCGAGCTGGTCGGGGGTGTATTTGCCCGCAGGTCTGTAAATGATTTTGGGGATATTGAGCGAATGTAGGTGGTTTTTGGCAAAAATAAGTGGGTCTAAGGCCGTAATAAAAGGAAACGGACGCTCCTCGGTAGTACGTGCCGACTCATCTTGTACATCATATACTACCAGCGCATCTATGTCCAAATCATACAATCTTGCCAACGTTTTCTCGGCAATCTCTACTACTTTTTCTGGTTCGGTGTGCGATTTTGGGGGAGTGATACCATAGAGCAAAATGCCCGATTTTTTGACCTTAATTTTTTCAGTAAACATTGTGGGTATGTTGAAGTTTTGAGGCGCAAAAGTAGCGATACCGTACAATTTTCACAAAAAGACTAAATTCAAAAAACATTGAGCTTTAGAGTCATATCCCAAAAGAATGTTGAAAGATATTTCTTTGACCATCAACCAGGTAACGTTTGAGTAACACGGCCCCAAAGATGCCAGCAAAAGCTCACTCATGCGTACCATTGCTACGCTCCAAGAAGCAGATAGTGGGAGCATCAGCCCTAGGACGACTAAAAGGTGGGATAGACCCCTACAACAAACTCATAGACCGCATATCAGATGATAATCTAATAAAAGTGAGTATGCTGTAATCAAAACAAATTTTCTTGTACAAAGTTGATTAGCAAGCAAAAACCCTCAAAATAAAAAAGCAGGCCCATAACGGTCTGCTTTTTTATCAAGATTTAAGTTGGAAATACTACTTTCCTCCTTTTTTATCCTCCGTTGGTTTGGCAAACATGGGGTTATTTTCATTACCCCCTGACATCAAATAAGCCATCAAATCTTTGAACTCTTCTTCGTTGAGGCTATTGACCAACCCCTGAAACATCACCGATACGCCCGAATATTTGGCCGAAATGACGTTTTTCTTGGGGACTTTTTCGAGTACATCGGGAGCATAGGGGTTTTGAGAAACGTAATAAAAATTTTTGTCTTCATTGACCAATCGCCCCACGACCGAAGCCCCATTTTTGAGGCTGTACTGTGTAGCGGCATACTGGTCCGAAATAGCCTTGCTGGGTTCTACGATAGCCTCGAGCATATCTTTGGCCGAAAAGCGCGTATAAAGCTGCGTAAGGTCGGGGCCAATGGCTCCCCCTTCGCCATTCATGGCATGGCAAGCCAAACAAGTAGTAGCCTTAAACATATCTTTCCCTTGCTGGAAATTGCGACCCGTGAGTCCGGCTTCGAGTAGGGGGAGGCCGTTTTTGAGTGTCCAGTTACGGCCAGGGCCTTTGGGATAAATTCCCCCTACCAAGTCATTCCCCGACTGACTCAACATATCTCCTCCCGAAAGTTTATCAAAATAAGCACGACGGTTTTCGGGGACGTTTTTCAAGGCTAACTTTCGCGCACGGTCAATGAAGCCCACATAACTACGCCCCCCTTTATACTCAAAAGCTTCTCTAAACCACTTAAAGTAAGTTTCTTGGGTTTGGGGTGTCCAACCAGTTTTGGCTGCGCTCAACATGGTAGCATAGTAAGTATGCTGTGCAGGTGGCACTTTAGCCAACATACTGGCGATGTCGCCGCCGTATTGCTGGCTTCGCAAAATTAAATCGCTAGAAGCAGTGGCTGTCTCTTCGCGCAAGGCATTGGCACCAGCTTCTTCTTTGATGGCCATCAGAGCGAGGGTACGTTCGATGACTTTGGGGGCTTCGAGATGTATCAATACCTTGCTCAACGCCCGATTGAGGTGGGCATTTTGGGCAGGATAGTAGCTATCAAGATAGGCGATTATTTTGGGTTTGAGGGTAGCGTCAGGGTCGCCCATGCGTAGAAATACCAACTCAAAGGCTCTCAAAATATCCAATTGCTGGGGCTGTGTGAGTGCTTTGAAATTGACACGCATCAGGGCTTGCAATATGGCACTTTTTTGCTCCGCTTTCCCTTGACGAATCAGCCCAATCAGTGCATTGATAGAAGCCACAGGGTCTTTTTCGGCCAAAGCACGCGCTTGCCATTCGGTTACTGGCTGATGCTCCAACGCCAATCGCGCAGCATATCGTACAAAACGGTCGGGGTGGTTGAGATGTGGCCAAGCAGCAGCTACTGCCTCTTTGTTGGGGCCGCCCGTGTGGTATTTTTCTAAATTACGACGCAAAATATTGGCAGCAGGGAGAGGAGCAGGGGCAACAGGAGCTGTACTCTCGCTACCAGTATAATACACTCGGTACAAATCTGACTCCAGCCGACGACCTCCCGTCAAAAAATACAACGCACCATCAGGGCCAATAGCACCATCGGTAAGAGGCAATGGCAGACCCGACAAAAACTCGGAGCGATCGGCGGTATAAGTGCTGCCAGAGGGCTTGAGATGAATGGCATGGACAATACCAAAACTCCAGTCGAAAGCCAACAAAGAGCTTTTGTATTTAGCGGGGAGCTTGGCATCTTTCAAATGGAGCAAATTGGTAGGTGAGCCTTGTCCGATGTTGATGACAGGGGGGAGGTTATCGGGAAATGTCGGCGACCATTTGCTATTGCCAGTACGCCAGCCAAACTCACTTGCACTGGTAGCATGGCAGATACGGGTAGGCCGATACCACGGCAAGCCAAAGTCCCACTCCATATCAGCATCATAGACAAACAAATCCCCCACCTCGTTGAAAGCCATGTCGTAGGCATTGCGATAGCCAGCACTAAAAAGCTCCCAGCGTTTACCTTCAGGGTCTAAATTGGCAATCCAGCCTCCGGGGGCCATGCGGTTGTTGGCATGTCCGCGAGGATCTTTGATGAGCGGAAAAAGGTTATCTTCTTGCCAGTTGGAAGGCAGGCGGTAGGCATCGAGTGGCGGTACGTCGGTATGGTTTCCCAAGATGACGTAGAGTGACTGCTTATCAGGTGAGAGAACGATGCTGTGGGGGCCATGTTCGCCCTCGCCTTCGAGTTCTTTGAGAAGTGTGATTTTGTCGTACTGATCGTCATTATCAGTATCTTGAAGGCGATAAAGCCCACTTTTACGAGGAAATTCTTTGTTGTTTTTGCCGTTGTTGATCATCACATACAAGCTATTGAATGCGTACAGCAAACCTTGTGCATAGCCCATACCGACCGTATCAATAGCCGTACCTTTTCCGATTTTAATTTTCTCTACCTGCGGCGTAGTGCCTGCACCAATGGCCGGAATCGTCAACCGATACAGCGAACCGTACTGATCGGAAGTAATCATGCGGCCTTTGTCGTCGAAGGTCATGGCTACCCAAGAACCTTGCTGATGCTCGGAGGGGGTATAGAGATGCTCGGCCTTGAAGTCGGGCTGGAGGCGTAGTTTTTCGGCTTTGGGGTTGTCGCGGCCTGTGATAGCTGGTTCTGTTTTACGTACCAACGTAAACGAAGCTATCAGCATTCCTCCCGCAAATACCGAAAGCAAGGAGCGAAAATAGAAATTCATTGAAAACAAGGTTATGGTGGAAACGGTAAATGAGATTTAGAACATAAAAGCCATGAAAGGACAAAATTTAATAAGCACCGTGAATTTATTTTACCGCTACACGGTCATAAATAGCTTCGAGGTCTATTTCACAATCACCGATGCGTAGCCTTCCCGCTTTATAGATTCGGTGTATCCATTCGTCTTGTTGATTTCTTTGAAACACCTCTATTTTCTTCTTTTTGGAAGCGACCAATACATATTCTTTTAAACTTGATAATGTCTGATAACACTCCAATTTTTCGGAGCGGTCGTACATTTCGGTAGCGTCGGAGAGTACTTCTACGATAATCGTAGGGTTGAGGAGTGCTTCCAAACCAGTAGGTGATTTTTCGTAAACAGGAGCATCGCATACTACCACCAAATCGGGGAAAGTATATATTTGGCACTGTTCTATTTTGACCAACTGATCGGAGGTCATCAGAAGGCAGCCTTGTTTTTTGAGGCACGCGAAAAATTCGCCGAGGATATTGGCCACTACAATATTGTGTGAGGGCTGTGCGCCTGCCATAGCTACTACTTCACCGGCGTAGTATTCGAGTTTGTTTTCTGATTTTTGAAGCAAGTCAAAGTAATCTTCGACCGAAACCAATGTGCCTACCATAACCTTTTCATTTTTTTATGTATCAAATATAATGCAAAACCGAAAAAAAAACACTTGCCACACTCCCTAAGTAGTGGAAGTGTGGCAAGGAAATATTTCCAAGATGTATCCTAATTTTTCTAACGCATCAGTTCGTCGAAAGTCAGACTGATGTAGTAAAGTCCTCCGATTTGGGCCAGTCCATAGCCTTGAGAATAGTATTTGTTGAGGATATTGGAGCCACCTATTTTGAGGATAGACTTCGCGGCAGGGAGTTTGAAAGACACTTGGGCATCTAAACTTGTCCACGAAGGCAGCCAAATATCGCCAGCCGTAGTACCTTGTTCTACCCACATTTGGTCAGTCCAGCGGTAGTTGATATTGAACCCGATGACATCAGTTAGCTTCGGATTGCTGAAACTGATATTGTAGCGATTTTCGGGCGAGATGAAAAAGTTGCGCCCAGCATCGGCTACGTCGGGGTCGCTCATGCGGCGTTTGACGATTTCTTGTCCAGCGCGATTTTTGACTACGTTGCCTTGAGCATCACGAAGGGTAATTTTGCCTACTTGATTGGCAAAGTTGCCACTGATTGTATAACCTCCCCCCAATACATAGTCCAATCCGAAGCCCCAGCCATTGACAAAAATTTCGTTGAAGTTATTGAAATTGACCTGCAACTGGCGGAATGTGCCGGGTGTACGTAGTTCGGCGATTTGCCCTGTATTGGGCTGACGCATATTTTGCGCTGCGATGAAGTCGCTGTAACGGCTGCTGAAATAAAAGGCATCTACAAACAACTTATTGTTGATCAAGGTCTTGTAGCCTACTTCCCATGTTTTGATTTTCTCTGTCGTAAAGCGATTGGGGTCGTAAGCACGGGCGCGAAGCTGCTCCTCGGTGATACGCCCCGCTATCCAATCATTGACATCGTTTTCGAGATAAGCAGGATTGCTGAACAAGTTGGCATTGTTGGCAGCTACGTTCGACCCTCCTACTTCGCCCGGCTGGCCTACGGGAGGCGATGCCAGCAACTGCCCTGGTGAAGGATTGCGGAAGGCACTTTGCCAAGAGGCACGGAAATTGTGCGCTCCGGCACTCATCACTACCGAAGCACGCGGTGTAAGTCCTCCTTTGAAGTATTCGTTTTTGTCATAGCGCATGGCTACGGTAGGTTTGATGCTGAACTTATCATTAGCTTTGAGTTCTTTGGAGGCTTGGAAATAGGCACCATATTCCAAGATGGTATATTCGCTACCGTCGGCTTTGCGTGGAAAAGACGTACCACCCGACTCCAAAAGATATTTGCGAATATTGCCCCCTACCAACAACTCCATGAATTGGATTTCATTCTTGAAATTATACATACCTTCGTAGTGATTCATGGTGGTATTGTCGCGAAAGCGGCGGCCTGCGGCAGTGCCACGGTTGGGCAATATGGCTGTTTGGTTATTCCAAGTACCTGCTATCAAATCGCGTAGTTGGTTGAACTCAAATGTGCCGGGCAAGATTCGACCCACATCGGCAGTACCACGGGCTGCACCGATATTGCCTCCATTGGCTGCAAAAGCCGTAGCAAAGTCGTTGGCCCAAGTGTTGAGTGGTTTCCAAGCGTTGTTGATGGCTACGGCAGTTTGGCCGATGTTCCACCCTTCGGCTTGTTGGCGAGTAGTATATGCTCGCAAGAAGAAATTATCGCCACGGAGTTCAGCTTTGACTTGATGCCGGCGGTAGTTGGGGAAAAACTCACGGAAGCCAGCAGTCCGAATCAGATTCCCATTGCCATAATACCAACCCAGCGATGCCTCGATTTTGTCGGTGAGTTTATAATGGGCCGATACGTTGGCGCGATTACTAAAAACACGCCCATCGTTGCCCAGCAGAGCCAGTTCGGAGTAGCCAGTACGTGTTACTAAACGTCCTGCCAAAGCAGGATTGGCAAAATTGGCCGGATAACGAAACCCACTGGCATTATTGAAATCATCACCATAGATATTCACGCCGTCGTATTGAAAATTGCTACCAGGGTCATTGTTGGGGGTATAAGCAATCCCAATGGCCAAGTTGTTGCGGTTGGGGTCGCGGAGGAAGAAGTTATCTCGGCCACGGTGGAGGCGGTCGCTATAATCGTTGGCGACAAAATCAGTACCAGCCAAACGTTGAAAATTCATCTTAAATGCAAAGCGATCGCCCACTCGTTCGGCATAACGAAAGGCAATATCCATGTAAGGGGTAGCGATTTTGGCTCTTTGTTCAGGATTTTGAAAAGAAGGCCCTGAAAATGAGGGAGAACCGAAGTTATTGGCTCCGAGTTTGACCATAGCACTCAAGCCCTCAAACTCAAAAGGATTTTTGGAGTTGGTCAGCATCAATCCCTGCAAAGCGTCGGGGCCATACAATGCCGACGACGCTCCCGGAATAATCTCGATGCTTTCGATGTCTAAGTCCGAAATACCAGCTACGTTTCCAAACCCAAAACCCAGCCCGGGCGAGCGGTTGTCCATGCCGTCGGTCAGTTGTACGAAGCGGTTGTTGTTGTTGGCACCGAAGCCCCTCATATTGACCGACTTAAATCCTAAACTCTGTGTCAATAAGTCCACGCCTTTGAGTGTCTGGAGGGCATCAAAAGGATTGGCGGCAGCCGACTGCTGAAACTGACGCACACCCATTTTTTCGATTGTTACAGGCGATTTGGTGATACTCTCGGCCACACGGTTTCCTGTTACGGTGATTTCCTGAAGCGTACCTACGTCTTCTTTGAGCATGACATTGACGGTATTGGTAGTCGCTTTTATTTCTTGGGTAATATACCCTACCAAACTCACTCGCAATACCACCGGCAACGAACCATTGAATTGGATTTTGAAATTCCCGTTGTTGTCGCTGATACTCCCTACCACAGTACCTGCTATGGCTACATTGACTCCATAAAGTGGGTCGTTTGTACTGGCATCGGTGATTGTCCCAGAAATAGTAGTTTGGCCATACGTAAAGTTGGCCAGCAAGCAAAAAATGCAACACAGTACATAGATTTTTTTCATACAAATTAGGTTAGTTTGAGGTTCTATTTCTTAAAAATATTTAAGTTTTTCTATTTTTTTTGCAAAACAAACAAAAAAACAACATTGAATTCAATTTGCCCAATGAATTTATAAAAGAGAAGGTTTGAGGCATTAAAATCTTAATAGCCTCAGAGAGGCGACATTATTTCAACTCGCTGGGGTTTGGTGTGAAAACCAACGCCTTTTTTCTTCCAATATGCCACTCCGTAGGTGTTATACTTAAACCTCATAGGTTTGAGAAAAGATAACGATGTAACCATCTGATAATCAAATGAAACCTATGAGGTTTTTTCGCAAATCAATTTTTAACGAGTATAAAACAGTTGATTTATTTTTGTTCAAAATAGTCTTACCAACCGCTTTGCGCTGCAATATGACGTAAAATATCTTCTTCGATTTCGCCAAAAGGCTGCTGACGGCGGCTCACGGTTTCGTAGGCTACTTGCAAGGCTTTTTCGATACGATAATTCGTAAAACCCTCATTGCCTCCTCCCCAGCTAAACGAAGGAATATGCTTGGGCTGAAAACCTGCTCCAAAAACATTGACATTGACCCCTACGACCGTACCTGTGTTGAACATCGTGCTGATGCCCGCCTTGGTGTAGTCGCCCATGAAAAGCCCACAAAATAAGCGATCTGTACTTTCGTAAGACTGCGTAGCATAGCTGTAAAGTTTGACGGACGTGTAGTCATTTTTGAGGTTAGAGTTGTTGCAGTTGGCACCGAGGTTGCACCATTCGCCTATCACGGAGTTGCCCAAAAAACCATCGTGGCCTTTGTTGCTGAATCCAAAAAAGACAGAATTGCCTACTTCGCCTCCTACCTTACAATACGGCCCCACGGTGGTATTCATACGCATTTTGCCTCCCCAATTGACTGTAGCTCCCTCGCCCAATGCAAATGGCCCTATCACAACACTCCCTTCATGGATAGTCGCGTTTTTGCCGATATATATCGGACCGCTTTCGGCGTTCAAAATAGCCGCTTTGATACTCGCCCCCTCTTCTATAAATATTTGCTCCGAGGCATAGCATCGGGTATGAGGGTCTTTTAAAATTTGACTTGAACGACCTTTGGTGATGGCCTCAAAATCGGCTTTGATTTGTGCGCCATTTTCTACAAAAATATCCCAAATTCTTGTAATGACTGTCGGTACTTCATTGGTTGCGATTGGTTTTAATTCGGCGGCAGGATTTACTACTTCAAATGGCGAACGATAGGCTACGACCGTTTGTCCATGCAGCAATACTTGTCCGATTTCCAACTGCCTCACTTGGGTAGCCAACGAAGGCGTAGCACAAACCGCCCCATTGATAAACACGTTGTCGTCGGTCGTAATGAGAGGAAATTTAAACTGCAAATAGGGTTCTGTCAGAAAAGAAGGGCTAATCCCTAAATGATGTCTCCATTTTTGAGTAAGTGTCCAAATACCGCAACGAATCTCGGCCATGGGCCGCGTAAAGGTAAAAGGGAGCAGATGAGTACGCAGCGCAGGGTCGTCGTAGAGGATAAAATTGGGCATAAATTCGGAAACGATAAAGGGTAGATAATCTCAAACAGCGTCGTTTAATAAGTAGATTTTTATGTCTTTGAATACGCAAAGATAAGTTTTGACCAAAATTTATTAGGTTTGCCTTACCAACATTTTTTTTCAAAAATACCGCACAACATCATGCCACAACTCACCAAACAACTCGCCGACAACGAAACCCAATATACCTTCGATTTGCCTGTAAAAGTACTTCAGTTTGGGACAGGAGTACTGCTTCGGGGGCTGTGTGATTATTTGATTGATAAAGCCAACAAGGAACATATTTTCAATGGCCGTGTGGTGGTAGTCAAATCTACGGCGGGTTCGGCAGAGGAGTTTGTGGCACAAAACGGCCTCTACACCGTCTGTGTGAGAGGAACTGACTCTCAAGGTCAAATCATTGATGAAGCACAGACCGTAGGGGCTATCAGTCGGGTCATTTCGGCCCAAGACAACTGGCAGGGGGTTTTGCAAATAGCACGCAATCCACATTTGGAGGTCATCATCTCCAATACCACCGAAGTCGGGATTCAGTACATACCCGAAAATATCTTCCAAAGCCCCCCGCAGTCTTTTCCCGCCAAACTGACGGCCTTTTTGTATGAGCGGTTTCGTACTTATGGCGGCAAAAAAGACAAAGGAGTCATCGTAATACCGACCGAACTCATCACTGACAACGGCCTCAAACTCCGCGAATGTGTCGAAAAACTATCGGCCTACAACGAACTCGGCAAGCTATTTAATAAATGGCTCAAATACCACGTCAAATTCTGTAACTCTCTAGTGGACAGAATCGTACCCGGCAAGCCCGATGCTGCTACCCAAGCGGCTCTCGAAGCCAAATTAGGCTACGAAGATGCGCTCCTTACGGTAGCCGAGCCGTATTTGCTTTGGGCTATCGAAGGCGACGACCGCGTCGGAAAAGTACTCTCATTTGCACAAATCCACCCCAACGTCATCATAGACGAAGACATCACCTACTACCGTGAGCGCAAACTGCGTATCCTCAATGGCAGCCACAGTGCCGCCGCGCCGTTGGGGTATTTGTGTGGGTTCAATATTACTTTCGAGTGCATGAACGATACCGACGCTATGGCGGCATTTTATGAGCGTATCATTTACGATGAAATCGTACCGACGCTACCTTTTGAAGATCAAATGGACGAACTCAAGGTGTTTGCAGGAGATATTTTGGGGCGTTATCGCAATCCATTCATTCAGCAAAAACTATTGGGAATTACGCTTCAGCAATCCTCCAAAATGAACGCCCGCAACGTAGCGACTATCCAGCGGTATTATCAAAAGTTTGACAAACCGCCACGTTTGTTTACGCTGGCCTTTGCGGCCTATCTGCTTTTCATGCGTGCCACCCAACTCAAAGACGGGCAGTATTATGGCACTCGCGGCCAAGAAGTCTACCTTATCAACGACGATAAAGCCGCTTATTTCTATGAAAAATGGAAAAATACTACTTCTGAAAATGTAGCGACTTTGGTCAAAGATGTATTGAGCGACAAAACCCTCTGGGATACTGACTTGACCCAACTCACCGGATTTGCCGATGAGGTGGCTACCTTGCTGACTGCTATGCTCAAAGATGGCGTAGCCACCACCCTCAAAGCCACCATGAACAAGCTCTAAAACGTAGAAAGTATGCTAAAAAATAAATTTTTGCAGGGACTGATCGCATTGGTAGTGTTGGGGGTGATTGTCTATACCTTTTTGGGCGAAGAAACGACGGTTTCGACCGATGAATACACAGCCCAAATCGAAAAAGAGCGAAAAGACAAAGACCAATTTTTCAAAAATTCTCCCCAATCTCCCTTGCTCCAAAAAGAAGGATTCAAAGGACTAAAGTACTTTCCTGCCGACCAAGCCTACAAAGTCATAGCCTCTATCGAGCCTTACGAAAAAGACGACAAAGAAGTAAAAGTCCCCCTGACCGACGGCACGACAGACACCTACCAAAAATTGGGTTTTGCGGTTTTTACTCTAAAAGATACCCCTTGCCGCTTGTTGGTTTACCAGCACAGCGAAGGCATCTCGATTTTGTTTCGAGATGGTACTACGTCCAAAGACACTTATGGTGGAGGGCGTTATTTGGATTTTAAGTTGAGCGATATTCAAAACAACCGCCTCACGATAGATTTCAACAAAGCCTACCAGCCCTACTGCGCTTACAATCCCACCTACGCCTGCCCTATTCCGCCCCAAGAAAATACCCTGCCTGTAAGGGTCGAAGCTGGGGAGAAATACTGAATATTGAAAGATGATAGCGCGAGCCTCCGACTTTGATAGCGCGAGCCTATGGCTCGTGCTTACTATTACGAGGCTTCCCAGCCGCACAAAAAGTAAAGTTTTACACCTGTTGGTTTTAAATCAAAACTATCCAAAAGCATCACTCCTCATTTCGCCTCTCTTCGAGGCGTTGTTGTAGGGTTTTGATGAGGTCATCTTTGGCTTTGAGTAGTTCTTCGTAGAGTTTCTCGGTTTTTTCCCATTGGCTTTGCTGGTAGAGTACATTCACATTTTGTCCCTGCTGGTTGTGTTGTATGGCCACAGGGCCATTTTCTTCAAAAAGCTCCCCTACACCTACATTCAGTTCTTTGGCGACGGTTTCCAAAAAATCAGGGCGAAAGGTAGTGATTTTACCATTTTCGTTTTGTGCGCCAATCTCTACTTTTTTTATTTTTTGTCTTGCTCTTTGGCTGCCAACGTTCTCTCAACGATGTACCGTTGGAACCCTCCTCCCAAGAAATCAGTATCGAAGAAGCCCGTAGTTGGTTTGAAAGGGAAGTTTTGAAAAACAATCGAAATCTTCGGACTCAAGGTATAAATGTACCCAAAAAGTTAAAATGGAAAGAAGCCAAAGAAAGTAAATTTAGAGATAATAACTCTGTCATCATAGTGCCTGTAAACTATGAAACAGAAGCATTTTCTGGGATTATAGAAGACGTAAGTCAAAAGACCAAAAAAGAAGCGGAAATCATAAGGGATCGAAAGGACTACTATGGTACTTTCATGCAGTTGCTTATTTTCAAGGACAAAAAAGGGAAAAATAGCTATCAACTTATCAAGTTTATTCCCACAGAAGAGTACCGAAATCGCTCTGTAAAGGGAGAAATAAGGATAAATGACTTTTCGGGAGTACTTATAGCAATGAACTGGGATAATGAAGACTTTATTGAAGGTTTATCTTATGAGGGAGGTAGAATCAAGGGGCGAATTTTTTTGACCAAAGAAACTAAGTCTAAATCAGGTAGATTGAATGGTGACGGCTGCCAACATGGCATTGTACAGACGTACTATCCTTGTAACTTTCAAAGGCTACAAGCAGGGCAATCAAGTAGCTGCTATGTTACTCTTACTTGGGAAGTGTTGGATTGTTCGGGTAGCGTTACTCCCACAGCCCCGCCCTCATGCAATGGGTGTGGTGGGGGAGGTAATGGTGGAATTGTTGGAGGCGGAGGCGTAAACTGGGGAAATCTTGTAGGCTATGAATTGTTTGTAGAATCAAGAATCAGCAGTTTAGAGATAAACTATAATATAAGTTTTACGCCTCATGAAAAAGATTTCTTTCGTCAGAATCCAGAAGCTATTGAAGTAATTGAGGATTATTTGAGAGCACCTTCATGGGGGAGACCAGACTTAGGCCTTATTGGAAATGCGATTAGAAATCAAGCAGGCTCTGAATTTGCCAAAGATATGTTTGAGAGATACTGGCTCGGTTTGGGGGATTATACCCTTCCAGCAAATATCTTTGCGGAGGCTGTATCAGTTGCTCAACCAACTAATGATACACAATCTAAAGGCCAGAAAGTTTTAAATGGAATTTTATGCAATGGCTATGAGCGAAGCTTTTATCATAACGAAAAATTTAGATTTGCATTTGGAACAGCGACCATATACTACGCTCAAAACGGCAATCCTATGGGGTTTTATGATAGATATGATTTCGATAGTAAACCATGGGGGCAAGGAAAAACAACAAAAGCAGAAGCTATTACTAGAATGGTGCGTCAATTTTCACCACCAAATGCAAGATCTTTTGACATAACATATTGGCAATGAAAAGAATTATTAAGTTTATAAAAATCTGCATAATTTTAGTCATTTCCATTTTCATATTAGACTTCATATTGTCCTATTTTTTGACAATTAAAGCTATCAAAGATTTGACTGGTTTAAAAAGCGTATGGTTTTATGGTGCTGACCGTTTCGATAAAGGTTGGATTATAGATACCGATGCTATTTTGCAAGCACGCTATTGGGGAGAGATTGAGACATCAGAGCTTCAGTCTTATCAGAAATTACCATTACCAGAAAGCTACAGACAATGGGAGCAAGAAAACTTCAAGCGAAGGCATTTGCATGGGTATTATAAACAAACTCAAGTCCGTTTAAACGACAAGGAATACAGCTATCGTTTTTGCATCGTTGATACAGCTTCCAAGAAAGTAATCTTACACCTTGTTGAACCGTAGTTTTCTGAATATATCAAGATAGAAGCTATCCGAAGGGGTAGCTTTTTTTATATTTCTTGATGAGGTGATAAGTCGCGTTTGAAACGCGACTGTCGGCGTTTTGCGTTTCAAACGCAAAACATCATTTGGAATAGCGCGAGCCTGTGGCTCGTGCTTACTATTTGGAGGCTTCCCAGCCGCACAAAAAGTTTTCTAAGCCCCAATAATTCCGCTAATTTTGCGCCCCAAAAGACTTTCATCGTGAAAGCCTTATAAATACCATTTTAGCTAATCTCCATGAAAATTTCGTACCACTGGCTCAAAACCCTCATCGAAATCGAAGAAACTCCCGAAGAAATCGGCAAACTACTCACCGCCACAGGCTTAGAGGTAGAAGGTATCCACTCCATTCAGCGCATCGAAGGCGGGCTGGAAGGCATCGTGATCGGCGAGGTGCTGACCTGTGAGGCGTTCACCGTCAAAGACAAAACCCTACATCTAACCACCGTAGATACGGGCGAGGAGCAGCCGGCCAGTATCGTATGTGGTGCTGCCAATGTAGCCCAAGGCCAAAAAGTAGTAGTAGCCAAAGTAGGAGCGACGATTTATCCCACAGGAGGAGAGCCTTTTACGATCACAAAGCGCAAAGTATATGGCCACGCCTCGGAGGGCATGATTTGTGCCGAAGACGAAATCGGCCTCGGTACATCGCACGCGGGTATCATGGTACTCGACACCGACCTGCCCAACGGCACGCCAGCGGCTTTGTATTTCGGCCTTCAGCAGGACCATTGCATCGAAATCGGCCTTACGCCCAACCGCGCCGATGCGGCCTCTCACCTCGGCGTAGCCCGCGACTTGAAAGCAGTACTGGGACGACCTCTCAAACTCACGCCCAAAGAAGTATTGACCCAACGCTTTGCGGAGTTACCCAAAAATGATAGTTACAAAAATTTTCGACTGACGGTAGAAAACACCGAAGCCTGCCCGCGATATACAGGCTTAGTACTTTCGGGGCTAAAGGTAGCGGAGTCGCCGGAGTGGCTCAAAGAACGCCTTCAGGCCATTGGGGTTCGCTGTATCAACAATATCGTGGACATCACCAATTTTGTATGCCACCACTTAGGCCAGCCGCTGCACGCTTTCGATGCCGACAAAATCGAAGGCCAGCACGTAGTCGTCAAAAATGTAGCTGAAGGTACGCCCTTCGTAACGCTCGATGGCGTAGAACGCCAACTATCTGCCCACGATCTGATGATTTGTAGTGCTACCGAACCGATGTGTATAGCAGGTGTTTTCGGGGGAACTCAATCGGGAGTTACTGAAAATACCACTGCCATTTTTCTCGAATCAGCTTATTTTTCATCTGCCTCGATTCGTCGCACAGGTACAGGGCATGGCCTCAAAACCGATGCTTCGTTCCGCTTCGAACGTGGTACAGACCCTAATATGCCACTTTACGCTCTCCAGTATGCCGCTTCGATGATTTTGGAAATAGCAGGCGGACAAATCAGTTCGGACGTTCTTGAGGTTTATCCCCAACCCATTCCCCACTTTGAAATCCCTGTCAAATACAAAAACATTGACCGATTGATTGGCAAATCGCTCGAACGGGATTTGATAGCGCGTATTCTCCATGATTTGGACATTGAGCTTCATCACCAAACTCCCGAAGGATTCACGGCTCATGTGCCTCCTTATCGCGTGGACGTGCAGCGTGAGGCCGATGTCATCGAAGAAATCTTGCGGATTTATGGCTTCGACAATATCGAGCTTTCCGAAACCTTAGCGACCGATTTCCTTTCGGGCTTTCCTGTCATAGACCCCGACAAGCAAAAACTCCGCATCGCTACGCTATTGGCAGGCAATGGTTTCAACGAAACCATGACCAACTCCCTGACCAAACCAGCCTACAATGAAGCCCTCAAAGGCACTTTTACAAGCCATGAAGTAAAAATACTCAATCCTTTGAGCGAAGACCTTTCGGTAATGCGTCAGACGATGCTATTTTCGGGCTTAGAATCGCTGGCCTACAACCTCAACCGACAACAAAAAAGCCTGAAAATCTTTGAATTTGGGAAAACTTATCACCAAACAGAAGGAAAATACAAAGAAAGCCCACATTTGGTGCTGTTCATGGCCGGTCAGCGGCAAGCCGAAAGTTGGCTCGCCAAAGAGCAAAATATGGATTTTTTCGACTTGGCTACCAAAGTTCATTTAGTACTCGAAGCCATGCGTATAACGCAGGTAGAAAAACAAGAAATCAGTGATAAAACGATTTTTGCTCACGGCCTCACCTATGCACTCAAGAAAAAACCGTTGGTGAGTTTTGGGCAAGTCAGTCCTACCTTGACCAAAATGCTCGACATCAAGCAGCCTGTGTTTTATGCCGATTTCGACTGGGCCTTTTTGCTCAAGCACTACAACGATAAAGTAAGATTTGTAGAAGTACCCAAATACCCCGAAGTACGCCGCGATTTGTCGCTGGTGCTTGACAAAGCCGTTACGTTTGAGCAAATTCGCCATGTAGCTTATCGCTATGAACGGGAGTTATTGACCAATCTCAATGTTTTTGATGTATATGAAGGAGCCAATATCGGTGAAGGCAAGAAATCATATTCGGTCAGTTTTACGTTACAAGATGCTACCCAAACACTTACCGATAAAGTGATTGACAAAACCATGCAAAAACTCATCATGGCCTTCGAGAAAGAATTGGGGGCAGTGATTCGGAAATAAGTCGTCCGATGTATGGGTTTAGCACTTTTTTTCGTTTGAAAAAAGAATCAACACAATTTTGACCAAAACCATGAGAAATACCTACTGGGGGATTGTATTCGGTGTATTTTTTACTTTTTCGGCTTCGGCTCAAAATACCCCCAACCCCGACGCACCACCACCTACTACCCAAGAAGAAGGCCCTATCAAAGTATTGAGAGAACCTCCTCGCCGCCAAGAACAACCCGCCCGCCCACCTTCGGCATTGGACAGATTACGGCTGGGCGGAAGCATCGGCCCTTTCAACTTTGGCACCATTACGAGTCTGGGGATTTCTCCTGTGGCAGGGCTACAACTGACCGAGCGGCTTTCGTTGGGAGGAGGGTTGAGCTACCAGTACACCAGCATACGTTTCAATCGTAATAGCCGAAGTACATTCAACAACTATGGCGGGCGTGCTTTTGCGATGTTCAACGTCATACCCAATATAAACCTCAATGCCGAATATGAGTCGCTCAATGTACAGTATAGAGATAATAACAATAGCGGTGTCCCTCGTCGTACATGGCTCAACTCGGCTATGATAGGAGCCTCTTACTCTACCCCTACGGGAGGGCGGTTTATTCGCGCTTTCAATTTGATGTTTTTGTATAATTTAAACTACAACCAACATACTAATCCTACCAACCCCAACGAGAATATCTACCCCACAGGTAGCCCCTTGGTCATCAGGGCAGTATTGTTTTGAACCAATCAAATCGCCCAAGCCACCATTGATGTAAAATGCTTGGGAAAAATGTACGCTAACAGCCAACTTTCTGCCTAAAAGTTTTTCTCTATGAAATTTCTCCGGCAGCTTTACGAAAGCATAAGATTTGCATGGCAAGCACTTCGTGCCAATTTGCTCCGTACTCTCCTCTCATTGTTGGGCGTTACGGTAGGTATTTTTGCTATTATCGGTGTATTGACTATCGTAGATTCGCTGGAGCGTAACATTCGGACGAGTCTATCCGAAATCGGTACCGACGTTGTTTATATACAAAAATGGCCGTGGATTTTCGGGGGTGAGTTTCAGTGGTGGAAGTACTTCCAATGGCCCGAAACCAGCTATGAAGATTATAAGTTTTTGGCCAATCGCCTCGAAGGGGCTACCGCCGTAGTAGCCATGGATTTCAAAGGCCGCCAAACCGTCAAAAATGGCAACAACAGCATGGACGCGCTGCTTCAGGGCGTAACGTATGATTTTGACAAAGTATCGGAAGTGAGCATCGAAAAAGGGCGGTATTTCATGCCACAAGAAGTAGAAGCAGGTCGCAATGTGGCCATTATCGGGTATGATATCGCCGAAACGCTTTTTCCTAATGATTCCGACCCCATTGGAAAAGATTTTAAAGTCAAAGGACAAAAATTTCAAGTGATTGGTATTCAGAAGCGCAAAGGGAAAGGGCTTTTTGACATCGCCGGCAATCCCGACACCAAAGTATTGATGCCTTATTTGACTTTTGCCAAATTTTATCAAAACCGCATCGAAAATAGCGTAGATATTGTAGTGAAAGGGAAGCCTGAAGACACCGGATTTGTTGAACTCGAAGCCGAAATCACCGGCCTTCTACGCACCAAGCGAGGGCTTAGACCTACTCAAGACAGCAATTTTTCTATCAATCGCCCCGAAGCCCTGAGCAATGCCGTAGGTGGTATATTCGGCGTACTCAATATCAGCGGCTGGGTTATCGGCATTTTTTCGTTGTTGGTAGGCGGTTTTGGCATTGCCAATATCATGTTTGTATCGGTCAAAGAACGCACCAATCTCATCGGGATTCAGAAGTCGCTGGGAGCTAAAAATTATTTTATCCTTTTCCAGTTTTTGTTTGAAGCCATTTTTTTGAGTTTGGTCGGGGGGGTAGTGGGTATTTTTTTGGTCTATCTTTTATCTTTCATGTCATTGGGAAGCTTAGAGATTATCCTTTCCGCCAAAAATATTACCCTTGGGCTTAGTGTTTCGAGCCTTATCGGTATCTTGTCGGGTATTATTCCTGCTTTTGGAGCAGCACGTATGGACCCAGTGGAGGCCATTAGAGCCAAATAGTGCGGTATATTCGTGGTTTTTAAAGAATTTTGTGGCCTTTACAAAATTCTTTTTCCATGAACTACTTTTTCTTTCTCTTGGCTTTTTTGGTTGGTGTAGCCAATGCCACCCAATCGGGCATCAATTCGCAGCTACGCATTGAACTCCAAAACCCTTTCTTAGCCTCGGTTATCTCCTTTGCTACGGGGCTACTTACGTTGATGGTCTGTTATGCTTTTTTTCAAAAAACGACAACCCCGATTTCCTTAGAAACCCTGCGAAATATCAGTTGGTGGAAATTTATGGGAGGGCCGCTGGGAGCTTTTTTCGTCCTTTCAGTTATTTTTATAGTACGCGATATAGGCCCTGCTAATATGATTTGTTTGGCCATAGCGGGGCAGTTGGCTACGTCTATCATCATAGACCATTTCGGTTTGATAGGCTTTCCAGTACACTCACTCAATGTGTGGCGGGTATTGGGTATGGGCCTGATTGTGGTAGGGGCGTATTTGGTGCTGAAAAATTAGAAACAGCCTCAATATTTCAATCCTTTACTTGTTATTTGGAAGATATATCGTTGCCTCTCAAGACATCGGGGGCTATCGTTATGCGTGAGCCTTCTGCGGCATTTTCGAGATTGAGTACTCCGCGAGGGCATACCGCCGAGCAAATCCCACAGCCCACACACGACGAGCGGACGATGTCTTGCCCGCGCTGGGCATAGGCGCGTACATCAATACCCATTTCGCAGTAGGTGGAGCAGTTGCCACAAGAAATACATTGCCCACCGTTGGTCGTGATACGAAAGCGCGATTTGGTACGCTGCCATAGCCCTAAGTAAGCTGCCAAAGGACAGCCAAAGCGGCACCAGACGCGATTGCCCATGAGCGGATAAAAACCTGTACCTACCACCCCCGCAAAAATCCCTCCAATCCAAAACCCATAGGCCGAGCGCAGACTATAACTATCTAAAAATAAGAGCTTTGATTGCCCTGTAAAATAAGTGTAGAGTACAGCGGCAGTCATCACAACCGCAAATACCCGCACTCCATGAACTAAATATCGCTCTATTTTCCATGCTTTGAGCGATTTGTCAGAAAGTTGTCGGAAAGGATCACCGAGGGTTTCGGCCAAGCCACCGCAGCCACATACCCACGAGCAGTACCAACGCTTACCAAAAAAATAGGTCATCACGGGTACACCTATCAAAAAAAGTACAATTCCCCATACCAGCATGAAAATACCCAAACCTCCACTCTGAATCAGGCTATTGAGGTTGTAGTCAAAAAAGAAATCATAATCGAGCGGCCAAATATTCTTAAAATCGTAGTAAGGTTTATTGAGGCTTACCAATATTTCGGGAATGATGAAGGCAATGGCCGTCTGAAAAAACATGACCGATAGCGTCCGTACTTGTTGATAGCGGCTATGACGATATTTTATTAACATTCTCACACCCATCACTACGACACAAACCGTATAAAGCGTACCATACAAAAACCACCGACTGGCCTCCCCCCCATTGAGCCATTTGCTCAAAGGATTAACCAACATCGTCCAATTGACCAAATACTGAGGGTAGTAGTAAAGTAAAACATAAAATCCAATCAAGAAAGTACCTATCGTCCACCCCAACCAACCACGAGAAGTAGCAGGTTTTTGAAAAATACCGTTGTTTTTGATGCCGGGTAATTTTTGTAAATCAGGCAAAAAATAAAGTAACGCTCCCAACGAAGCCAGTCCAAACGTTAGCCAAAACCATAGCAAAGGCTGCGATTTGAGCGGACCAGAGGCAGCGGCTTTTGTCAAGGCAAAGCTATACTCATCATAAATCACCTTGTCCCACTGCTGGGTGGTGCGGTATTGGTCGTTGAGGCGGTTGAGTGCTTGGTCAAAGTCATACGTAAACGCCCAGCCATTTTGATAGGTACGATTGACCATCGGCGACAATTCTCTTCCCAATGTAGCTTGATGCTCGGCTTTGAGGGTTTTGGTCAGTATTTCGGGTGTAAGCGTGAAAGTATTGAGGCTTAAGGTATAGAGCCATAGCCCAAATCCTATCAAAAAAAGAATGAGTCCAAGACGCGCAAGGGTTTTCATATTTGGTCGAAGGTTGTATCTTTTACCAATATACAGAAATTGAGTCAGAATAGATTTGAAAAATCAAAAAACTGTGAGATGACAAAAAACCAAAAATAAAAAAGGGTATCTCGATTTTTCGGACACCCTCTTAAAGAAAATTTAAAATAAAAGATTGTTACAAAATAGCTTCGGCCAATACGAGTACTTTATTGTTTAAGACTTCTACTACACCACCGTCTATTTTGAAGGTTTCTTTGCCATTGGCTTCGATGACGATATCACCTTTACCAAGCGTACTGACCAAAGGAGCGTGGCTGTTGAGAATCTGAAACTGCCCTTCTGTACCAGGAAATGTAACAGCGGTAGCCTCACCAGCAAATACTTTTTTATCGGGAGTAATGATTTCTAAGTTCATAAACTTGATGTATGATATTTGGTGTATGATGTATGAGAATATATCATACACCCTACACCATACATATTATTTGAAATTATTTTCCAGCAGCTTCTTTGAGTAATCGTTCGCCTTTTTCGATGGCATCTTCGATTGTACCTACCAAGTTGAAGGCAGCTTCAGGCAAGTGATCAAGTTCCCCGTCCATAATCATATTGAATCCTCTAATGGCATCATTGATGTCCACCAATGCTCCTTTCAAACCTGTAAACTGCTCGGCCACAAAGAAAGGCTGCGACAAGAATCGCTGCACCCGACGAGCACGGTTTACGACCAACTTATCTTCTTCCGAGAGTTCTTCCATACCCAAAATAGCAATGATGTCTTGCAATTCTTTGTAGCGTTGGAGAATCATTTTGACACGCTGGGCGGTGTTGTAATGTGCCTCTCCAAGAGCCTCAGCAGTAAGGATACGACTGGTGGAATCCAATGGATCTACGGCAGGATAAATACCCAACTCTGCAATTTTACGGCTCAATACCGTGGTAGCATCTAAGTGAGCAAAAGTCGTAGCAGGAGCAGGGTCAGTCAAGTCATCGGCAGGTACATAAACGGCCTGTACTGAAGTGATTGAACCACGTTTGGTAGAAGTAATACGCTCTTGCATAGCACCCATTTCGGTAGCCAGTGTAGGCTGGTATCCTACTGCCGAAGGCATACGACCCAACAGAGCCGATACTTCCGAGCCTGCTTGTGTAAAGCGGAAGATATTATCAATAAAGAACAAAATATCACGGCCTTGGCCTGTACCGTCGCCGTCGCGGAAGTACTCGGCTACTGTCAGCCCTGACAAAGCCACTCGCGCACGCGCTCCGGGGGGTTCGTTCATCTGACCAAATACGAAGGTCGCTTGAGAGTTTTTGAGTTCTTCATAATCCACCTTACTCAAATCCCAGCCGCCTTCTTCCATGCTGTGCTTGAAGTCGTCGCCATATTTAATGATACCTGCTTCAATCATCTCGCGCAGCAGGTCATTCCCTTCACGAGTACGCTCCCCTACCCCTGCAAATACCGAAAGTCCTGAGTAAGCTTTGGCGATATTGTTGATAAGTTCTTGAATCAATACGGTTTTTCCTACCCCTGCTCCACCAAAAAGACCAATTTTTCCACCTTTTACATAAGGAGCCAGCAGGTCTATCACTTTGATACCTGTGTAAAGTACTTCGGTAGCGGTAGCAAGATCTTCAAATTTGGGGGCTGTACGGTGGATAGACATACTGCTCGACTTATCTACGGGCTTCATACCATCAATAGCCTCGCCTACTACATTGAATAAGCGACCTTTGATGGCATCGCCGATAGGCATGGTGATAGGACCGCCCAAATGATTGACAGCCGTACCGCGCTGAATTCCTTCCGTACTATCCATCGCGATAGCACGCACACGGTCTTCGCCTAGGTGTTGCTGACATTCAAGTATGACTGTTTGGCCATTGGGTTTGGTTACTTCCAAAGCATCGAGAATAGCCGGCAAGCGGTTGGCATCACCTTCAAAGCTAACGTCCACTACGGGGCCGATTACTTGGGTTACTTTGCCTATATTGGTAGTATTTGCCATTGGTATTTGAGGTGTTAATCGTTTTTTGTTTATGTTGTTTTCTTTGAAATCAATCTATTAGCTATGCATGGAAAGCATTGAGGCCGCAAAATTAGAAGTTTGTTATGGCAAAACAAAGCGACCTGCAATGCTATTTTGGATAATTTTTATAGAAAAGTCATTTTTAGGCCAAAAAAATTGTGCGAAAACGAGTTTTAATACTTACTAAGAGAGATAAAGATGTCATCAAATCATAAAATCTTTGTGATATGTGATAATTTCAAAAGTATTTTTCAATAACATTGTGTATCTATTACCGTTTTCATTTTTTTGAAACTTTTTCTTCTACTGGCGGGAGGTTTAATCTTGTTGGTTACTTGCCAAAGAAAAAATGGAAAAAGAAGCCCGAACAGACGGGTCTATTCAAACCTAAAGTTTTTTTATTTGCGTAGTACAATCCGAAACGTAGTGCCTTTACCTATTTCAGAACTTTTGACAAACAACCGCCCTCCGTGGTATTCTTCGATGATACGTTTGGCGAGTGTTAAGCCTAAACCCCAGCCGCGTTTTTTGCTACTTACACCGGGTTTAAATACTTTTTGCCATTGGGTACGGGGTATGCCCTTGCCGGTATCGCTGATGTCAATGGCTATTTCTTGTTTGTTGAGCGAAAACATTCGCACTTTTATTTGACCAGTACTACTCATGGCATCTACGGCATTTTTACAAATATTTTCAATGACCCACTCAAAGAGGTTGCGGTTGAGATACATGGTTTTTTGGGGGTTGATTTCATTGACAAACTCCAGCGACACTTTGGTAGAAATGCGGGGTTTGAGATAACTCAAAAACGCTTCTACAATCTCACTGACATTTTCGTATTTCATGGTAGGTGCGGAGCCGATGCTCGAAAAACGAGATGTGATCATCTCCAAGCGCGCAATGTCTTTTTCCATCTCAATCGTGTACTCTTCGGGGTAGCGGTCGGGATCGGTACGAAAAAATGCCGTCCAGCCCATCAAGGAGGCGATAGGCGTACCCAACTGGTGCGCTGTTTCTTTGGCCAGCCCCACCCATACGCGGTTTTGCTCGGCTGTACGTGAAGCACTAAACACCAAATACGCCAAAAAAGCCAGCACCAACAGGCTCAACAACTGTACATAAGGATAATAGCGCATCTGCACTAATAGTGGAGAGTCGCTATAAAAAATATACTGCTTGGCTCCTTGTACATCTACTTCGATGGGGGGGTGGTCTTCTTTCAAATATTCAAAAGCCTCCCGTAGGAGTTGTTGCTTTTCTACATTCGAAATGTTTTTGGGTATGTCGAGCGATGTGCCATCTATCGGTTGAAAATCTTCCCCTACCAAAATCGTCGGAATACGACTCTGGCGAATGTTTTCAGTTACAATCTCAAATAAAGAAGTGTAATCTTCTGTTACGTCGGGGTGATTGGCCGAATATTCTATCAACTCGGCATAGAGCGTAAGCTGCCGTTTTTCTCGAATATCAATGTTTTCGACGATATTGTAGGTATAAATCACCGATGCAATGCCTATTAGAGCCAAATTGATACCAATAAAAATCTGATAAAGATTTTTTTGGCTGTAAATGTCTATCGCTGGAATTTTCATGGGCTTGATGTTGGGAGTTATTCTATGAAGCTGTGTCTTACGGGGATTTTTGATGTGGGTTTGATCAAGTTGTAAAAATAATTTCTCAAGGTATGATAACCTATTTTGTGGACTGGTATTGCTAAAGTGGGCAAACATAAACGAGCAAAATGATTTTTTTTCTGCTGCAAAATCCAAACTTTCCTATTACTCGTACATCTTCCCAACAATCATTCATCATTTTATTTATGAAAGTTCTTAACCGTTTTCTCAAAGCTACTGTTTATGTTTTGTTGGGATTATTGGGAGCGATGGTCGTTTATGCCAACTGGGAAGAACCACCTCTCCACGCCCGCGTGAAACCCGTCGCCATGACTATCTTGAAAGTAGAAGGTATGGACAATCCCCAACAAGCTATTCAAATCAAAGAGCATATTGAGGCTAAGGCAGGCGTAACGGCCTGCGCTTCCAATCCCGAAAGCAAGTTGGTGAGTATTACTTACCACCCGGACATCATCAGCGAAACCACCCTCCAATCGGAAGTGTTCAGCCGTGTTCATTTACCAGTATCAAAGGCTATTTTTCCAGAATCATCAGCTCCAGAGTGTCCTATCCCTCATGGTTATATCATGGCTTTTGAGCGATTGAAGTATGCCCTTTGTTTTCGATGAATCTTCATAATCAATCTATTTTTTCCACTTTCTAATTTTATTCACAACATGAAAAAGATGTCTTTTTATGCGATAGCCATCGCAGCGGTGGTTATCACAGCTACTTCTTGCAAAAAAGAAGAGGCCATGCCCAAAACTTTGTACGATCGGTTGGGGGGTGTCAATGCCATCTCGGCGGTAGTAGATCAGTTCATTACGAATGTAGCCTCCAATCCCAAAATGGTGCGTACGTTTGCTCCCCTACTGGCCGATGTCCAAAAGAATGGCACAAACTCTGCTCGCTTGCAAGCATTGCGTACCAATCTGATTGACCAAATTGGGGAAGCTACCGGTGGACCTCAAAAGTACAAAGGTAAGGACATGGTAACAGCCCACAAAGGCATGAGAATCACAGATGATGAGTTCAACTCTTTGGTAAACGACTTGGTGATGGCACTCAATAAGTTCAATGTCCCTTCGACCGAACAACAAGAACTTCTCGGCATTTTGGGGGGCTTGAGAGGGCAAATCGTCAATCAATAAGACCATTATTAGTTTGACCAAAATAAAAGCCTGACGCTCTATAAGTTGTCAGGCTTTTTTGAAACCAGCTAACAAAATATGACAAAAATCAGTTGATAAACTTACAATACACTTTGTAGGTCATTTTGAAAACGCCCTACTTTACAAAAAGAAGAATGTCTAATTTATATTCATTCTAAATTGCTGTAATTCTTAAAAGAAGAAAGGTTTTTGAAATAATTTTGTAATCTGATAGCACAAAAAATATGGAGTTCTTACAGTTCAGAAGCATTGGTATTTCCTATAAAACGGCTCCCCTCGAAGTACGTGAGAAAATTGCACTAAACGAAGAAGAAGCAAAAGCATTAATGCTCAAGGTACAGGATTTTTTTGGTGCAAGCGATGTGTTGGTAGTTTCGACTTGCAACCGTACCGAGGTATATTACAATGCTCCCCAAGATGTCAATACGGCGATTGCCAAACTATTGCTTATCGAAAAAGGCTTGACCCATACCGAAGCATACCTTCCTTATTTTGTAGAATATACCACTCCCCAAGCCGCTGCCCGTCATCTTTTTGAAGTCGCCACGGGGCTTCATTCACAAGTAGTGGGCGATATGCAAATACCCAACCAAGTCAAACACGCCTACCAGTGGTCAGTGGATTTGGGTATGGCAGGGCCATTTTTGCATCGGCTGCTGCATACAATCTTTTTTGCCAACAAACGTGTAGCCCAAGAAACGGCTTTTCGCGATGGTGCCGCCTCGACTTCGTATGTAGCCGTAGAACTCATCGAACAAATCACAGCTCTCAAAGCCAGTCCATCGGTGCTGGTGCTGGGCGTAGGAGAAATTGGCACTGATGTCTGCCGAAACCTAAAAGAAAAAGGCTTTGAGGATATTACGATTGTCAATCGTACCCAAGCCAAAGCCGAGAAATTGGCCGAAGAACTGGGCTTAAAAGTAGCCCCCTTCGATGAGGTAGAAGCCGAAATTTTGAAAGCCGACGTGGTGGTGTCTTCGATTGTGCGCCAAGAGCCATTTATTACCAAATCACTTCTTGAAAAACAAGATTTACTTTCCTTCAAGTATTTGATTGACCTATCAGTGCCACGTAGCGTTGCGTCTGATGCGGAGCAAATAGCGGGAGTGATTGTTTATAATATTGACCATATTCAGCACCGTGCCAACGAAGCCCTTGCCCGCCGGCTGGCTGCCGTACCTCAAGTAGAGGCCATCATCGGACAAGCCTTAGTTGAGTTTGAAGATTGGTCGAAGGAAATGGTGGTTTCGCCTACGATTCAGAAACTCAAAAACGCCCTTGAGCAAATCCGTCAAGAAGAAATGGCGCGTTATTTGAAAAATCTCTCTACCGACGAAGCCGCCAAAGTAGATAAGATTACGGCCAGCATGATGCAGAAAATCTTGAAACTACCCGTACTCCAACTCAAAGCCGCCTGCAAACGCGGCGAGGCCGAAACGCTCATAGACGTACTCAACGACTTGTTCAATCTTGAGCAGCAGCCCCAAGCCAACACCCACTGATTTTTAGGTTTGGTCAGAGTTCCATAGATGGTTTTCATCGAGTGTCCAGCCCGACAAAATATACCGTAGATTGATACCCAGCCGCTCGGCTTCAGGGTTAGTCCACGTGTAGGCAATAGCATAGCTGTTGTAGTCAAGTGCATTTTGGGGCAATTCATAAATCGCCAGCTTCATAATCGGCAACTTGCGCCCAAAAATCAATTGCGTGAGTTCTACCGTGTAATTGCCCAAGGTGCCATCTGGCATTTTTAGCTGTATGCTTCCGCCTTGGTCATGTAAGCGAAGATTGCCAAAATGATGAGTTTTTTCTTGCCCTTCTTCTTGTATCGGTATCTCTATCCAACCTTTAAAAAACCGACATTTCAACATTCGGTAAGGTACGCCCTCATCGTTTGAAAAATGGTTTTGAAGGCATATCTGATGTCCATTTTTGGATACTATCCAACACTCTCCTCCGTCCGACACCGCCTCAAATACCTCGTTTTTTAGTACAAAATTCCATATTTGTCCTTTTTCGAGTCGTACTTGTAGCTTTTGATCGTCTGTGGGGGGTGAAATTACATACCCTTTTTGTACGCTGATGAGTTCTTTGGTTTTAGGATCAGAGATCAGCATTTCAAAGCCGTTATCTTGAAGGGAAATAATCTCTAAATGCAAGTGCCGGTGTGGAAAATCGGTGTCCACTCGGTGCATTTCTACCTGCGTATGTTGCTGCCAGCATTGCTGAAAATTGTTGAACTCCCCGAAGAAGTATTGCCAAAAAAGGGTTGAAGGCTTCATGATATTTAAGAGTCAAGGGTTTTTAAGGAATCTAATTATTTGTAAGGGATCATCGCTCGCGATAAAAAATGGGAAGAAATTTAGTGTTTCCTAATATAGTGTATCACAGGGAAACAGGGATTCAATAGATACTTCAAGGAAAACTACTTAAAAATGGTTTATCCATTTGATATTTTTTATCTTTGGAGTTAGAATTTTCAATGGGGATTTCAGTAAAACATATATCCAAAAACAAGTTCGGACAATACTTTACACCAAAAGTAGTGGCTGACTTTATGATTGGCTTAGCTGACATTTCTTCAAATTCTAAAATCTTAGAACCGTCCTGTGGTGAGGGTATTTTCTTAGATATTTTACTTCAACAAGGCTATAACAATCTAATAGCTTACGAGATTGACCAAGATTTAGCTGCTGACTTCCCTTTCGTTCGTCATGAAAGTTTTGTTTCTACGAGCATTGAAGAAAAATTTGATTTAGTCATTGGAAACCCGCCATATATACGTTGGAAAAATTTGGAAGACGAATTAAAAAAAGAACTATCCACCAATCCCTTATGGAACAAATATTTTAATTCGCTTTGTGATTACCTATATATTTTCATTCTCAAATCTATCGAACTACTAAATGAAAATGGACAACTCATTTTTATTTGTCCTGAGTACTGGATGAACACCACTCATTCTATTTCATTACGTAACTATATGGTTCAACACGGTTACTTTGAAGAAATTTATCATTTCAACGAAACACCGATTTTTGACAAAGTAACAGTTTCTATAGTTATTTTTAAGTTTGTAAAAAGCAAGCAAAAAACCGACAACAAAATAAAGGTTGCGAAATTTTACGCCAATCAAAAATTGACTTCTGAAACACTTGAAAATTTGAAAAATCAAGTTTCGTTTAAAGATGCAGAATATTTGCAAGTATCACAGTTCAAAACCAATGAACGTTGGCTCTTGCAAAGTGATAAAGTTCGGAAAGAGTTGCAACAATTAGAAACAGTTTGCAAAAAGCAAAATCCGACTTCGTTGCTTAGTTTTTTTGAAGACGAAAAAACAGCATTTTACACGATTGGCGAAATCTGCGACATCGGAAATGGGCTTGTAAGTGGTTTGGACAAAGCGTTTCAAGTAAATGGACACGCATTAAATAGTGATGAAGAATCAGCAACCATTAAGGTAGTCAAAGCAAAAGATTTAAAACCGTTTTTTGCCGAACACATTACAAAATACATTTTCATCAATGAAGGCTTAGAAGAAAGCGAGTTCCAAAAAATGTATCCTAATTTTTATGCGCATTTTCAGAAGTATAAAACTGATTTAGAAAAACGTTATCAATACAACCGAAAAATAAATTATTGGGAATGGGTTTTTTTACGGAATTTCAATTTATTCAGCAAGGCTGAAAAACGAATTTTTGTTCCTTGCAAAGAACGAATTTCCAACAAAAATTATTTTCGTTTTGCATTAGTTGAAGGTGGTGTTTTTCCTACACAAGACGTAACAGCAATTTTCAGAAAGCCCGAAACGAAAGAAAGTATTGAATATCTTCTGGCTTATCTCAACCAACCTATCATTTTTGATTGGCTAAAATGCAATGGCATCGTAAAAGGCAATATTGTTGAGTTTTCTGAAAAACCGCTTGCGAGTATTCCATTCAAAAAAATTAATTGGAATAATAAAAACGAAGTGTCGTTACACAATTCCATTACAAATTTGACACAACAATTTCTGACAAACAAAGACGAAAAGTTGCTTTCAAAAATCACCACATTGTTTAATCAACTTTTTGAAACCCAAAGATGAATGTAAATTATACCAAGTTAGCACAAAACATCAAAGGCACTTCCGTTCCCAAACCAGTTTCAGGAACATTGTCAGGTCACGCAGCAGGTGAACCGTTTGACAAACACGTTTACAGCGAAATCAAAAAGCAATTTCCCAAAAATACATTTCGTCAATACGAGTATCTGAATGATTTATTTAGCAAAAATCCCGAAGTAATTGGCTTTGAAGCACGACAAGCATTGTTCAATTCGCCAACAGTTTTGTTTTTGCTAAGTCGCGGTAAAAATGCAACAGACAAATGGAGTATTGAAAATCCATTTGACGAAAAACAAAATGACACAGCCGACATTTTAGTAGTCAAAGACAATTTTTACGAAATCATAGACATCAAAACTCGCAATATTTCCAAATCAGCACAACCACCTAACATTATTTCAGCGTTCAAATTAGCACAGGTTTGTGCCAAAATGCTTGACAACAAAGAGTTTAATAATTTCACGATTAATTATTTTGAAATTGATTGGGTGTTGGAAAACGACAAATTAGTATGCAACGACACACATTTTGCTTGTTTGTTTAAAGCACAACCAAACGAACTTTACATAAATTGGGCGGCTGCAATGCAAATTCAGTTTCACATTCAGGACTTAGACCAAACATACAACGGAACTATGGAAAGTTGGGCAAAGTCGTATTTGAAACATTTTGTAACACAAGCAAAAAAACGAGCAGACGATATGATTAAGAAATTCGTAAAACCGTTTGAGAAATATATTGGATAAAAAAACATTATACAAAATACGCATACCCCCTCTCAAGTAAAAAAAAATCTGATATGGATATTTAGATTTTGACTGGGCTGGGTATCCTCACTCCTATTTGATTTTTTGATACTTTTTCAATATTTCTATAACCTTCGGGATAGGCAAAGCCTCTACCTTATGGCCTTTGTGTCCTTGCATGGTTTGGGCCGCAAAGAGCGAGTTGAGGATAGCCTCTTCGGTAGCCTCAATAGCCGCCAAAAAAAGAGGCGAGGTTTCGTCGTTGCGCAATAGTTTCAGATCCTCAAAGGTAGAGTTGGACTCGTGTGGAAGTGTGTAGGCCGTAGAGAAGGCTATGACATAATCGCCGCTGCCGTTGGCCATACTACCGCCTGTTTTGCCCATACCCAATAAGGCGCGCTTGGCGAGTCGTTGGAGATTGCGGGCATCGAGAGGCGCGTCAGTCGCTACGACCATCATACAAGAACCGTCGGCTGATTTGTCTAAAGTTTCTTTGAAGGCATATTTTCCAAGTTCTACTCCTACTGGTACTCCGGCGATTTCGAGTACTCCCCCAAAATTGGTCTGGACCAGTACTCCTACAGTGTAGCCGCCCATTTTGGGAGGTAGCTTGCGTGAAGCAGTACCGATGCCCCCTTTCCAGCCAAAGCATACCGTACCGGTGCCAGCCCCTACATTTCCTTCGGTTACTTTGCCTGTTTGAGCATTTTGGAGGGCTGCCAATGCGTGCTGGGTAGTCAAGTGGCGACCTCTGATATCGTTGAGGTAGCTGTCGTTGGTTTCTCCAACGACGGCATTGACAGAGCGCACGTTTTCGTTGCCTTTTTGTGACAGTGTCCATTCTACCAAAGCTGCTATACCCGTAGCTACATTGAGAGTATTGGTAAGCAAGATAGGCGTTTCGAGTTGGCCCAATTCGGCTACTTGGCTGTAGCCAGCCAGTTTGCCGAAGCCATTGCCCAACTCAATAGCGGCAGCTACTTTTTGTTGAAAAATATTGTCCCCGTGTGGCAAAATAGCCGTAGCACCTGTCCGAATACTATCGCCTATAACCAAAGTGGTATGCCCCACTTTGACCCCGACCACGTCAGTAATGGCATTGAGTTTGCCTGTTTGAAAAATCCCCACAGAAAGACCGTAATCGCGTATGCGTTTGGTTTGAGCTTCAGTTTTTAACATATAAAATGTGGAGAAAATAAAAGCAAGAACGGATAGAAAAGGATTCATCTGTTAAAAATAGTAATAAAGTGAGAACATTTATTAATTCTTAAAATTATACAAATAAAGTATGTGTTTTTTCTAAATTGAGCAACATTTGGATAGAAATAAAGCAATTTTCTGACAAAGACATAAAATCAAAGCCCTAATTTTGCGTTTTAAAAATCAAAATCAACTAATAGCCGTACCATGAGAATAGTATTGAAGAATCTCATATTGATTTTATTTATTTCAAAAATAGCCGTTTTGGCACAAGAAAACCGTAGTAATTTTCAAATAGAACTTCCTACTGAAGCCCAATGGGACATAGCTGCCGAAGGGAGTCGGGTTGCATTTCGTCTCAAAACCAGCGGTGGCAAAAGCGATACTGCCAGTTTTATCATCAAACAAGGTCGTATCGAAGGCATGAAATTCGACTCCACAGGTTTTTTTGAATGGATACCTTCTTACGACTTGGCCGACCGTACCAATACCCAAAAAATAGTTCAACTGATTTTTGAAGCTCGTAACAGTTGGGGCGAAACCGCGTCGCGTTCGGTAGAACTCAAGGTGCAGCACGTCAATCGGCCACCACGAGTAGGCGAACTTAGACCTTTCTATGTACAAAGCCGCACTCAAAATGTATATCAGATAGACATGGAAGCTATCAAAGACGACGACGGCGACCCTGTGGTTATCGTTCCGATCAGAGAAACCATGCCTGAAGGAGCGAGGCTTTCGTCGAAGGGGGAGTTTACGTGGCAGCCATCTCAAATCCAATTCAACAATTTGAAAAACCAGCCCCTTTATGTTGAGTTTTGGGTAGAAGATCAACCGGCCAAAGCACGAACTAAAGGAAGGTTTAAAGTCGAAGCTACCCAACTTGATTTGCCTCCCAGTATAGCTCAAATACCCCGAGGAAATTACTTCAAAATCAAAGAGAATACCACCATTAATCTCAAGTTTTTCTTATCAGACCCCAATGGCGACGACAACATCGAAAGTTTTGATTTTATTTCTGATAATCCCAATATCCCAAGTAGCGCATTGGTGCGCAACTCCTCCAGTCAATATGAGTTTACTTGGACACCATCTTATGATTTTGTCAAAGACCCCTATGACTCCCTATCTTTTGAAATCATTTTTTTTGTCATAGACAAAGAACAAAATCGGGACGAAGCTAAAATCAGAATGACAGTAATGAATGCCATCAATGAGGAAGAGAGAGATCGGCAGTTATATGATTTGTATCGTTCGGCATTGGTAGAAGCATGGAATCTCCACACCCAACTTAGTGAACGTGAACTCTATCTAAAACGAGCCTATCTTCGAGCCAAAAAAGGGAAGAAAAACCGCTCGGTAGCCAGTGCCAGTATGGGGGCTGTTACAGGAGTGTCGCCAGCAGTCATCAAAGTACCCGAAACTCGCTCCATGGTAACGGCCATAGGAGGAACTTCTATCTTGACGATCAACGCTCTCGAAGCGGCAGAAGTAATAGGCAAACCTCTGCGAGATTTGTTGGAACGTTACAATTATGTGTTGGAGAAAAAAATAGAAATCCAAAACAAGGGTGATGTATTTGCGCGTGAATATGCCCTTAAAGCCTCTCGCAGAGGTTCAGACTTTATCAAAAAACGTGATGAGTTTAGAGCTGCTCTTTCTATCAAAGGTCCTGTAACGCTCGATTTGGACGCAGGCTGGGAAAACAAAAAAGAAGCAACTGATAGGGCTATCAGAAATACCTTCAAAGATTACACTCCATTGGAGGTAACAAGGCGGCAATAGGCAGGGGTCACTTGGTTACTTTTAGTTTGCCTTGCATCAGCGTATGGTGACCCGGAAAGGTACACACAAAAACATATTCGCCGGGTTCGTTGGGTGCTACGAAGTAAATCGTTTCGCTGGTTTCGGGTTGGAGGATATTGGTATGAAAAAGTACATTGCTTGACTTCGGAACATACTGCATATCAGCCCCTTTGAGTCCAAGTTTGAGGGCGGCTTCGCCTACGGAATTGGCAGTATTAGGCTTTACGATGATGCAGTTGTGAAGCATATCGTCATTGTTATTGAACACCCATTTAACTTTGCTCCCTGCTTTTACTTGCACTTCGGCTACGTCAAATTTTAGACCGGGTTTAGTTCCTATCGTGATCACCCGATCGGGACCATTGACCCAATCGGTAGGTTGGGTAGTGGTGCGTTTGGGACTATTGACAGCCGTAGTGGTGCTGGTATGGGCAGTCATCGAATGATGTGCATGACCTTCTGCCGCCGCCGACATGACTGCTGCCTGACGACTATCTGTCAGAGTCCATTGCGAACTTGGTATTTTTTCTCCCGTCGGGATTTCGTTTAGCGTATAATACCCAACCGTATGCAAAAGGGGCAAGCCCATACTTGACTTTACACCTTCAGCCTTGATTTCGTGAATATAGCCCAACTTCAAACTATCGAGTACAATGCGTGCTTTGAGGCCATCTTGTGAAACCCCGATATGTTTGATGAAGCGTTCTTTGGCATTGATGATAGGACTTCCGTAAACATGATGGTACTTATAGGTAAAACTGTTGAACTGATACGAGGCTGCATCTTGTGCTGTTTTTTTATCAACAGGCATCGTAAATTCTACTTCAAAGCCATCAGGCATGGCACGTACTGCCTTCATTTCAAAAGGTATTTTGCCTGTCCATACCAATCGCTGAATACCAAAGGGGTCTTTGCCTGTGGCTGCCCAACCGCGGCTGGTTTGGCCTACAAACATTGAGCCATCTAAGCCCCACACCATACGCAAAATCCCCGACTGAAAGCCCTCCCTAAACGGAAAGCAGACTCCTTGCCATTTGCCATTGATTTTTTCGAGCATGACGCGCATGATTTTGCTATGGCCTTGGTCGCCTACAAACAACTGCCCCCCAAAAGGGCCGAAGGCTCCGTTGGTCAGGTCTTCTTTGATGTCGGAGGTTGAAATACCCATCAAAGTATGGGGAAACCATACGGCAGGAGGCTTGAGACCGGGAACTCTTCTGGCCACTTCGTACATGGGTTCGCCTGTGTCGGGTATGTCTTCGGGGCGTAGCTTGACGGGCGACTCCGCCTCACTACTCCAGCGCAAACCAGCGGGATTGCCTGCAAAATCGCCGGGTTCGAGGTGTGTCATACGCCCCGACCCGACCCAGTCGCCTTGATTTTCGGTATAAAAAATATCTCCTGTGCTGATAGCTCCGTAGCCCGCAGGTGATCGTAGTCCTGTGGCAATGGGGGTCATGTTGCCTTTGTCGTCAAATTTGAGCAGCCAGCCACGCCATTTGGCCAAACTGGCTCCAAAACCAATCCAGTCTAAGTTGAGCGTAACGAGCAAGTCGCCATTGGGGGCTTGCACAGGGCCGTAGGAGTACTCGTGGTAGTTGCCCGACAGAGGCCATTTGTAAAAACTCTCATAAATATCAGCTACCCCATCTCCGTCGGAGTCGGCCAAGCGTGTGATCTCACCACGCTGCGAAAGCAGAAATGACCCATCGGGGCGATGTAGCAGCCCAAGCGGTTCGTGAAGTCCATGTGCAAAGCGTTTGTAGGTGGGTTGTCCATTGCCTTTCATGTAGGGGTTGTTGATGAGCCATACTTCTCCACGACGAGTAGAAGCCCCCAAACGCCCATCGGGCAGCACGGCTAAGCCTCCCACTTCCAGCGATATATTTTCAGGAATAGGCAGCGTAACGATTTGGTAATAGTCATTTTCGGTCATGGGGCGGTTTTGAGCGTATATCCTCAATATACTCCAAGCTAATACTGTCAGTAAAATAAAATATTGTTTCATCTGAAAAGTGATTTTTAAGAAAAGGCTTTTAGGATAGTTTTTTACTAAAAAAAACGGCAACCTTACGGCTGCCGTTTGCTGAAAAAAGTCTTTTAACTCTACAAAGTAGCTAATACGTTGTTCATATTGCGTACAGCATCAGCCGATTTGGCAAAGGCTGCTTTTTCGGTTTCGCTTAGGCGTAAGCTGATGATTTTTTCCCAGCCGCCACGGCCTATTACTACTGGTACACCGAGGCAGATGTCTTTTTGGCCGTACTCACCATTGAGCGGTACAGAGCAGGGGAAGATGCGTTTTTGGTCGCGCACGATGCTCTCTACCAGTACCGCAACAGCCGCTCCCGGCGCATACCAAGCCGATGTACCGATGAGTTTGGTAAGGGTAGCACCACCTACCATCGTATCGGCCGCTACTTGCTGGAGTTTTTCTTCCGACAAGAAACGACTGACCGGAATACCGTTGTAAGTAGCCAAGCGAGTGAGCGGTATCATGGTCGTGTCGCCATGCCCACCTATCACCATACCATGAATATCATTAGGCGAGCAGTTCATAGCCATCGAAAGATAGGTTTTGAAGCGGGCACTGTCCAAAATACCACCCATACCGATAATACGTTTTTTGGGGATACCCAATTCTTTGAACGCTAAGTAGGTCATCGTATCCATAGGATTCGATACGATGATGATGACCGCTTTGGGTGAGTATTTCAGAATATTTTCGGCTACGCCTTTCACAATCCCTGCATTGATACCGATGAGTTCTTCGCGAGTCATACCCGGTTTGCGTGGGATTCCTGATGTAATCACCACTACATCAGAGCCTTTGGTTTTTTCATAGTCGTTGGTAGAGCCTGTGATTTTGGTGTCGAAGCCGCAGAGCGTGGCTGTCTGAAACATATCGAGGGCTTTGCCTTCCGAAAGTCCTTCTTTGATGTCGAGCAATACTACTTCTTCGGCCAAAGCGCGGCGGGCGATGTTGTCAGCACATGTAGCTCCTACTGCTCCTGCTCCTACTACGGTGATTTTCATTGGTTGTATGATTTTTTGGGTTGAATAAATGAGTTTTAAATACGGCTGTAAAATTACAGTGAAAATTCGCCCAAAGTAGCCTTCGAGCGGATTTTTTTCAAAAAAAACAGACTTTAAGGAGTTATTTCAATACATATCGGATTCCCAAGAATGTCCGCCGCCCTTGCATGGGAGCGTACATATAGGTAGGGTCGAAAGTAAGCGCGTAAGGATTGCCGGGAGTAGGTATGACCTGACCGTCGTTGCCAAACTTTACCCCTCTGTCGAATGGGTCGTTGGCGCGGGCTATCAAAAACGGAATGTTGCGGTAGGGCAAAAAGTCCAAAAGGTTTTTTACGCCTCCATAAATTTCTAAGCCGCTACTGAATTTTTTGGTAAACTGGATATTTTGCAACGACCACGTAGGCGACATACCGGGGCGCGGGTCGAGTTCGCTGGCCAATGGCAGTATCATTGGGCCGTAGAGATTGCCGGTATAATCTATCGAAAGTTTGGCACGAGGAAAATCATACGATACACCCCACGTACCCGTAAATCGCTCGGTGAGTGGCTGGCGGGTCGTAACCCCATTTTCGGTAAAGTCCACATTCATCAGCGTGGCACCGGCTAAGATTTTGAGGGGTGAGGCAAAGGTAAAGTCTAAGTTGAGCGATAGCCCTTGCGATACCGAAAAGCCGTTGAGGTTGCTGTAAATGATTTTGTTGGGGTCGGTGTCGTAGTCGGGTAAGATACGATTGGAAAAACGAGTATAAAAGGCCGTCGCATCTACCCCAATAAAACCACTCGGCAAAACGATTTTTTTGTTGTAATTGAGATTGATATTCCAACTTTGTTCGGGGCGTAGTTCCTCCTCAATCACTACCTTTCGTGCTCCTGTCAGTGCAGCATGATCTTCCGTAAAAAGATTGACGACACGATAGCCCGTACCAAAATTCAGACGGAAAATGTCGCGCGATTCGTTGAATGAGATTTTGTATGAAGCCCGTGGAGTGAGGATATTCCCGTGCCGCGAATTGTAGTCGTAGCGAAGTCCCAATAGGAGTTTTTGGTGGGGTGTGAGTGTGATTTCGTCTTGCACAAAAACCCCGGGCAGAAAGATATTATCTGGCTTGTTTTGGCTACCGTCGGCGGTAGTAGTAGCGGGGGTGTTGTCATCATAAAAAGTATAGCGGAAGGGCGTACCAAAAAGTAAGCTATGTTTGCCCACAGTCTTATCCCAGAGCATCTGTGCAAATGCTATACGCTGCGTAGCCAAGTAGGGTACATTGCCATAGACCGAGTTTTGATTATGAGAGTTGAAAGAGTACTGAAAAAACATTCTTTCTTTAACAGGCAGTTGGTAGTTGCCGATTAGCTCAAAGCGTTTGGTGTAGATGCTTTCGCCATAGATTTCCTCGCCTCCCCGAAACGCCGGAGTCCAGTTCATTTGTCCACCCCAACGATCTTCGTAAAAATACCGCCCTGCCAGCGAAGCCACACGATTATCTTTTCGTTTAAAATCCCATTTATTGAAAATCGAGATTCGATTTTGAAGGGTCATATCCGTAAAACCGTCGCCGTTATTATCAATGGGTTTTGAGTAATTGTAATAGTTAATACCCACGATACCGTTGGCTTTTTCTCCCATGCGATATTTCACGCCCAAGTCTGCATTGAACTCCTGCCAGCTTGTGGCCATCACATCGGCTGAAACCAACGGTGCCTTGCTTGGATTTTTGGTGATGACATTGATAAGCCCTCCCACGGCTTCCGAACCATATAAAGTAGCCGCTGGGCCTTTGACGATTTCGATACGCTCTACCAAACTATTGGGTATGCCGAAAAGACCATAGACTGTTGCCAACGAACTCACAATAGGCATACCATCTATGAGTACCATCGTATAAGGTCCATCAAGGCCGTTGATATGTATATCGCCAGTGTTGCAGACGTTACAGCTAAGTTGTGGTCTTACGCCATTGACGATTTGAAGCGCATCAAAAAGGTTGGGCGTAGGGTTTTTCTGGAAAAAACGTGGTGTGTAAATCTCAATCGAAACAGGGCTTTCGAGTTTGGATACCTCTTTCATCGTACCCGTTACGACTACTTCTTCGAGCGAGTTGTCAGCATTGACCATTTTAAAATCTCGCACTATATCGCCCGAAATCGTGATTTTTTCTTCGATTGTTCGATGACCTACAAATCCAACTCGTATCATATAGGTACCCGTGGGAATCTTGTTGATTTTATAGTTACCGTTGGCATCGGTCGTTGTACCTATTTTGAGTTCATTGACAAATATAGTAGCTCCAATGACCGGTTCGCCATTGTCGGCATGGCGTATTTTGCCAGATAAACTATTTTGTGCAAATAGCGATAAACTGCTGAAAAACAGCAGCATAGATAATATTATTTTCATAGTATTTAAGCCTCTCTACTTCTGAAAAGAGGTCGTAGTTTTAGTAAATAACCTTTGGGGTTCGTGGTGAAACATTGATTTAAGCCTGCATAAATGGAGTACCACTTGTAGGCGGACCACGAAGTGAGAGGGCGTGCTTAGTACGCGAGAGAAATCGCTGCCGATAGGCAAGAAAAGAGGATTTTAGAATCACAAAAACAGCCAGTGCAAGTGCCGGCATAGACACCGATGGTGCAGCTACAAAGGAGCCGTTGGCCATCAAGTCCAACAAGAATAATTCATTGTCGGTGTGATTATTGGGCTGATAAGGCAAATTGCCTACGGGTTTGTAGGGGTGTGCGTGGGTGATGACCTTGCCACTCGATAGCTTATGAGCGTGCCTAAACACAACACCGTTGAGCAGCATCAATGCAAACAAAGCAAAGAGGCATAGAGCGAGTCGTTGGCGTATGTGAGAGGACAAAAGCATAAGGCTGGAAGAAACAATACAAATGTAACTGTTTTTGATTGCAAAAAGTTTGTAATGAGGCGATAAGGTAAATTTTACAGATTTCTTGAGATTTGTTTTACTGTTTCATATGCACAAATCAATGAAGTATAGTTGTATTTTTTATCTTGTATTATGAGATACGGCAATAAAAAAAGCTATCTTTGCGACTTGACAACTTTAACGAAATGAACAGAATTAAAGAAGTTCTTGAAGAAAAAGGGATTAAACAGACTTGGTTAGCTGACCAACTTGGCAAGAGTTACAATATGGTTAACAGCTACGTTCAAAACAGACAACAACCAAGACTTGAAGTGCTTTATGAAATCGCCAAAATATTGGACGTTGAAGTTGACCAGTTACTAACAAAAATTAAAAAGGCAGATGCGAAATAACGGAACAAAGAAACAGCATTACAAGATAACGACAGTTGAGCAGGCAAAGACTGTATCACGAAATTTCTTGAAAACAATCGACTTGGACAAAGCAATTGACTTTGGACTTCCTGAAATTGATGATAGATACCATATTTGGAGAGTTCCAGTTAAATCCAAGAACAATGAAAACATCGGTGAAATTGTAATTGACGCATTAACCACCCTTATCAACGAGAAAAAAACAACAAATAAAGAAGTCCTTGAATCAAGACTTTTGGGAAGAAAAAACGGAACAGAAGCAAAGAGCAACGGTAGTGCAGTTCCTAAAATTTCCAATCTCCGAAATACAATTGGATTAGGAGACTCAGAAATCCTATTACAAGAAACACCAAGTGAATCGGTTGACTTGGTATTTACATCACCACCCTACTACAATGCAAGACCCGAGTATGTTGAATATCTATCTTATGAAGAATATCTTTTGAAAATCCGAAAAATCATTCATCAAGCTCATAGAGTTTTGAACGAAGGACGATTTTTCGTTATGAACATTTCACCAGTTCTCATAAGACGAGCAAATAGAAATGAAGCATCAAAAAGAATTGCGGTTCCATTTGACTTTCATAGATTGTTCATTGAAGAAGGTTTTGATTTTATAGACGACATACATTGGGTAAAGCCCGAAGGTGCAGGTTGGGCGACAGGTCGAGGAAGAAGATTTGCTGCCGACAGAAATCCATTGCAATATAAGCCAGTTCCAGTAACGGAATACATTTTAGTCTATCGAAAACAAACCGACAAACTAATTGATTGGCATATCAGAAAGCATCCCGACCAAAACATAATTGAAGAATCAAAAATTAAGGACGGATACGAAACAACGAATCTTTGGAAGATTCACCCTTCATACAACAAAAACCACCCTGCGGTTTTTCCATTGGAGCTTGCGGAAAAAGTAGTTCAATATTACTCTTTTAAAAATGATGTTGTTCTTGACCCTTTTGCAGGAACGGGAACAACAGGAAAAGCAGTAAAATGTTTAAAAAATGATTATTTGGGCGTTCCCCTATCGGGTCGGGCTTTACGTTCCAATCTTTTTGCTCGTTCCTCGCAAAAAGGATTTTCACTTCAATCCCTAACGCAAACATCCCAAGTAGCATAATGACAGCAGATAAATTTACAGCAGAAGATAGAAAGTTGGTAATTGCTGAATTAGAAAAAATCCAACATAGCAAAC